>PBKU01000015.1 GCA_002722175.1 Magnetovibrio sp.
TAACCGCATAGATGAACTTCTGGTTCGGATGGAACGCGAGGAAAGATGGACTGTTCGTCTCTCCGGCTAGTGTTGCCGATGATAGCGAACCATCCTTCAGATTCAGCTCGCACTGGTAGATGCCCTTGCTCACCTCGCCCGTGTACGTACCGAGATAAACGCGATACTTGTCCTGTGCCTGCAGGAAAGCCGGCATCGCAACAAGCAGGAATGCGGCCAGATGAATACGGTTACTCATGGTTGTAAAGTCCTTGAAGAAGTGGGTGCGATGGTGCTTTCGTAAACCGCATGCGGCATTGTCTTGGTAGCGCGTTCTCATCACTGATGCCGTTCGATACCACGGAATTGCTTCAGGATTGCAGACGAGGTCCGTTGCGAAACATCATAACGCGCCTGGATGTCGCACGTCGCGGCACTAGCCTGAATATTCGTGGAAGCTGGGTCCGATCATCAGCAGGAGCGGAACGGGCCGCGGCTGCGGGGTAGAGCTGCTGGGCAGAGGGATTGGCAGAGCAGCATGTTGAGCTGGAGAAGTAAGTGCCAGAGATCCTTGCCTCTGCCTGACTGGTTCTACGAGTTGGGATCGCTACGATAGATGCGGCGCGTGGTTTAGACACCCTTCCGGACGATTCACTGAAGAACCCCAGGCGCACAACATGTCACGGTCGTTGTTTCTTGTACTCCTCGGATTCGCGGCGTTCGCGTCGCCTGTTCTCCTCGCCGTTGATGAAAAGCGGTCGATTCAGCATGTGGTGATTGAACACGCAACGAAGGATACGCCGCGTAGTGACACAGCCTCGATTACGCAATTGCCAGGCGATCGACTCATGGTGGTCTACCACAAGTACGAGAGCGGCAAACGCAGCGGCCACGATCATGGGGTCTGTCGGATCTGGTCCAAGGTGAGTGACGACGGTGGAAAGACGTGGCGACACCCCCGCATGCTGGTGGATGTAGCCCAGGGTGACATGAACGTCCAGGCGCCGGCGCTCTTGCGTACCACGGGCGGTGACCTGCTGCTGATCAGCCTGCGGGCTCATGCCAAAGGCAACAGTAGCACGATGTGTCTGTTTCGATCCACGAATGGAGGACAATCCTTTTCGCCACGCGATTCTTTGTGGAGCCGATCAAACGGCCAGTTGCTGCAGGGTGGAACGAGCAGCCTCCTGGAACTCAAATCGGGCCGCTTGCTCCTTCCTTACCATGGCGGCGCCGGGAACCAGTGGAAGCAAAAGAATAGCGCGTGGTGCCTGTACAGCGACAACGGCGGCAAAAGCTGGAAGCGATCGGATCCTATCGATCTTCCCAAACGCGGCGCCATGGAAGGATCGGTTGCGCAGTTAGAGAACGAGGCTTTGCTGATGTCGCTGCGCACACAGCTTGGCGGCCCGTTCCTGTCGCGTTCCGTCGACGGAGGAAGGACGTGGAGCAGGCCCGTTTTCAGCGGTCTGGAAGGAGGCGAGTCGGGTACCTGTTTACGACGTTTGCCAGGCACGGGCGATGTGATCCTGTTTTTCAACAACAGTAAGTACAACAAAGACCATCACCATTTCGGCGAACGCACGCCACTCACCTGTGCGCGGTCGGCAGATCAGGGGAAGACCTGGCGGATCATCGGCAACATTCTGGCGGACCCGCAGGCCGAGTACACGAATCTTGACTGCTATTTCACACCACGTGGCGACGCGATCCTGACCTACATGTACGCCAGCCCGGCATGGAATCGTGAGAGGATTCAGCTGAACGCGGCGCTCATCCCCCGTCGCTGGTTCGATGGTTCTTGACGGAAGGTGCGGCGAGCATCTTGCGGGGAGCGGCTTGAATCCGAAGTGTGTCTTCGCCAGGATACAGCCAGCCACATTCGTGGTTCTGACTTGGCCCAGCCTGTTCAGAGTGCGAGGGCACATGCCGCCGTCAGCGAGACCGGCCTGGATCTGCTGCCGATGGAGTTGTTGGCATTCACGAACTTTCGGAACACGTCACTGACAAGGGGCTGGTACAGCTCAAGCGTTCTAGTAACCGTCTTGAACTTGGGTTCGGCGTTCCCAACGTTAGTGACGCCGGGCTGGGGCATCGCAAGGAGATGGCCAGGCCGGAAACACGCAGCATCGGTTTCATCGAGATCACCGATGCAGGGAGAGTGTATCTCACGAGAGTCGCCGACGAATAGAACCATACCGCGGCCACACCAGGGTCACCGGCGCTGGCTTCGCCAAAGTGCAACAGGTCTTGCCCAGCTGTAGGATTGAGGAATAGCTCCTGACCCTTTCCCCCCCAGCATGCTACAAACGTAACTGCGTATCGTTTGAGTGTTGGCAATCGAGCGTGACCAGGAACCTTCCAGGATGAGTAGCAACGACGGGAAATTATCGAACTCTGATTTCATCGATGCCGAGACAATTGCGCCATCGGATGGATCCCCCAGTTCTTCCACAGACACAATTGGGCCTTATGGGGTCGTGCGTGTTCTTGGTCAAGGCGCATGGGAATCGTCTACGGTACGATCGATTCCAAACTCGATCGTACCGTTGCGATCAAGACGTTGCCGGCGGAGTTTGCGAGTGACGAAAGTCGGGTTTCAAGGTTCAAACGGGAGGCCACGCTGTTGGCATCCTTCAGTCATCCGCATATTGCAACAGTCTATAGTCACGAAGAAATCAGGGGCCAGCATTGTCTGGTCCGAGGTTCGCAAGCTGTTCCGAGCTCCGTCAGTCCTGATATCCCACGTCGCTCTCCGGCGTTTTGCTTTGCATTGATGCTGCAAATACGCCTCCACTTACACCTCAGATAAACGCTCACTGGAGTCGCCGAATTTGTCCAACTGTACGCCCATCATGTCCATCATGCGAAGATAGAGGCTGGCCATCTTGCGATTCGGCTTCTCCAGGTAATTGAGCGTCCTTCCTGTCTTGAGCTGGCCCCCAGCGCGGCCAACAATGGCCACGGGCAGCTGGCTGTTGTCGTGGCTTCCGACGATCATACTTGAGCAGATCATGATCATGGAATTGTCCAACGCGGTGCGTTCGCCTTCCTGAATTGCGTCAAGTTTGTCCGCGATGTAAGCCATCTGCTCGAGGAAGAACTGGTTGACCTTGAGCCAGTCGTCCGTGTCGGAGTGCGAAAGCAGGTGATGGATCATGTAGTCAACACCCAGGTGTGGAAAACGCAGCGAGGAGTGGTCGTTGTTGAGTTTCAGCGTGCAGACGCGCGTCGTATCCGTCTGGAAGGCGAGGACGAGGATGTCGCACATGAGGCGTATGTGCTGGTCGATATCCTGCGGCATGCCGTCGGGGGGACGCGGGATGTTGGGTTCATCAGTGGTCGGCTTCCAACCCTGCAGACGCCGCTCCTTGCCGGCACGAGTGATGCGGCCCTCGACCTCCCGTACGGAGTTAAGGTACTCGTCCAGTTTGGCGCGATCGAAGTAGCTGATCTTCCCACGCAAGCGCTTTGCATCCTCAAGTACGCCGTCGACGATCAACCTGCCGCTCTTGGTCGAGGCGTTGGCCTTGAAAAGACGATCGAACGCAAGCGCCGGGTAGAGCTCAAGCGGTGTCGGCGTGGTTGGACTGCTCCAGGAAATGTGTGAACTGTAAAGCATCGAATATTCCCGGTGAACGGACGCGATCGACTTCTCGCAACCCAGCACCAGGCTCGGCACTTTGGTCTGATGGCCGAGTTTCTGCGCGACCACCTGGTCGAGGCTCGTACCCGACCGAATCTTTCCACCGGACGCCAGCGGCGCGCCGGAGAGCATGTTGCCCGTCTGTGAGCTGTGAATGTTGCCTTTGCGAGCCTCTTCGTTGTAGAGGCCGCGAATGAAGAGCAGCTTCTCGCGGTGCGGCTCGAGTGGCTTGAGAACCTTTCCGAGTTTGAGAGTGTTGCCAGCGCCCTCGGCCCACCACTCTTTCCCGTGGAAACCATTGCCAGCAAACAGGACCGCCAGCCGCACGGGAGCTTCGCTGTGGTCCTGGGCGGTAGACTTCGGTTCGTCTCCCCAGACCGGAATCGACTCGAGCCATGGAAGTGCCATAGTGACACCGACTCCGCGGAGTAGCGTGCGGCGGGATATTTGGTAACGGTTGCGGTCCATTACGGCCGATTGGTTGCTTGCTCTTGCCATGTCACCTGGATTCTTCATGCGTGGACTCGAGACCACGGTGAAAGCGAAACTGCTTGCTGCCGACGATGGTCTCAACTGCCGTCGAAATGCGGTGGTCGTTTTTCCTCAGCTGCGTAACCATCTCATCAACGAGTGGCTGATCGGAAAGCTGCACCGTCCGCCCCACCGCGAATCCCAGCAGCTTCCGACAGAACTGCTCGAGGAAATCGTCGCGGCGGTGCGTCAGCAAATACTGGCGCAGGCCTTCAATACCGTCGAATTGCATTCCGCCCTTGAGTCGCACGTTGGTGTCGACCGGCTTTCCAATCAGGTCGGTGTCACGGTAGCGGCCAATCGCATCGAACGACTCGAGCGCGAAGCCGAACGGATCAATTCGCACATGGCATTTAGCGCAGCGTGGATCGGCGACATGCCTCTCTGTCATCTGACGCACCGTGAGGCCCGCGCGGCTGAGTGCATCGGGCAGTTCTGGTACGATTGGGGGTGGGGCGGGCAGCTGTTCGCCGAGCAGGGTCTCGACCACCCAGTTTCCGCGCAGCACTGGACTGGTGCGGGTGGCGCCGGACTGTTTCGCGAGGATCGCTCCCATGCCGAGCACTCCGCCACGCGACCGCTGTTTCATGCCGTCGACACGTTGCCAGTTATCTCCCGTTACGTCGTTGAAGCCATAGTGCTCTGCGAGTGTTTTGTTCATGAACGTATGGTCGGCGTTGAGGATCTCCAGCACAGAGCCGTCCCGTTGGAAAAGGTCCTCGAAGAACCGTACGGACTCCTCGAACATGTCATCGCGCACGTCTGCGAAGGTTGGGTACTGCTTTTCGTTTTTCTCGTCGTGCGAGCTGAAGGTGCGGATGCCGAGCCACTGGCAGGCGAACTCGGTCGCCAGGCCACGAACGCGGCCGTCCTTGAGCATGCGCCGGGTTTGGGTTGCGAGCGCAGCTGGCTTATGGAGAGTCCTGCTCGTGGCTGAGGCAAGGAGTTCGTGGTCGGGCGTTGTCGACCACAAAAAGTAGCTGAGCCGGGTCGCCAGCTCGTAGTCCGTAACAGGGATGGATTCTGTTCCTGGGCCGGGTTGTTCGATACGGTAGAGAAAACCGGGAGAGACCAGGACTCGCGTCAGCACACCACGTAGCGCCGCACCGTGTCCCTCTTGCTGGGCACGAAGGTTCGCGTACATGGCTCGGAGGGACTGAGCTGCGCGTTGATCGAGCGGCCGGCGGAATGCCCTGGCGGCAAAGTTGACCAACGCGTCAACCTGCGCAGGTGCGGTCTCTTCCAGGTGTTTCTTGAAGGTCTCAGCCCGTTTGCGGATTGGCTCCTTGAGTGGCAGGAATACATGGGTGTCATTGCCCTGTGTCGAGAACTCCAGAAAGAGCGGATAGAACTCGTGAATCTTCAGCGCGTCCTGGCTGATATAGCGGACTTCCCGCCAGAGCCGGTCGAGTCGTGCCCGTTCCGGCTCGGTGAGTAGCAGGCGGCGAAAGTGTTTGTCCTCACGGTGATACATCACGAGCGTGATGACCTTGTCGATTGGAACAATGGTCCGGCAACACATGGCGCGCGGAAACAGAGCACGGAAGTCATCAAAGGCCGCCTGCAGTTGGTCACGACCAGGGTGGCCCTGCCGGACCAGGAACGGCAAGCCGGCTTTGAATCCCTTCACCGGGGTACGACGGCCACTGGCTGCCTCAAGCTGCACGAATCCGGCCGCGTTCCCCGAGAGCTCTCCCGAGACGGCGAATGTCCAACCGGTCGCGAATTCGATGGGGATCGTGATGGCGAGTGAGTGCGGGATGTTCGTGACCAGGTCGTTATACACAAACGCGGCGGGGTCGACTCCAATGCCGGGAAGCGGATTCGAGTCGCGCCGCGGTTCAGCGCCCAGCTTCTTGAAGGCCTCACGATCGAATTGTTTGAAGAGGGGTGAGTCGATGGCCCGCGTCTGGCGGTAGAGCCGGCGATCGGGCTCGCTGACCTTGTCAACGCGCTCACTGGCCAGGAGCGCAGCCGTCTCTTTTGCGAGATGTGCCGCCTCGTCGGTCTTTCCAGCGTCGACCGCATGGCGCCAGCGCGCGAGCAGCGAACCCGCGGGAAGCGCGATCTGGGACGGGGAGTCGGAACGTGTCTCACCTGTGTAGAAGTACCAGACCTGCGCGTTGCCCAGACTGTCCGCGTGCGGGTTGCCGGCATGGATGTCCGCTGATACGTCCTTGGCGAGAGTCCAGATACGTGATTTACCGTCTTGTTCGGTAATCACAAGATCAATCTGCGTTTGATCGCTCGCGTGATTGGCGTCTCGAGGACCGACCCGGAGCGATAAGACATCGCCTGTTCGCACGACGCACGCTTTCACCGCCGGAATTGTCACAGCCTGTCCGTCAGCCGCCACACCGCTCGCGAGGCGCGTTTCACGCTTGCCTCGTTGCGCAACGAGCCACCATTCGACGCCGTTTCCACCAGCGTGCCGATCGATCACCAACGCCTCGATGTCGACCGATCCTGTCATCGGGCTCTTCCACCCGACGCCAACGTACTGAGTTGGTGTCGGGTGAATGCCGACGGTTCGCGGCGGCACGTCGCCGGGAACTTTGGCGGTTTCGGTATCGGACGAGTTGGCAATGATGTTCGGTGGGTTCGCTCCCCACCCCTTGATCCAGCTGAGACCCGCGACATCGTTCTTCTTCTCCCTGATCAAACCTGTCACTTGGGTGGGACGGTTTGAGCCCACGGGGATCTCGAGGTAGTCGGCCCAGGCGGCGAGCACGTCCGGGTCCAGGTCATGCTCTTTCGCCAGGCTTGCGGCCGACCGTTGCTGGGCTGTTGCAGCGAGGGCAACCGCGGCGAGGTATTCTCCGGTCCTGGCGAGGGTCACACGCCGAAACGCGCTCACTCGGTTGAACCAGGGAAGCAGGTCGCGAAGAGGAATCTTGCCATAGTCCGCATGTTCCAGCCGCGCATCCTTCCAGATCGCCCGTCCGGCGGCGTTTCCGTTGCCGGCGTGCGCAACGAGCGAAAGCTCGGAGCGGCGCGCACTAACTGATGGATTCAGGGCCAGTCGAAACTCTTGGCTGGTCGTGATGGGCGTGAGTGGTTGTTGACCAGGCGTGAAGAGCTGGCCAATGTCTTCCAGCGCGAGCAATTGAGTCTGCCAATGTTGGATCCAGTCTACGATCGCGGCGGTCTCGCGATCGACGGTGTCCCTGTCGTCTGCCGACGCGGTGCGAAGCATCTGTTGGAGCTGTGCCAAGAGTGGTGAGGGGTGACGGGCGGCGAGGAAACGCGACAGGTGGCCAAGGTAAATTGGATTCAACCCATTCGCTTTTGCGAGCAATCGGACATGATCCTGTTTTGCAAGTTTCTCGCGGTGCTCGATCAGCGCCTTGATGTAAGGAGTCAGCGGGAGTTGGCCCCACCGGATGCGGCCGTCACGGTTGCCCCCCGTCATGCGAAGTTCGACCAGCTCGGTTTTATTCGCGTAGATGGCGAGGATCTGGTCGATCACTTCGTCAGTCTGGTCACGGCGCGCGGACGCCTTCGAGAACCGAAAGCCGTCTGGGAGTAACACGGCATGCGCTGCGATCTCCTGGGCCGCGGCCACATACTTCTCGAAGAGAGCGGGCGACATCACCATCGACTCGCCGGCATTTGTGAAACCTTCGCCAGCTGCGCTGTCAGCCGGGAACTGCCGCGTCGCCCGGAAGTCGACGCCAGTCAGGTCGCGGATCGTGTTGTCGTATTCAGCGTTACTCAGCCGCCGCATGATGACGCGGCCCGGGTCGCCTGCATTGGCCAGTGCCTCGGCATTCAGGTACGTCCGCACCCAGTTCTGTAACGTTGTNAGTTCCGCAGNCGCNAGTTGCTTGCTCTCTTTCGGCGGCATTTCGGCGTTATCGATCATGAAGAGCACTTTCTGCCAGACGCGGGGATTGCGTCGCGCGTCGTTCAGTGTCTTTAGCGCTTCAAGATCGAGATCACCCTCGGGTGTCTGGCTGTGGTGGCAATGGAAACAATACGCCTTGAGAAGAGGCCGGATTTGGNCAGCGTAGCGGGCTGCGATGCTCTGGAAGGAGTCTGTCTCCGCTGCGCAGAGGCCGGAGTTCACAGACATGAGCGAACCCAGCAGAAACACCAACACCGTTGTTGCGGCTNGAGACATTGTNGCGAATCTNAGAGGGGAGAAAGACGCATTATCCCNCAAANAGCGGTTGATGCCAATTGTGTGGTGCCGAGGNGCAAANGCGANCGGCGGTGTCGCGAAAGCGNNGCGGAAGTGCAGCATCTACCGGTGGTGAANCCACTTCTCCGGCGGCCGGTGCGCGTCGGGTTGCCTGACACATGACCGTCGNNNNCCTCTCTATTGATGCCGTNTGGATGCACTCACCGAGTGCTGCGGGAANNCGCCATGCAGNTGCTGNGATCCGNCGTCCTGCCGGGAGTGTTTTTGTTTCACCTGCCGTACTGTGTGTGATACTCTCCACTACTTTGAGAGCAGGCGNTACGNTTNGATGTNCCACTGCCNGGACCAAATCGGTCTCCCNTTGCAGTTNCCTTCTGACNTACGGGCATNTCACATGACAGGAATGAGACGACATATCTGGACACTGAGTATCCAGTTCCTATCTTCTGCCGGTTTACTCTTTGCTGGCAGCGCAGTCGCTGCGGCAGCGGATGACACGCAANACTCGCCNAAGATTGTGCTGTTTGATGGCAAGACCCTGCAGAANTGGGATGGGGATCCCCTTTATTGGAGGGTCGAAGACGNTGCAATCACCGGTGAAAATACTCTCAAGAATCCTCTCAAGCGNAGTACCTATCTGCTCTGGCGTGGTCCGACATTTGACGATTTCAAAATGACGTTCGAGTTTCGGATCGTCGGCGGCAATAGNGGGGTCCACTTTCGAAGTCGTGAAACGGCAAAATGGCAAGCCGACGGCTACCAGGCGGACATNTCGAACTGGGAAGATTACACGGGNGTGTTTTATTCGAGTCATCGGGCTCAATTAGCGTACCGTGGTGAAAGTGTGGAGATTGACAAGTTGGGGAAAAGGACGGTGACCAGGTTCGGGGATCATGACCAGCTGNGACGGTTTGTCAAAAAAACCGGCTGGAATCACTACACGGTGATCGCGAAAGGTCCTCATATAATGTTGTGTGTGAACGGGATCCTGATGTCTCAAGGNTTCGATTACGAGACAGACAAGGCGGCGCGTGCTGGCATCGTTGCGATTCAATTACACGATGGCCCCGCGATGAAAATTCAAATCAAGAATATCTCGATGACGAAACTATGATGCCCACACAAAGCCACTACAAACAAGACACCATCAGGCAACCCGCANCGATGATATATCCNGGGATTGGCAACGANCCAAAGTTGGCTCCAGCTTTGCCATTCGNNGCTGTCTGTCTGTTGTGGTTCTGGNTTGCTTTCTGTGGGGGACTCAGCCAGGCTCAAGAACCGCGGAACCAGGATGATCGTCTAGGCTTACTGCGNCCGTTAACCGAATCCGCGCGCAACCACCCGTCGTTTAAGGATCGCTTTGTTGTCCGCTCNAAAGGCCAGGTGGTNGGGTTNCTGGGCGGNACCTCGATGGCGGATCGGCAAACACANGGCTATCTCGAGACGNTGTTGGCACGAGCGTATGGCGACCNGTTGCTGCGTTTTCGCAATTTGTCCTGGGACGCAGACACCGTCTATCTGCAACAACGGCCACGCTTCTTCTACCTGGAAGAAAAGTTCGAGCTTGGAGTTCAGGACCAACGACCACGTGTGNCAGCTGACATTGTCTTTGTCGAGTTTGGNCAGATGGAGTCGCTCGACGGTCGAGATCGAATTGNGGACTTCAAGCAAACCTATGATCGNTTGNTGGCAGCACTGAAGCTGCGAACNCNACAGATCGTCCTCTTGTCACCCTTGCCGTTTTATCGATCGGGGCCCNCTGNAAATCTGGCCCAGCGACGAAATCGATTACTACAGGACTACGTCGAGTCNATACNCGCGTTAGCCNATANNCACAACTGCCTTTTTGTGGATCAATTCACAGAGTTTGCGGATCTCTCAGAAAAGGAATCNGAACGNTCCAGTTCCAACGGNATTCGACTGACAGATTATGGACANTGGNAGAACGCCCATCTGATCATGANGCAACTTGGCATTGCCGTGCCACCCGCCAGTGAATTTGACGAATCGAANCAACGATTTGCCGATCAGCATACAGAAGCAATTCGAAATGAAATCNTCAAAAANAATCGTTACTGGTTTCGATACTTTCGTCCGACGAATTGGGCGTTCCTGTACGGAAATCGACAACATACCGAAAGTTCCTGGGATGTGAAAAAGGANAACCGNTGGTTTCCGGAGGAAGTGGNCCAATTACTCAAAATGGTCGAGCGCGCGGAGATAACGATCCATNCACACGTTCTCGGTGANAACTCNGTCGCCGCNGAGCTGGCTGGCTTTCGCCTCGCGGATGACTATGANATCGGTCTGTATGCCAGCGAACAAGAAGGAATTGCCAATCCCGTGGCTTCTCAATGGGATGCACGNGGCCGNTTNTGGGTGCTTTGCACTCAGGCCTACGCGCAGCTCAAACCCAAGCACGATCCGGACGACAAGTTNGTCATCCTGGAAGACACCGATCGGGATGGCCAGGTTGACATCTCGACCNTTTTTGCCAACGGTCTCAACATGCCCACTGGATTTGCCCTGGGAGACGGNGGAGCCTACGTCGGACAAGGGCACACTTTGTATCANCTGCCCGATNAGAACAACGATGATCGAGCGGACNCAATGCGCGTCGTGTTCTCAGGATTTGGTACCGCGGATACACACCAGAATATTAACTCTTTTACCTGGAGCCCCGGTGGCGACCTGCTTTTCTGCCAAGGTATGCATGCTTTTTCACGTATCGAAACACCGTGGGGCATTTCGCGAGCNAANTGGTCGGCAGTCTGGCGNTTACGAACAGACAGCCTGCGCTTGGATCCTTACCTCTCGCCGAACTTGTCATCGGATAATTCCTGGGGTATCACCTTTGGTCGCTTTGGCGAAATGTATCTGAAGGGAAATGACAAGCAGTTATATGATGCGTCGCCGGCNATGGTGCCGACGACCAATCCCCTGAAAATGGAAGCCGCTTATGGACTGATGGGTCGCACNACCGCCAAGTCGATGGACATTGAGTATGTGGAAACAGCTCACTTGCCCGAAAAGATGCAGGGCACGTTCTTGATTGCCGGGTATTTCGATCGTTCGATCGAACATTTTGGACCTTATCGGGAAGGTTCCGGAATCAAGTGCGAACGGTTTCCNAAATTCCTGGAATGCGATCATCCGGCCTTCCGCCCGCTCGAAATAACGATTGGGCCAGACGGCGCCATTTACGTGCTGGATTGGTTCAATCCAATTATTGGTCATTACCAGGCTTCGTTTCGACATCCNTCACGTGACAAGANNCACGGGCGTATTTGGCGGATCACGGCGAAACANCGNCCGTTGGTCAAGCCACCCGANCTGACCNCCAANNCGGTTCGGTTGCACGACTTGTTTATNTGCCTGCAACACCCGGAAGGCTGGGTTCGCAAACAAGCCAAACGGCNGCTCTCTGAAATGAAAACCGNGGCCGTGATTCCCGCGTTGCGGCAGTGGNTTTCAGAGACAANAGCCTCTGGAGAGGCGCTAGAACACTTGCGCTACGAAGTCCTGGGTGTGTTTGAGAGCCACGNTATCGTCGAGNCNTCTCTGCTCTCCAAANTGCTGTCATCGCGAGATCCCTACGCGCGAGNNTANGCNACACGNGTCGTCCGACGTTGGGCCGATCGACTTCCCGATGCACTGGCNATCTTGGAACAAAAGGTCGGTGATACGCATCCGCGCGTCCGTATGGAGGCAGTNACGGCGCTGAGTCANATNCCTTCGCCGCAGAGTATCGTNATTGCCATGCGAGCCANCAATTTTCGCATCGACCGNCCCTTGCAGTATTCCTTGACNCAAGCGGTGTTTGCNTTNGCACCACATTGGCTGCCAGCCCTGCAAGAAGGNCAACTCAAGTTCGATCGCCCCGAGCATGCCGCCTTTGTCTTTCGTACCTATGATGCCGACGAAATCACTTCCACCATCCGTCAACTTATTGAANCGCGGCAATTGCCACGTCCCACAGAGCGAGAACTGTTGGAACATTTGGCTCGCATAGGAACGCTAGAAACGCTCGACTTTGTCNTGGGAAAAGCCGNATCNTTTCCATCGGTCACGCAGGAGCTTGCCACGCGGGCTCAAAAGTCGTGGCTGCAAAGTGATTCTGTGCGACAACGTATCGAGCAGCAATTGGCATCGCCAACGGCTGCCGTTCGCGCAGGTGCGGCACGCCTGGCCGGGATTGGGGAACTCAAGGCGCAATTGCCAAGGGTGCAGCGATTAGCGCTCGATATGAAACAACCACAAAGCGTACGTTCCGCTGCGATCGATGCACTCGCGCACTTCGACGATGCTGAATCGTTGGGCACCCTGAAATGGCTCAGCTCGCGCGACGGGGAGAGTAAGCTGTCGGCAACGATCTCGCTTTACCGCCGGGACCTGGAAGACGGGATCTACGGTATCGCCCAGTCACTTGCCGTGGCAGAAACACAAGAGGAGGTAACGGCGCTCCTGGATCCTGTCTTTGAGAGGTCCGGGGGAACGGTGGCCTTGGCAAACGTCTTCACGGAAGGCGGGCTTGGTCCCGACCTGGCGAAACGCGTGACTCGTGAGCTGCACGAACGTGGCCGGAGTGACGAAGTCCTGCAGCAAACGCTCGCAAAAGCACTGGGAGCTGACCGCGGGCGGCTTGAATATTCCAGCGCTCTTGTCCAGCAGTTGTTGAACGGCGCCCGGTCGCAAGGGGACGCGACTCGTGGGGCAAACGTGTTTCGTTCAGAATTTGCCCAATGCCATCGTTGCCATCGCATCGCGGAGCAGGGCGGGACGATTGGACCTGACCTGACCAATGTAGGCAAAGGGTTGTCGGCCGAGATAATCGTGGAATCTCTCCTCTGGCCCAATCGTCAGATCAAAGAAGGTTACGTGGCCACGGCGGTTTCTACGGTCGATGGAAGGATCGAAACTGGCTATCTCGTCAAAAAATCAAACGAGAAGACGCTTGTCCTTAAAGACGCACGCACCGGCAGACTGATTTATCTGGCCCGTGATGAAATCGATCAACAGCAACAGGCCCTGTCGCTGATGCCGGAGGGCCTCACGCGTTTAATGACGACACGAGAGTTACATGACCTGCTTGCTTATCTATTACAAGGTCATTGACGCGCTGGCGCCACTCCTGACTCGAGGTGCGTGTGCCAGCGATTGGCCACTGGCCGTAAAGCCAGGACGCAAGGCTCGTCTGAACCTTCTCGAATTTTACACATCCTGAATACGGGTAACGGGATCCAGGTATGCTGGTCAGTCTGGATACGCTAATCGAAGGAGTTGCACATGAAACGTCTGCTGGCCGCGCACCACCGCGTCGATCTCTCTATGGGTGGTGACAGGTACGCCGGCCTACCGCATACCTGCCGAACGCTTGCAAATTGGCGAAGTGAGGACCTGTTAAATGGATGTTGATGCGCTCACGCTCAGCCTGATGCTCTACGTCTTATTGCCACTTTGGGTGGTGTGTGGATCACTCGATTACTGTTGTCACCGGGCGACAAGAATAGAGCATAACACCGGCATTCGTGAGTCGATGTTGCACTCACTCATGGGAGTTCTCGTGGGAGTGCCAATGTGGATCAGCTTGTTTTTTGAGATGAATGTTCTCGTTTTATTGACCTGCCTCGTGTTTTTCGTGCTACATGAAATCGTGGCCCATATCGATGTTTGCCTGGCATTGCCGGATCGGGTGATAAGTGTCTGGGAACAGCCTGTGCACGCTTAATTATCAACGATTCCGTTTTACCTGATGTCCCTGATTATTTGTCGGAATTGGAATGTATTTATGGATGTTCTGACGATGTCCTGGGGTGGGCAAATGGAGTATGTCTGGCGCCCACAAGCTGTCGGTGGCATGGGCTACATCTGGTGGTATACGACGTTTATGCTGGTGTTTGCTGGGGTCCCCTACACTGAGGAGCTGGTTCGGTGTTGGCGCGCAGCGCGTTTGCGCCAAGCCGATGCGTGACTTTGTTGGATGCGGTCGAGTCGGCCACGATCGCCTTGTCCTGCTGGCGTTGCTGGGCACCGGCGACGATCAACCGGGACTCAAGCGGTTGCTCAACCTGCCGCCGGTGCGAGTCGCGTGGGCCCCGTGTCAGTGGTGATCCGCATGCTGAACTCGGGGCTGGGACTTGGCCCTTAACGATGTGCGTTTTACCCTGTCCTGGGTAATTTACCCTCAATTGAAGCAACGGAAGGCAACGCAAGATGACCGAATACCCAGAAAAAACGTGTGAAATTGACCGTCTCGTGACACGCGAAAAACTGGTCGCGGCGGCATTGGAGGGCCGCAAGACACAACAGCGACCTGACGGCATCTACGGATATCCTGGGGAAACATTCCAACTCGATGGCGTCTCATTCACAATTAAAGATCTCCGGCGCCAGCACCTTGGTGAGATGACTGAAGAAGATGCCCAGCGTGAAGGTTATCCCAGTATGGAAGTCTACCGGAACCTGATTCTCAGAATGCATCCAGGTATGAGTTGGGAATCCGATCATCCTGTCTGGGTACATGAGTTTGCCAGAGTGGACTGACGAACAGCGCATCGAAACTTGCCCGGTGAACCGACCCCAGTGTTTGCCTTGAGCACTGCTGCGCAAGGTAATGGTCCGACAAAGCAGCGCATTCCGTACCTGTCTCTACGCGCCCCGCCGTCGGACCGCTTGCCTGAAGGCGCGCCGAGTGAACGTCGTTGGCGAGGTTCCAGGTGCTTGCGGTTACTTTCTCAGCAGCCGTCGCGGACACTTCCGCGCGTATTCAGACACGGGCGAAGTGACGTCTGGCTACCGCGGGAAGGACATCAGGGAGTCTGGGTGTTCAGGAAATCTGCCAGCTTCGGCGTGTTTAGCGAGCGTGTAATGCGAAAGACGCCGGCCGGGCCATTGGGATGGCCGACGTAGATAAAGACGTGTTGCAGGCCTCGTTTCGCATCTACGACTGCGCCGGCAGGGTGGAAGCCATCGGCATCCTCATAAAAACTCCCCTCGCGGTCCAGTAAACGGCATTCACGGCGCCATTGCCCGGTGGCCCAATTTTTCGGATCAATGCTCCACAGCCAAAGTTGCATGCGGTGTCGTTCCGAACGAACGATTTCCAGACGGCCGGTCTCGGGATTGAACGAGAGGTCTACGGTGTCCACGAGTCGTGGGTCTTCCAGATTGGTTTGAGTGACGAGTGGTTTCCGGCCGGGTAGCCAGGTCATCTGGCGATGGGATCGCACCTGGTTCTGGTCGCGCGTGACGAAGAGGTACTGGTGATTGTGATGCAACACAGCCGGTTCGTATTGTTTGAAACCGACCGGGTGCTCTTCAGTCTGCCAGGTTTTACCGCCATCACGGGAACGGAGGGCCACAAGTTGCTTGCTGTACTTGTGGTATTCATCGACTTCTCCGAACCAGTTACCGAATACAAACAGGCCGTGTTGAGGGTCGTCCACGATGCGCGGCCCGATGTTGATGATGGGATGTGCAAAGGTGTCGTCTCGCAGCGCCTCGGGAAAATGTTTCCAAGTGCGTCCGGTATCGTCGCTGCGGAAAACCCCGTGATTGTTTACCGCTATGACATTGCCATCGCGGGTCGTGCCGATGGCGTGGAGGTGCACCTTGTACCCGAGTGGTGATTTGTTGGTGGGGTCAAATTTCGCCCGATGCGACAGCGGTACGATGCCACCGCGAACACGATCCTCGGGTGTCATGCAGTTGCGTAGATCATAAGGCTGCGACCACTGCCGGCCGCCATCCGTACTTCGCAATACCACTCCGTAGGACATTTTGTCACTCGGTTCACCCGCGCCATCGCGTCGGTGCCCTGGGATGCGACGATGCATGACAAGTAAGGTGTCCTTGGCCATTGTCGCCACTGGCCAGCCGTAGTGGTTGCAATCTCCTGGAGGAGTTACGGGAAGATGGACCGGCGCCACCTCAATCAAACCCAACGCTGCCCCCTCACGCCAAACCGTGAACTGTGGTTCGGGCACGCCAAGTAATTTGCGTGCGAAAGGATCCATCCCTGTGGCTCGCGCGGGCCGCACTTCTGCTGGTTGCACGAGCAGAAGCTTGCCCGGTTCCAGAGAACAATAGCCCGTTAACTCAGGTCCAAATTCAACATAGACGTCATCCAGAGCACCTTGGTCGGCCTTGTCCACCACGAGTTTCCAGTAGCCATTGGAATCGCCGCGACAGTTGATTGTCTGTTGATCGATAGGCTGCTCGACCGTGCGCAAGGCGGCAACCGAACGGTTCTGTGGGTCAAAGAGTGTCGCGACGGCCGTTTCGCCGGGGACACCAGATCGCATTGTCAACGTGAAGGAGCGAACTTCCGCCGAAACATGGAAATACAGTGGCGTGGTGTATCCTCGAAGATGTAGTTTTTTCCGGCCGTCGATCGCGTAGGCTGCGTCGTGGATTTGCAGCATATAAAAGCCGGGGCCAGTCAGGAAAAGGTGGTACGTCTCACCGGCGGTGGCTGGGAAATGAATGTCGGTTTCGTCCACCAACGATCCACGA
>PBKU01000016.1 GCA_002722175.1 Magnetovibrio sp.
TTCCACAACGGCGCCCCGAGAAGAAGTCATAAGGGACTTGAGAAGTGCTCTCGAAATTGCGCGTAAGGAATTGAGAGACGCCCTAGAGCTTCTTAGGTAATTCCTTGGGGCAGAATTGATTTGTATTCTTCATTTGGGAAGTGATTTAAAACGATCTTGCCTAAATCATTAGATTGGTCTATAATATATAGTTAAGTGGGCATTAAAGCCCGCTTTTTTTCGTAGGGGGTTTTCCGTTATCCCAGAATGTATTCAAATTGATTTAAAAGAGAGACTTAGCGAATTATTGGAACCCGTTGTTATGGATCATGGCGCCAGCCTGGTAGACCTCGAGTTGACAGGTGCTTTAAACAATCAAACTTTGCGCCTTTTGATTCACGCCGATTCAGGTGTTACCCTTGAACTTTGCCAGGCTATCAGCAGGGAGGCCGCTGATCTCTTGGATATAGAAGATCCCATTAAGAACCGGTATCGACTCGAGATTACCTCACCCGGACTAGACCGACCGCTGCAAAGCGATCGGGATTTTGCTCGGGCCCACAATCGATTTTTAAAAATTGTTCTTGCCAATGGCAAGACGATTCACGGTCGTTTGCAGGCCTGGGAGGAAGAAAGGCTGATTCTGCAGATTGCCGGCGGGACCGAGGAACTTGAACGGCGTGAAATCGCCAAAGCGACTATAGAAGTAGAGTTTTAGAGTTTTTTTACACTTCAGGGGACTTGATGAATAATTTTAATATTGTCGAAGCACTAAGCCAGATCGCTCGGGAAAAAAATGTAGACCGTGATCTCGTGGTGCAAACTCTGGCCGATGCCCTAATTTCAGCGGCTAAAAAGCGCTATGGCAATACCGATAACTTCGAGGCCGATATCGATCCTGTGAGCGGACAGATGGAAGTCATCGCCCATAAGACCGTCGTAGAAGAGATTCAGGAACCCAGCCAGGAAATCGAACTTGATGATGCTCTGGCTATCGATGATGAAGCCCAACTGGGTGGGGTAGTTGTCGAAAAGTTAGACCTGGCCGATTTTGGACGCAATGCCATTCAAACGGCCAAGCAGATCCTTATTCAACGTGTTAGGGAGGCCGAAAGGGAGAAAATTCACGACGAGTTCAGTGGGCGAACGGGGCAGATTGAAGCTGGAACTGTACAACAGATAAGTCGGGGTGATATAATTTTAAACCTGGGGCGCGCAGAAGCCGCCATTCCTCTCAAAGAACAGATTCGCCGCGAACGCTATAGGCAGGGTGACACAGTCCGGGGGCTGATCTACGAGATACTCAAATCTACCAGGGGGCCCCAGGTCCTGCTTTCGCGTACGCACCCCGATTTTTTGAGAAAACTCTTTTCCATAGAAGTTCCCGAAATTTCCGAGGGGATTGTCGAGATTCACGGGGTTGCTCGCGAACCGGGCGAACGCGCCAAAATTGCCGTGAGTTCCAGTGATGAAAGAGTTGATCCCGTTGGTGCCTGCGTTGGCGTCAAAGGGGCTCGAGTCCAGACCATCGTGCGCGAATTGGGCGGTGAAAGAATTGATATAGTATCCTGGAGTGATGAACCCGAAGTTTTTATTGCTCGGGCAATTAGCCCAGCCAACGTAACCCGCGTAATCGTCGACCGGCGTCGGCACCACGCCTCAATTTTAGTCGAGGAGGACCAACTTTCCCTGGCCATAGGTAAGGCGGGGCAAAATTCAAAATTGGCGGCCCAACTCACTGGCTGGGGCTTGGATATAATCACGGAGCAGGAATACCAGGAACGCCGGGTAAAAATAACTCAAAGCGAAGAGGCCTTTCGGCGTCTTTCCGGCGTCAGCGAACTTATTGCGCTGAGTTTGGCGACATCCGGTTTCAGCTCCATAAAAGAAATTTCCGAATCCACAGTTGACCTCTTGAAGACCGTTCCCGGGCTGGAAGAAGAGGAGAAGATCCTTGCCCTTAAGCAGACGGCCAGCGAATATTTAGAAAAAAACAACGGGGAAGTTGAAGAGGAAGTCGAAGGGGAAGTTGAAGAGGAAGTTGAAGAAGCTTTAAATTCAAGTGCCGAACAAAATTCCGTTGCGGATCCACCCCCTCAAAATTCTGAACCCAATAATATCTTCGAAATCGATGATGGCAAACCATTAGATGTCGATGAAAATACCGTTGCGGATTCGAGCCCGGCAGCCGAAGCTGCAGAAAATACTATAGTCGAGGCAAACGAGGAAAATGAGTCTGCTCCAGAGGCTCAACCCGATGCAGTGTCCGACCAGGATCAAATATAGTTCATAAAAGTCTCCATCCAAAAGGGAGAATGTTTTTTGGAAAAACGCAGGGTATACCAGGTCGCCAAGGAAAAAAAACTATCCAGTGACGCTTTGATTTCGATGCTCAAAAGCATGGAATATGAAATCAGGAGTCACATGAGCGTAGTAACCGAGGATATGCTGGAGGCAATTACCCGTAAGCTTGAAGAAGAAAAAAAGAGTTCATTAGAAGAAGTCAAGCGCCAGAAGTCCAAGGAAGAAGACCGCAAGAAGACGGGACCTCAAACGCCAGCAGAAAAAAAGCAAGAGGTCCAATCTGATACGACAAAAAGCGACGGGAAACCGAACAGGAGGCGGGGAGCAGCCGGTCCGGCGAATTCCTCCAAGCAGCCAGGCACCTCTATTCCCCCGACCAAAGTGCCCCCAAAAGAGGGCGAAGATAAACGTCGACCCAAGCGCCGTGGGAAGCGCGAAGACCTTCCCAATTTGTTGACTGAGGCCGGAGGAAAGATTGAGAAGAAAGAAACTTCTCCTCCCTCCCAAAGCGGAGAAGTAAGCGGGCGCTGGAAAGGTGGGCGTAGTAAGCGAAAACGCAGTGTCGATAATAAAATAGTCCAGGAAAATGTTCGCAAAACCCTATCGCAAATAAATGAAGGTCGAACGCGTCGGCGCTATGATCGAGCTCCCAAAGAAGAAGAAGATGGGGGCGTCGAAGAAGTAAAGATCCTTACTGTAAGCGAATTTATTACGGTGGCCGAACTTGCCGAGCACATGGAAGTTCGTTCGACTGAAGTCATAGCAACTTGCCTGCAGTTGGGAATGATGGTAACTATTAATCAGCGGCTTGATATGGATACCATCATTACCGTTGCCGATGAATTTGGTTTTGAAGTTCGCGCGCTAGACGAGCAGGAAGATTTTCTGCTGGAAGAACCTGAAGATGAGGAGGAGGAAACCGGCGAACTAAGACCGCGCCCACCAGTGGTTACTGTAATGGGGCACGTTGATCACGGAAAAACCTCTCTCCTTGACTATTTGCGCGAAAGCAATGTAGCAGAGGGAGAATCAGGTGGGATTACCCAGCACATTGGTGCCTACGTAGTGCGCCTGCCCGATGAACGCAAAATAACATTTCTCGATACCCCGGGACACGCGGCCTTTACGGCCATGCGGGCGCGCGGTGCCCGGATTACCGACCTGGTAATCCTCGTCGTAGCTGCCGATGATAATGTCATGCCCCAGACCATCGAAGCAATCGATCATGCCAAAGCTGCCCAGGTGCCCATTGTAGTGGCCATAAACAAAGTCGATTTGCCCACTTCCGACCCCGATCGCATTAAACGTCAATTGGCCGAGCGTGACGTTTTGCTCGAAGACTGGGGTGGACAAGTAGCCTGTGCCGAGATTTCCGCCAAAACGGGTTTGGGGATCGATAAATTGCTGGAGCTAGTTTTGCTCGAATCCGAATTGCTCGAATTGAAAGCGGCTGCCGATAAAAGGGCACGAGGTACTATCATCGAAGCGCAGCTCGATAAAGGTCGAGGCGCCGTTGCTACTGTGCTGGTGCAAGAGGGAACCTTACGCCGTGGCGATCCTTTTATTACCGGGGTCTTCAGTGGCAGGGTCCGGGCGCTGCTGGATGAACAGGGGAAAATAGTAGATGAGATTTACCCCTCCCAACCGGTACAAGTTCTGGGTCTGGCTGGAGTCCCGCAAGCCGGGGATATTTTCTCCGTGATGAGCTCGGAACGGGATGCCAAAAATCTCAGCCAGCGGCGTCAGCAGATGAAAAGAGAACAGGAACATAGAACAATAGGGGCCGTCTCCCTCTCCGATTTGCATTACCAGATTCAACAGGGCCAGATCAAAGATTTAAAAGTCATTGTCAAAGGTGATGTAGATGGTTCGGTGGAAGCTATCACTCAGGAATTGGGGGCAATTACCCACGATGAGGTTCGCGTTTATGTCATACATAGCGGGGTCGGTTCGATTTCCGAGTCCGATGTTCTGCTGGCGGCTGCTTCAAAAGCAATAATAATTGGCTTTGGCATTCAGCCCGATCCTCCCGCTCGAGAAATGGCGCAGCGCGATGGGGTTGAAATTCGCCTGTACGATATCATATACGAAGTTATCGAGGAAATTAGGGCAGGGCTTTCCGGGCTGCTTGCCCCAGACGTTCAAGTACGCGTTGCCGGGATGGCCCAGGTGCGGCAGGTTTTCAGGTCTTCGCGCGCGGGAAGCATTGCCGGGTGCATAATTCAGCAGGGCAAAATTGTCCGCAATAACAAAGTGCGGCTACTGCGTGGTGGAGAAGCCTTATTCGAAGGTGAACTATCATCTTTGCGCCGCTTTAAAGACGATGTCCGAGANGTTCTCGAAGGGTTTGAGTGTGGCATCAGTCTNGAAGGATTCAACGACCTCCAGGAAGATGANATTATCGAAGCNCTCGAGGTCGTTGAANCCGCCCGNACCTTATAGCCTGTCCCCCATAGGGGGTAAAAAATGCTTTGGTTATCGTAGCTTGCGAAGTCCAACTTTTTCTCCCCGAGANCCAGTCGCTTAAAGATAAGNGGCAAGTGCTCAATAGCATAAAGGAACGGATTCACAATCGCTTTGGCGTGTCGGTTGCAGAAGTAGGAGACAATGAACTGTGGCAACGGTCTACGCTGGGGGTAGTGGTCGTCAGCAATGCAGTGAATCATGCCAACAGTGTAATTTCCAAAACATTAAATTTTATCGAGCAGGATCTACGGGTTCATGTGCTCGATTATTTCATTGAACCTCGTTGAATTAAAAATGGGATCTCCCTACAGAATCAACCGAGTCCGGGAATTGCTCCTTCGAGAACTCAGCGATATCGTCAGCCAACTTAAGGACCCACGTGTCCATTTTGTTACCGTCGTCGATACCGAGGTTTCTCAGGATATGAAATATGCCAAAATGTTTGTTAGCCTAATGGGTAGTAAGGAGGAACAGGCGGAAGCACAGAAAGCCTTGAAGAAAGCTTTGGGGTATATTCGTCGAGAAGTGGCAAAAAGAGTTTCATTTAGGCATACGCCAGAGATTAGGGTAGCCTACGACGACACTGCAGAAAGAGCCGCCCAAATTACAACCCTTATTAATGAAGTTAAAACGAGGGATGGCAGGGCATAAGTACGAAGGTATTCTGGTAGTAGATAAAGAAACTGGCCCGACCTCTCATGATGTAGTTGCCTCTATGCGAACTATTCTAAATATGCGTCGCATAGGGCACTGTGGAACCTTGGATCCATTAGCCAGCGGCATTTTGCTGGTTTGTTTAGGGGCTTATACAAGGCTTAACGAGTGGTTGAGTGCAGGTGAAAAAGAATATGAAACGACGTTCTTTCTCGGGGCTACAAGTGATACCTGTGATGCCCAGGGCCATATCTCGGCCAGGCAGAATATAGACATCCCCGGGAAAGATGAATTAGTCCGTCAGGTGCAAAGCTTTGCCGGGACTATTGAACAAGTCCCGCCTGCTTTTTCTGCTTTAAAGGTTAATGGGGTGCGCAGTTATGAACTGGCGCGGCGCAACCTGGCAGTGCCCTTAAGGGCAAGAAAAGTCCATATAAGTTGTATTGAGGTATTGCAATACGAGTTTCCGAAGTTGCTACTTCGCGTCGTCTGCTCGCGGGGAACTTATATACGTTCCCTTGCAGCCGATCTTGGAGAAAGGCTCAATTGCGGTGCCTATGTTCATACTCTGCGCCGTAGTCGGGTTGGAAATCTAGGGCTTGATAAAGCCCTAGAGCTTGAACAGATCCGGGAACTAAGCGAAACTGGTAAAATAGTGCACCATTTTGTCCCGCCCCAGAGTGCATTGAATGATTTGGGACAAGTAGTACTCAAACCCCACCAGCTCAAGCTTTTCGTACACGGTTCCCGGGTTAATATCAAGCCTGATTTAGTTGTATGGGAAAAAAAAATATTGGCCGTCTACGATCCCGATATGCATTTTTACGGAATTGGTCAGTGGGAAAACCAAGAGGGGGACCTGAAACCTTTGAAGGTCTTTCGCCAGCTGGTACCGGGCTTTTAAACGCCTTTTTAAAGGGGAAGCCTTTGCTGTGTGTTTCAAGCATTTCAGCGGTGTGGTTGAACGTGGCCAGGGACGGGGCCAGGAATTGGGTTTCCCTACGGCCAATTTAAAAATTGACCCAGAGGCGCTTGAGCTTTCTCTAGGTGTCTACTTGGGAGAGGTCCGATGGGCTGGAAGCCCGCCCTTTGACGCCCTGATAAATTATGGTTTGCGTCCGACCTTTGGGGAAAAAAAATTGTCGCTGGAATTGCACATTATTGATTTTTCAGGTGATCTTTATGGGAAAGTACTCGAGGTAAATATTAAGGCGCGCCTGCGTAATGAGCAGCGTTTCGAGGGAAGGAAGGAATTGATTCGACAAATTCAAGCCGATTTAAAACAAGCAAAAAAAATTCTGGGCAATGTCTCAGGCTAAATTGAGGAAAACATGGAGGATTGAAATGCCAGTAGATACACAAAAAAAGAAGGACTTAACCAAAAAATATGGCAAAACAGAAGTAGATACCGGTTCTACGGCTTCGCAGATTGCCATTTTGACCGAGCGGATTCAGAATCTGACCGCCCATTTACAAACTCACAAAAGGGATTTTGGTTCCAGGCGCGGACTTTTAAAGATAATTGGCCAACGGCGGCGCCTGCAAAACTATTTCCAACGAAAAAATCCAGAAGCCTACGCCGAGTTAATCAAGAGTCTTGAATTGAGACGCTGAGTCTGCATGAATTTTTTATCAACATTAATTAGCTGATAGAGAGACCAATATGATTCACAAAGTAGAAACTAGTTTAGGGGAACGTACCCTTTCACTTGAAACTGGCAGGGTGGCCAAGCAGGCCCACGGTGCTGTTTGGATACAATACGGTGAAACTGTGGTGCTGGTTACGGCCTGTCGCTCCGAAGGTGGAGAAGATCGAGGTTTCTTTCCACTTACGGTCGATTATCGCGAAAAGGCTTATGCTGCAGGTCGAATTCCCGGCAATATATTTAAACGCGAAGGCCGGATGAGCGAAAAGGAAACTTTAAGTGCGCGTCTTACAGACCATCAAATTCGGCCTATGTTCCCCAAGGGGTTACACCGCGAGGTGCAAGTATACATAAGCATTTTATCCTCGGATGGCGAAAATGAAGCAGATGTACTCGGCATGCTGGGTGCATCTGCAGCTTTGTGTATATCCGATATCCCATTTTCGGGTCCCATGGGAGCTGTGCGAGTAGGGCGGATTGAAGGGGAATTAGTGATCAACCCAACCAATACCCAGTTGGAAGAGAGCGATCTAGATATTATCGTTTCCGGGACCAGAGATTCCCTTGCCAGCGTCGAAGGGGGGGCGCATGAAATCTCCGAAGCCGATTTGCTCGAAGCGCTTAAATTCGGCCACATCCACATTCAAGAACTGGTCGAATTACAAGAGGGGCTAGTTGAAAAAATTGGCAAGGAGAAACTGGTTGTAGAAGAACCCCAAGGAGATCCGGAATTGCCCATTGCAGTTGAGGAAATGGCGGCAACGCGAATTTCCGAAGCCAATCGCACGCCGGTCAAAGAAGAGCGCCACGATCTCGTTGAAAGTATAAAAAACGAGGTCCAGGAAGCTCTCGCCGAGCGTTTCCCCGAGGCTGAAAAAAAAATAGGGGATGCATTTGAAAAGTTGGTCAAGGCCGATATGCGGCGGATGATTCTGGATGAAAAACAACGCATTGATGGTCGTGGACTCACCGAAGTAAGGCCAATTACCTGCGAATCGAATGTCCTCCCACGCTCCCATGGGTCATCAATTTTTACCCGAGGTCAGACCCAGGCCCTATGTGTTTCTACTCTGGGAACAAAGTTGGATGAGCGCATGGTAGATGATTTGCGTGGAAAAAACTTTAAATCATTTTATCTTGATTACAATTTTCCCGCTTTCAGCGTTGGAGAAGTTCGTTTTGAAAGAGGACCAGGGCGTCGCGATATTGGCCACGGCCACCTGGCTGAAAAGGCCCTGGAACCCGTCATTCCTTCGATTGATTCTTTTCCATATACTCTGCGATTGGTGTCGGACATTCTCGAATCCAATAGTTCCAGTTCAATGGCCACGGTCTGCGGTTGCTCCATGGCTCTCATGGATGCGGGCGTGCCGATTAAAACCGCCGTCTGTGGTGCTGGGGTAGGGTTAGTTAAGGAAGGCGAGCAGTGGGAATTGCTTACGGATATTCTCGGGGCAGAGGACTTTTTAGGTGATATGGATTTTAAAGTTGCAGGCACCAAGGACGGTATAACTGCAATACAGATGGATATTAAGATTCAGGGTATTAGCTTTGAAATTATGCAAGAAGCCCTGGATCGTGCTCGGGATGGACGTTTGCATATCCTCGAGATTATGAACCAATGCATTTCTTCACCCCGTCCCGAGTTGTCGGCCCATGCTCCCCGGATTGAATTTTTGAAAATTGATCCAGCTAAAATTGGAGCTGTAATTGGTCCAGGTGGGAAGATGATACGAGAGATTGAGAAGACTGGGGCAACGGTGAATGTCGATGATGATGGGACCATTACTCTCGCTTCGGTCGAAGGAGGTCCTGCAGAAGAAGCCAGGCGCATGATTGAGGCCATTACCGCCGAGGCCGAAATAGGCAAACAGTATAAGGGCACGGTAAAGAGGATCATGCCCTTTGGTGCCTTCGTTGAAATATTGCCGGGCAAGGAGGGACTGGTACACATTTCCGAGCTAGCGCATCGGCGCGTCGGAAAGGTGGAGGATGTAGTTGAGGAAGGACAAGCCCTAGACGTCGCGGTCCTGGATATAGATAATGGTGGCAAGATTCGCTTAAGCCACAAGGCCACTTTCGAGAAGTAGCCCAGGGGGGCGGAGTTTTTTTGCAGTTTACTGGTTGAGACTATCGGATTTAAAAGATTCGGTAGTCTTTTCAATTTTGGATGGATTCTAATTTGCATGGAAAAGGTCAGTATATCTACAATTCAATTTTTTGAAGATCGAGAAGTCGAACTAAAAGGCTGGCTTTACAATAAAAGGTCAAGTGGCAAACTCCATTTTCTCCAACTGCGCGACGGGACGGGAATTATTCAGTGCGTTGTTTTTAAAGGAGACGTTTCTGAAGAGATCTTTAAGCTTTGCGGCGAATTGACGCAGGAATCAGCAATCATAGTTCGCGGTACAGTGCGGCGGGATGAGCGCTCGACTCTGGGTTTTGAAATTGGCGCCTCAGATGTTGAATGCGTACAAATGGCTGAGGCCTATCCCATAACGCCAAAAGAGCATGGTCTGGCTTATCTGATGGACCACCGCCACCTTTGGTTGCGGTCCACCCGTCCCCACGCCATCCTCCAGGTCCGTCACGAAGTTGTTAAGGCCTGTCGTGATTATATGGACACAAATGGTTTCATTTTGATGGATGCCCCCATTTTTACCCCGGCGGCCTGTGAGGGGACAACGACCTTATTTGAAACCGATTATTTTGGCGAAAAAGCTTATTTAACTCAAAGTGGTCAGCTCTATATGGAAGCAGCTGCCATGGCCTTTGGAAAAGTTTATTGTTTTGGGCCTACTTTCCGATCTGAAAAATCCAAAACTCGCCGACATCTTACGGAGTTTTGGATGATTGAACCCGAAATGGCTTATTGTGACCTCGACGGGGATATGGATCTTGCTGAGGATATGGTAGTTTATATTGTTGCACGAATACTGGAAGAGTGCTCTGAAGAACTTGAAGTTCTAGAACGGGATATCGGGAAACTCGAAAAAGTGAAAAAACCTTTTCCTAGAATATCCTATCAACAGGCTATTGATATTCTTCACAAAACAGGTAGTGACATAAGGTGGGGAGTGGATCTGGGAGGTGATGATGAGACGGTTGTATCGCAACAATTCGAAACTCCGATTCTTGTTCACCGCTACCCCACAAAGGTCAAAGCCTTTTATATGAAGGAGGACCCCCAAGATGCCAGGCTGGCTCTTTGTATGGATATGCTAGCACCGGAGGGCTACGGTGAGATAATTGGTGGTGGGCAAAGAGAAGATGAACTTGCCATTTTGGAAAGAAAACTCAGCGAGCATGAACTACCCAAAGAAACTTTTGCATGGTACCTCGATTTGCGGCGTTACGGCAGTGTACCCCATGCTGGATTTGGCATGGGAATTGAGAGAATGATAACCTGGATTTGTGGTCTTCATCACGTGCGTGAAACTATTCCATTCCCCAGAACTTTGCAGAGGTTGTATCCATGAAAAGCGTTGAAAAAGCGCAAGAAAACAATGCTACTGATAAAATTAAGGGTTCCTACAACTTTGGTGAAATAGAGGAGAAATGGCGCAGTTTCTGGCTCCAGAATAAGACTTATAAGACTTGTGGACCGGGTGAGGAGGGTTTTGATGATCAAAGACCCAAGTGTTATATCCTAGATATGTTTCCATACCCCAGCGGCTCGGGATTGCACATGGGCCATCCCAAAGGGTATATAGCCAGTGATATTTACAGCCGCTATAAAGGCATGCAAGGTTTTAATGTCCTCCATCCAATGGGGTTTGATAGTTTTGGCCTACCCGCTGAACAGTTTGCTGTGGAGAACAATATTCATCCTGCCGAATCGACCGAAAGAAACATAAAAATAATCAGAAAGCAACTGCAGTATCTGGGATTATCATATGACTGGAATCGAGAAATTGCCACTTCACGCTTAGATTATTACCGCTGGACTCAGTGGATCTTTCTGCAGATGTTCGAAGCCTGGTTCGATCCAGATTTTGCTTGGTGCGATGCCGGGGGCAGATCTATAAAGGGAAAAGCGCGCCCCATTGCGGAATTGGTCGAGGGTTTTAAAGTTGGCACCTTGTCGTTTTCAGATGCAGATAAGAATCTGTTGGGAGTAGATAGTGAGAAGTCCTGGGTTCAATTAAGCGATGCACAACAATCCCTCGTTCTTAACAATTATCGCCTGGCCTATCAGAAAGAGGTGACTGTCAACTGGTGCCCCGGACTAGGTACCGTTCTCGCCAATGAAGAAGTTACCAATGAAGGCAAAAGTGAACGCGGTGATTTTCCCGTTTATAAACGGCCTCTCAAGCAATGGATGATGCGAATTATAGACTATGCCGATCGACTTCTAGCCGACCTCGATGAAGGAGAATTGCCCGATGGAAATGGTAGCACCTTCAAGTTGGATTGGCCCGAACCAATTAAATTAATGCAAAAAAACTGGATTGGGTACAGCGAAGGGGCGATGGTTTATTTTGACATAATGCAGCCACAAAATCGCAATTCTGCTGGCGTTTTAGATGTTTTTACTACTCGTCCAGATACTTTATTCGGATCGACCTTCATGGTAGTTGCTCCACAGCATCCAATTATCCGCCGCCAGGGCGCTGAATACTTGGTTCCTTCCGAATGGCCCCAGAACACCAGAATAGAGTGGAAAGGGCCCGATCCCCAACTGGATATTCACACTGCGCTTGCAAACTACATTGCGGCTGCCGAGCAAAATGCTGATTTGCAAAGAGAAGATCGCGATAAAACGGGAATCTTTAGTGGTATTATGGCCCGGAATCCCGTAAATGATAAGGTTATGCCTATATTTGTTGCCGATTACGTAAGCATAGATTATGGTTCAGGTGCTATTATGGCTGTACCGGCTCACGATGAAAGGGATTTCGAATTTGCAAAAAAATTTGGTTTGGAAATTATCGAGGTCGTTCAACCCCCATCGAATGATTTAGCAGAAGAATGCTATACCGGCGAAGGCACTTCTATAAACTCACCCTCAAATGGGGGAGGAGAGTTTGCAATTAGCGGTTTAAAAACACAAGTGGCAAAGAAAAAAATTACCGCGGCACTAGAATCGGCACGTTTAGGCAGAGCAGCAGTCAATTATAAATTGCGAGATTGGATCTTTTCACGGCAACGATACTGGGGGGAGCCCTTTCCTGTAGCGGTTGGGGCCGATAATATTTCAAAACCCACCCAATTGCCAGTGGAATTGCCCGATATGGATGATTTCAAACCCCTGACCTCTGATGATCCCCTTATGCCGGTTACTCCTCCCCTGAGCAGGGCAGATGAAAACTGGCAGAAAATAGAAATTGAAGGCAGTGCCTGCCAAAGGGATCTCAATGTTATGCCGCAATGGGCTGGCTCATGCTGGTATTATCTGCGCTTTATCGATCCTTCAAATGATGCGGCTTTTTGTCAGGATATAAAAGAAGCCTATTTCATGCCTGTAGATCTCTATATAGGTGGGGCCGAACACGCGGTTTTGCATTTATTATATGCTCGTTTCTGGCATAAAGTGCTCTATGATTTAGGACATGTTTCGACGCCTGAACCTTTTAAAAAGTTATTCAATCAGGGCATGATTACTGCGGATGCCTTTACGGACGATAGGGGAGTTTATATTGATATCCGTGAAGTTGAAATGCGCGATGATGAGCCCTATCACCTAAAAACAGGAGAAAAACTTCAGCGCTTTTCTGGCAAGATGGGAAAGCGTTTTAAAAATGGCCTACCACCCGAAGAAGTAGGCAGTCAATTCGGGGTGGATACCTTTCGGCTTTACGAAATGTACATGGGTCCCTTGGAAGCTAGTACTCCCTGGAGCATGGAGGGGATCAGGGGAATGCAACGGTTCCTTCACAGGGTATGGCGAATTTTTATTCAACAGGACAGATCGCCCAAGCAGGGGGGAGAGTTTTCTGAAGACCTAAAAAAACTAATCCACAAAACGATAAAAAGAGTAACGGAAGATATTGAAGCCTTGCGATTCAATACCGCTATCGCGGCCCTGATTGAATTGAATAACCAACTGGTTAAATTGCCTTTAGTACCGGTAGAGGCAAGCCGTATTTTTCTTTTGCTCTTAGCTCCTTTTGCACCCCATATTGCCGAAGAAATATGGGAAATCTACGATTATGGAAATGGGGATATAAGCAAACAATCCTGGCCCATTGCCGATGAGTCCCTGATAGTAGAAAAAACCATTTCTATTCCCATTCAAGTAAATGGAAAAATGCGGGGAAAGGTAGATGTTCCCGCCGAAATTAGCGAAGAAGATTTGCGCCAACTAATACTTGATATGGATAATATTAAACGACATATAGATGATATTGATAAGATAATAAGGGTTATAATTGTTCCTGGTAAGATCGTGAATATTGTTGCTTAAGATAGAATTACCGCAAAGCATTTTTATTTTAATTAAAGCCGTATAATATATATTATGTAAAACAAAAAGAGTAAAAAATTAACTGAGATTTATATAGTCTGAGGCATTATCCGTCAATTTTTCGCGATTTTCATAATAGCGCATAGTAGTTTTTAAATCTTTGTGGCGCAAATGTGCCTGGACCTGCTGCGGTTTGGCACCACCTTCGATGGCAAGAGTGCAACAGGTATGCCTGAACATATGGGCGCTTATGTTCAAGGGCAGCCCAGCTCTCAGAGCGTATTTTTTTACAATCAAATTTATTGATTGGTCACTGAGGGGCTTGCCATTGGATCGGTTGCGGGCCAGGCTTATAAAAATGTGCCCCTCGGTCTGATAACCGCAATCTCCAAGGTTATTGCGATATTCGTTCAGGTAGTGCATTACCACCGCCTGTAACTTGATGTCCTGATCGACACCGGATTTGGTGTCGGGGAGGTTTAGGACGTGAAAAACACCATCTACGCGAATGTCGATCCAGCGCATTTTACTTACCTCAGAGCGTCTCAGGCCACCAAAAGTAAGTAGCTGAAATATGGCCATATCTCTTGATTGGCGCAGTTTATTTTTTTCCTCTGAAATGGCTTGCTGAATTTTTTTCAACGCCTGGGTCGCAATGGCCTTACCATTGAGTCCATCCTCAATTTTATAACCGCGCACCAGAGTTGAATCCGCCGGGTTCTGATCTATTTGACCGGCGGCAACAAGCATCCTGAATAAAGCTTTTAAACTGGAAAGTTTGCGATTAATACTGGTTCGCTTATAACCTTCGCCGGCCAGATGATTGCGAAATTCTACAATATCTTGAAAGGTAATTCGGCGCAAATCATGGATGGTAATTTTATCAAGATTTAAAAATTTAAAAAATTTAATTAAATCTGTCTTATAGGCCCGGCGTGTATTTTCGCTGAGTTGGCCGCTTAGAAATTGTTCCAGCGGATCCCTTAAAACTACTTCAGAGCTGACATTTACCGAGGGCAGGATTTCCATAAGATTCGCAAATTCAACCAGGGCGGGAAAAATTCAGGGGGTCAACAAATATATGTGTAGATGCTGAATTTGTCAGCAGAAATAGTTGATCATTGAGCCACTGGCGACTACTTACTTTGATTTTCGCCAATTTTCTCGGAATATTATTTTAACTAATGATAACAGTCATTATCGATAGTTAAAAAATCATACAGATTTCGCTTTTTTGCCAATTTGCAATTGCAGCAACTTAAAAATGGCGAATGTTTTTTTTCAGGAAAATTCTATGGTTTTACAAAAAAATTTATTAAACCTGCCAATTTCAAAAGCAGCAGCAAAGTCCTAGCCTCGGCGCTGTTAGCTCAGTTAAGCGTTTCACAATCTTTACTCGTATTGATGCAGTTCACAAATAACCACGCCAGCGCTTTGAAATTGCAATTGGTGCCATAAAGGAAGAAAACTGACCTTTAATACTTCGCCGGACTTCCAGTGGTAAACCTGAACCCGCTTGCAACTGCTTCACTCCAAAAATTTTCATTCCAATCATATAACACCTGAACAGATCCTACAGGGCCCACTCCATTCACCAGGCCCACGACCCGTGGCCTCGAAATATGGTAGCTTTAGGCAAAACCTGTTTCCTCGTTAATTTTTATTTTACATAATATATTTTATCGGGCATTAGAAAAGAATCAGAATTAAA
>PBKU01000017.1 GCA_002722175.1 Magnetovibrio sp.
AACCTTGTGGAACAAGGAAAAGACGGTCGCGTCCATCTTGCTAAAAAACCAAGGGTTTCCATCACACGTCGACAAGACACACCTCTTTGCTTTGACTTAAATGCTTCCATTTTTTGCTGGAAGCGTGCGAGCCTCTTCTCAGAAAACGACTTTGTTATTGGCGATAACACGATCCTTTTTGAAATGCCGGCTGAACGATCAATAGATATTGATACTGAGCTAGATTTTTCTTTTGTCGAATTTTTAATGCACTCCAACAAGGAAAGCCGCGATGCAGAATGATTTTTCGCATTTGTTTGACTTGTCTGGAAAAGTAGCCTTGGTAACGGGCGGAGCAGGGATCCAAGGGAAACGCATTACCCAAGGGCTTGCTACCTATGGTGCAGACATTGCGATAATTGACCTAAACGCTGAAGTTGTTGAAAAACAAGCCATCAGTCTTGCCAAAACATTTGGTATCAATGCCCTCGGGATAGAGTGTGATGTTTCAGATAAGGATGCTGTTAGTACGATGGTTGAAACCGTTGTCGAAAAATTAGGAAAAATCGATGTCCTTCATAATAATGCCGCCTCTAAATCAGAAAATCCAAGCAATTTTTTTGTGCCATTTGAGGAATTTGACTTTGATGTTTGGCGTCAAGTAATGAGTGTTAATATTGATGGAATGTTTTTAGTTGCGCAAAAAGTTGGAAAACAGATGCTCGTCCAAGGGCACGGGGGATCAATAATTCAGACATCATCCACCTATGGTCTTGTAGGGCCTGATTTTCGTATTTATGAGGGATCTGAATATATGGGAAGCAAAATTACAACACCTGCAGCATATGCCGCTTCTAAAGGTGCTGTGCTCCAATTAACACGATATTTAGCGTCTTATTGGGGAAGTGAGGGGATTCGCGTTAATACGCTTGTCCCTGGAGGTATTTCCTCGGGGCAAAATAAAGTGTTCGTAAAAAGCTACAGTGAACGTGTACCACTTGGCCGAATGGCTAACGTCGACGAAATGGTTGGTGCTGTAGTTTTTCTTGCTTCAGATGCCTCAAGCTATATGACCGGTCAAATGTTGGTCGTGGACGGAGGGTGGACTGCTTGGTAAGTTGCAATCTAATATTGTTGACACAGCTTTGTATCCTGCATGAGGAGCCACAAACTATATTGTAGGGCAGATGTTAATTCCCCATAGTAATTGGACTGTACAGTGAAAACCACAGAAATTAATGAGCCTATCCCATATCCAAGTCATATTAATCTCACACCCTTCACACTAAATGAAGAAAAGCTTGAGGCAAAATATGGCCTACCAAAAAAAATTATATTTTGTAAAAAATGCGTAATATCGAACCAACGACCAAACTCCAGTGTTGAGTTTAAAAATGCTCCAAATTCTTCCAAAACAACAATAAAATTAGACAATAAAGGGATTTGTGATGCGTGCAAAGTTGCGGAGGTTAAAACAACTGTCCAATGGGAAGAGCGCGACCGCGAACTGCGGGAACTTTGTGATCGTCACCGTAAAAACAATGGAGAATATGACTGCATTGTGCCAGGATCCGGAGGAAAGGACAGTTTCTACGCAGCACATGTGCTGAAATACAAATATAATATGCATCCCCTTACAGTAACCTGGGCCCCACATATTTATACTGATTGGGGGTGGAGAAATTTGCAGCGCTGGGTTCATGCAGGCTTTGACAATCAACTTTTTACCCCAAATGGACGAATTCATAGACTGTTAACTCGATTAGCTGTAGATATTCTCTTTCATCCTTTTCAAGCATTTATACTTGGCCAGAAGAACCTGGCACCGCGGCTTTCAGTCCTATACAAAATTCCTTTAGTATTCTATGGTGAAAATGAATCTGAATACGGAAATCCAAAAAGTGATGCCGACAAAGCCGTCCGCGACGGGTCCTATTTTTCATCTAACGACGAATCGCAAATCCATATTGGTGGAGTTCATCTTCAAGATCTCAGGAGCAAATTTAGCATTGATAAGCATGATATAGGACCTTACCTTCCAGTTAATTCTGAACGATTAAATGAAGTTGGCACTCAGATACACTACCTTGGTTATTACCTGAAGTGGCATCCACAAAGTTGCTATTACCATGCTCAGAAACATGGGGGCTTTGAACCATCGCCTGAACGAACGCCTGGAACCTATAGTAAATACAATTCCATCGATGACCGTATAGATGATTTTCACTATTACACAACTTTTATAAAATTTGGCATTGGTCGAGCTACTTACGATGCTGCCCAAGAAATACGATCCGGAGACATTGATCGTGATGAAGGACTTGCACTCGTCCGACGATATGATGGGGAGTTCCCTGGAAGATTTGCAGATGAAATTTTTAAGTATTTGAGCATACCCCCAGATGAATTCCCAAAGGCTAGTAAAATGTTTGAGCAACCGATAATGAGCCAACAATACTTCAACCAGTTATGTGATAAGTTCCGTTCGCCGCATATCTGGAAACGCGAAGGAGAAATTTGGAAGTTGCGTTATACAGTTTTTGGCCAAGACAATTAGCTTTGTATGAACTAAATTTTTAAATGCTGCAACGGCTTCTAATAATATTTCCGGATTTATATTCTTGTTGATATTTTACAGACTGTACTCCTGCGATAAAATTTCAACCAATCAATGTAGCCAACATAAAAACATTTCTGTTATCCGTAATATTTCCTCTCAAGTTATTTTTTTAGGCAGCTTGCATAAGATAAAATGTGAAACAATTATAATAGAATAACTCTGATAAACTCCCCGTTCGGGTGTTGTAATAGTTAATAACTTTGCAGCAGTCACGTCCAAACAAATTTCACCATGGCATTTAAAAGGTTAACAGCACGACTAGATGTTAAGGGCCCAAACCTTATAAAAAGCATTCATTTAGAAGGGTTGAAGATCCTGGGCGATCCAGCAAAATTTGCTCGAAAATATTACCTAGATGGAGCAGATGAGTTGATATACATGGATATAGTAGCAAGCTTATATGGGCGAAATTCCCTAATTGATATTGTCGAAAAAACCGCCCACGATGTGTTTGTCCCTATTACTGTGGGGGGGGGAATTCGCTCCCTCGAAGATGTTCATAATATGTTGCATGCTGGAGCCGACAAAGTCGCTATCAATACTGCGGCGGTAAAGAATTCGCAACTTTTAACAAATATTTCAAGGCGCTTTGGTTCCCAGTGCACAGTACTTTCAATCGAAGCCAAAAAGCAGAATGATGGAACGTGGGAGGCATACACAGATAACGGTCGGGAACGAACAGGCTTAAATGTTATAGAGTGGGCAAAAAAAGGCGTTTCACTTGGCGCTGGGGAAATCCTGTTAACATCTGTTGACAAAGAGGGAACTGCGCAAGGAATGGACTTAAACCTAATAAAAGCAGTATCTGAGGTTGTTTCTGTTCCAATTATAGCCAGTGGTGGGGTTGGAAACTGCCAACACATTTTTGATGCTATTACTATTGGAAATGCGAGTGCTATAGCGATGGCTCACGTGTTGCACTATGGATTTGAGACAATCTCAACTGTCCGCCGAAGCATTAAGAACTACGGTATCGAGACGCGGTGAACAAGATGGTCATAACAATTATTGAATGTAGTTTTGGAAATATTTTCAGCTTGAAGCAAGCATTCAAGTATTGGGGCATTAAAGTCAGCATTACCCAAGACAAAAAAAATATTTTAAATTCCGACAAAGTAGTTTTACCTGGTGTTGGAGCCTTTGGTGATGCAATTACTGAAATTCGCAATAATGGCTTGTTCGACACAATTTTAGAGTTTTCCGGAAAAAAAAAACCACTTCTCGGTATTTGTGTTGGGATGCAGCTTCTTTTTGATACGGGTAATGAGCACGGTTCGTTTAAAGGGTTAGGGCTTTTAAAAGGCCACGTAGAGCAAATCCCCAAAAAGACTAAAGAAGGAAAAAAAATTCGATTGCCACACATTGGATGGGAATCATTACGTAAACCGGAAAATATTGATTGGAATAAAACATTGCTTGCAAATATTGGGCGAAACAAAGCTGTATACTTTGCTCACTCTTTCCATGCCACATCAACTGATGCAAAGGCCGTAATTTCTAATATTAAGGTTGGAGGGCATAATATAGCAGCCGTTGTTCAAAAAAATCATATTATGGGGTCCCAGTTTCACCCAGAAAAGAGCGGTCAAACTGGGCTAAAAATTATTAAGAATTTTATAGATATGTGAATCTAGAATAAATTCTCACATCAACACTTTTCGAAGGTATTAACTGTTTTAAAGCTGACAGCATGTTCAATAACTGATCTTTAGCATTATTGTTGATTCTGTCCCCTATTAAGGAACATCTTACTTAAATAATGCGATTTTCTTAAGTTTTTGTCGAATGTTACAATTTTTAATTCATGCCCTTAAAATAAGACTACAAAGCCTAATTAATTAAGTGCATTACAAAGGGAGCCATTGTGATTTTTAGATTCAATAAAGGTCTTCATCTTCAAAAGAATTTATTGAACAATTGGAAAAATTGCACACACGTCAGCTGTAAAACTTAACAATATTAAATATGCGAGACTGCTAAAATGAAATACCCGCTATACTTTCAAGACAACCTTTTTTATAACGTTCTGATCTTTGATGGACTAACCCGAACTGAAAGCGAGTTAGTCGTGGCCTAGCTGCCAATCGTGCCGCTGTTGCTATAGTGGACCTTAACAAAGAAATCGCCGAAGTACAGGCTGATAAAATTGTGAAAGAGTTTGAAGTGCAAACAATTGGGCTGGAATGTGATGTTTCTAAGGAAACAGCTGTTGTAGCCATGGTAGATAAAATAGTTAGCGTTTTTGGGAAAATCGATATTTTGCACAACAATGCTGCTTCAACCTCTTAACAAATCTATAATATAAGACTGACACTTAAGCAATGGAGGTGTGAGATGAAATCTTACGACGAGTTGAAGGCTGAAATGGCAGCAATTCAGCAATAAATGGTTGAAGCTAAGAAGAACGAACGTGCTAACGCACTCAAAGAAGTTAAACGCTTGTGTAAAAAGTTTGGTTTTACTGCTGGAATGCTTAAAGTCTCTTTGGCTGAGGGGCGGAAAAAACAATGAGTGAGATGCGAAGCTTTAGTGGTAATGGAAAGCGTATTTTATTTTTCGGAAGAACTAAATGTGATGCATCTGAAACACTTCTTAGGAAGCTTGTTAGGTATGGCTTCGACGTAACTTACGTTAAGTCAAAAAGCAGAGGAGAGAAACTGCCAGAGGATATTCTATGGTGGGAAGGTGAATACATCCTCTGCTTCAGAAGTCTATTTGTTTTACCAAAGGTATTACTCGATAAAGCAAAAGTGGCTGCCATAAATTTCCATCCAGCGCCTCCAGAATATCCTGGAAGTGGGTGCATAAACTTTGCTCTTTATGAAAACGCAAATGAATATGGTGTGACTGCTCACATAATGAATGAGAAGGTAGACAATGGAGAAATTCTTGAAGTCAGACGATTTCCAGTAAGTTCATGTGACAACTTATCAAGTCTGTTGGCTCGTACACACAGTAAACTATCTGATTTGTGCTCTGATTTCATAAGTGACATTTACACAGAAGGAGGAAAACTAATTGATGAAAAAATCAGCTCCTCTAACCATGAAAAGTGGAATGGAGAAGCAAGACTGCTAAAGGAGCTTGATGCCTTGCAGACAATTTCTTTAGATGTATCCGAAGAAGAGCTTAAAAGAATAGTTCGTGCTACTTATATTGAAGGCTACCCTCCAAAAGTTGAAATCCACGGATTCAAATTCTATCTAAACCAGGATAAGTCATGAGTTCCAAAATTCAAACCGACTTGTATTTCTATAACGAACTAAGTCTGCCTCCAGACTATTCATATAGGATTTACGCAGAGTATATGAAGTCAAATAAGCAGTTTCTCTCCGTGAAGCTGCTTTATGGGTTAACCGAAAAATTTATGATTTATTAGTTCATAATGCATCGCACTTTAATCAAGATGTTAATAAGGATGTCCTTCCACGAAATCTAAGCGGATAAGAGTGAGGGTGGCCCGACTGTTGGTTGACTGATAGAATTGCAAAATAATGATGGCTAATAATTCATACAACATCGCTGCAAAAGCGGATATGCTTGGCGAAATCCTTTTTTTGGACGGCATTTCCCGCTCCGGCAAAAAAATGAGCTGCCGGCTGCTAGCCCCGTTCGAGGGCATTGAACACTTTAACTACATTTCTGGAATTGAAAACGTCTGTTATTTCCATTTTCTCGGCCAAATTGACGCCCTAAACACCACCCGCTTTATTCATTTGAACGTTGATGAAGCCAGCTATGACCGGATCATCGGCCGACGCCTGAATACACGACCGACCGACGAATCATCAGTTTATAAAACCAGTCACCCAGTAGAATACATGCACCGCTCAACGGCCCCGGACGGCCCTAGTGCGGTGGAAACATTTCACACTTCCGGCAGAATTCAGCTCTATCACACACTCCGATCCTATCAATTTCAGTGTTGCCGCCGCATACCATAACACCAACGTCCCGTGGTTTTCTGTCGACTGGGCCGAGGATTATATCAACATGACACCGAGCGAGAGATGCACCCGCTCAATCTTGTATCTACAAGAACTAGAAAAACGTTCACTTGCAGCTCTTACCCCCGAACAAAAACCGCGGGTCTTGCAATGTCGGCTGGAAGAACTTCGTAGATCTTGATATCACTTCACCGCTTCGAACGATTCAAGACATCCGCGAGACAATTAACAAACTTGAAACCAGCAATGCAGAAAACCTGGTAACAGGGTCGACCGCACGACGTTCGCCATATTTTAATCTAGTCGAAACGGATGAGAAAGAACGGGTATACTTGAGCAAAAAACCCTCAAAACCAATTTTTAGGCGTCAAGATTCTCCTCTTTGTTTCGATTTGAATGCGTCTATTTTTTGCTGGAAGAGAGCTTGCCTTTTTTCTAACAATGACTCAGTTATTGGTGACAATACCATATTTTTTAAAATGCCTGAAGACCGTTCAATTGATATTGACACAGAGTTGGATTTTAGTTTTGTTCGCTTCATGATGGAAGAAAAATTGGGTAAATAGCTTGAAAAAAAATCTTTCAAATTTGTTTAATTTATCTGGAAAAACGGCTTTAGTAACGGGTGGAACTGGGCTGCAAGGCAAACGCATTGGTCGCGGACTAGCTGCAAATGGCGCCAATGTCGCGTTAGTTGGTTGCCTCATGACCTTAGAGACACAAGCAAGGCTACTCTCAAATTATCTTAAATTATGAAACGCATTAGAAGCATACGACCTTGATAACCGTTTCTGATAAGACAAAAAAGCTGCGGCGCATTGATGGTGTCCTTCAAAATCTTAACAAATCTTACCGCAGCTTAGTCATGACACAAAATCCTAAAAATGCACATCCATTTATGGATCAAAATACTCTTGTTCTCTGTGGAAATTGGCTAGCTTGGCAATTTGGTCCAGTCCTACCAAATGTTATTCCGTATGAAACAGCCCTCCTAAAAGTTAAGGATGTGGCGAATATTGATACGAATTTGTATGAACGCACCGATTCTTGGGTCTACCATGAGGGAAAAGATATAACTGTGTTTGAGGGCGTCTCTTTGGGAAAATCTTTTCAAGGCTCGCTTGCATTGACAGTATGCAATCTGGCTCGTCTCTTCGGAGTGTTATCATATTTTGTCAAAACGTATAATATAAAAGAAATAATTTATATTGATTTTACGCCAGATGTAGATATTACGCCCGTGAAACTTCGCTCTAGTGCTATTAAAATAGTTTCCAGCATATTATCTGTTCGATTTATCGATAAATCTCAGACACTGACAAACACAGAAATTGAAATTTCAGACAGCTATTCCCAAGAACCTACATCTAATTTTTTTATCATGTTATTAAGGGACGCCTACGTAAAATTTCTTTGCGCATTTACTTATTTACGATCTCTTTCAACCCCGAAACGTTTTCGCGTATTAATTTGTGTGGGGACAAGTCTAGCTGAGCCATTAATGCTAGGTCTCAATAAAAACTCAATCGAGGCCATTTTCATGGCTCGCGTTTTCCGTAAAACGTTTAAAAATATTCTTGGCATTATTTGCAGGCCAATTTTAGCAGAAAACCTTGATGAAAAGTCCCTCACACCAGAACAAAATGATAAAATTACAGAGATTTGCGAGGGTGTAAGCAGTATAATTTACGATAGTGACGATTTCATCGTACAATTTTGCAGAAAGTTATTTGTCGAACATTTTGCTAAAATTGGGGCTGTCGATGCTGCTGCCCGCCAAATAAACAGCGCAAAAAAATTTCTGCAGAGAGTTAAACCAGATAGAATCATTGTAGACGGAATTAGAAATCCCCCCACCAGAACAATTGCTGAAATTGCCCATACAATGGATATACCCGTTGATTATATTTGGCACTCAATACTTGTTCCACAATACATACAGATTCCAGGATTAGTGGGGGATAGATATACCCCCCCGTTGATCTCTCGATGTCTTAGCTGGGGTTCCACAAATGATCGATGGCTCAAAAGAACGAATGTAAAAACACCCTGTTTGCGAGTAGGTTCTCCAGTTAGCGCTCGGTATCAGAAGCGCCCAAATAATACCGCAAATAAATTAGTGCTGTCACCAAGCACTAATATCCTTATCCTTCAATACGCTCCAATCGTATCAGACCCTAAGAGTATGAATGCCCGTTTATACGAATATTTTGTCGATAGTCACCTTCTTTTGCAGGCACAAAAATTCGAAAACTTACTCTTTAAACTCCACCCTGGTCCAAAACGCTGGAAGCCAAGTTATTTTCAAGCTATAGCCGATCAATTCGGCTTTAAGGCGGTTATCATCAAAAAAAAGCCATTTCACTCATGTGTCTCATGGGCTGATATTGTGATCGGACCGCCACAAACCGGTGCAATGTTTGAAACACTCGCTATCGGAAAACCATATTACCCTGTTATTTATGAGCCACATTGTTTTGATCTCTCATTTTACGATGACTACCCTATTTATTCATCAATTCAAGCCGTTATCGATTCAATGCTTGCGGGATACGTGCCCAACGGGAAAAAGCTTTTGAATTCTGTCTACAGCACTGATGATATTCCTAATTCAACACATGAATTTTGGGGTGCACTTGACTCAACAGGGCCCGATAACCCTTTCAGTTAACATCATATTAGTGAAAAAAGCATCCTATTGACAAAAAATCTTCGGCTCCTTCACAAGACTATTTATTCCCTTATTAACGAAGAAGTAAGATCTAACAATGTGTCCTATAACAAGAGAGAGCCTTATCAGTCCTATGAGCGAATTAAGTTTAACGGGTTAAGGTGGTCGGTAGAAAAGCGAATCCGTGAATATGGACTTGACCGTTTTTTTAATCCAGAATCAAAGGTTTTAGATATTGGTTCAAATTTTGGCTTTTTTGTCTGTGAGTTTGCATTGCATTGTAATTTGGTTCACGGGATAGAACCTAACCCTTATTTAATAAAAATAGGAGAAGCGGTTGCTTCATATCTCAATATCTCAGAAAAAACTCTTTTTTTTGATGCTCCTTTTAACACTTTTTCTTCATCAACAACGTATGATGTTATTCTTTCCCTAGCATCCTTCTTCACTCAAGATGGTCGCGAACGCTGTTCCGCTGAAGAGTATTTTTCTCAGATTAACCAACTGCTGGCTCGAGGTGGTAGTATTTTCTACGAATCCACATCTTACAAAAAAGAAAAATCGAACCCACATTTCATTGCACAATCAAATGCACTTAATTTCATTAAAAATAATTTTATCTCGGTTGAGACATGGGAAACACCATCTGGTTCTGAAAAGTATTTCCGGAGTTTTGCCCTTGGAAAAAAATATTAACGGTGCTAACAAGTCGACTTTTCACTAGCACGGCAATCTCTCTCGGATCTATAGTTTAATTCTTGCAAAATACAGTTAATCGCAAAGATTGTTAATAAAACTAAATTTGGTATCTCAAACATGAAATGTATTGTTACAGGTGGGGCAGGGTTTATTGGTAGTCACTTAACGGAACGTTTATTAAATGACCGGCACAGTGTCTCTATAATTGACAATTTTTCTACTGGAAGGCCAGAAAACTTACAACACCTCCTACACAATACAAACCTTAGTATTTTTGAAGGGAAAATAAATAACAAAAATATTTTGGAAAAAGCTATAAGTGGTGCTGAATGGGTGTTCCATTTAGCAGCTTTAGCGGATATCGTACCTTCCATTGAACGGCCAATAGACGATACCGATGAGGCTGCAAAAATTCAAGAAATTTACGCAGAAACCTATCTGTCTTGTAATGAGGGATATAAATATTCAGCAAAACTCGCTCCTCGTTATGGATTAAAATACCATGACTTAATCATCCCCGCTGATAAAAAATTTAATAATAAGTAACAATTAATGTGCATTTTAAAATCACTAAAAGTCTAAAGATAGTTTTGTTGTCTGGCTTGCAGTCCATGTTTAACTGAATACGGTTATGGCTTCTAAACAATTTAATACTAATAGAGTGACAAGTGATAGTTTCCAATTCGGGACTAAAGGCGAAACACTGGAACGGTTGCGCGGCCTAGTAACTAAGGGCTACCTATGCGATCAAATAATCATTCATGAAAATACATGGAGCCACTCTCGGCCCTCATTAGTAAGTAACATATGCCAAAAATTCTCAGCAAAAAAATTAATTCTTCGTTCTAGTGCAAAGGCCGAAGATTCCTGGGGCCAGTCTCTAGCAGGGGCTTATCTGAGTGTCCTTGATGTCTCGGCGAGCCCCGCTGCTGTATCAAATGCTATTGATCGCGTTTTCGAAAGCTACACAAAAAAATCAAGTGACGAACAAGTTTTAGTTCAGCCAATGGTTGAAAGTGTAGCCATTTCCGGTGTAGTGCTGACGCGAGACCTGGATACAGGCAGCCCTTATTTTGTGGTTAACTATGATGACCATTCAGGAAAAACAGACTCTGTCACTGGAGGCAGGGAAAGTACTGCGGTTCTTGTAAGAAGAAACAAGCAGGATAGCTTAAGGTCGTTGCGCCTAAAAAAGCTAATAGACTGTGTCATCGAACTTGAATTAATTACTAACGTTGAAGAATTGGACATCGAGTTTTGTATTGATTCAAATAACAAGCTCTTCATTTTGCAAGTGCGTCCGCTAGCTGCCAGAAACAAGTGGCATAGCCTTTCCGATGGCGATGTAAATAACGCGATCACTGTTATTCAAAAAAATCTTGATGCTTTTTTAAAGCCATTTCCTGGTCTTTCTGGGAAAACTACAATTTTTACAGAAATGAGTGATTGGAATCCAGCTGAAATGATTGGAAATACTCCTCGTCCATTAGCGCTATCCTTGTATCAATCTCTAATCACTAATAGAGTCTGGGCCATGGCCCGAAATTTAATGGGCTATCGAATGGTAAAAGGGCCACTTTTAATTGATTTCCGTGGCCGACCTTTTATTGACGTAAGAAAGAGCTTTAATTCATTTTTACCTGCAGATACAAAAAATGCTGTTGCGGAAAAACTAGTCAATTATCAATTAAACAAACTTGCTCAAAATCGTGAGCTGCATGATAAGGTTGAATTTGAGATTTGTATTACGTGTTGGGACTTTTCCGAAAACCGTTCTTTTAAACGACTCGCTGACGCCGGCCTTAGCAAAGAAGAAAGTCAAGATTTTAGGAATAGACTAATAAACCTTACCGAGAAAGCCCTGACAACAAAGAAGAAGGGGCTAAATACCCTCTTAGATAAAACAAATGAATTATTTCATGAGAATAAAGATCTTTCGGCCTTACCGCCATTAGAAAAAATCTATTACCTTCTTAAGGATTGTCGTGAAAAAGGTACTTTGATTTTTTCTCAACTCGCTAGGCACGGTTTTATTGGTATACAATTTTTAAGTTCTTTAATAAAGAGAGGTGCTTTAAATGAGCAAGATCTGGAAAATTTTATGGGCGGGATCAATACCATTACAAAATCCCTCAGCAGCGATCTACAGTTAGTCGCTAATAAAAATATGACCCAGACTACGTTTTTAGACCGCTATGGTCATCTCCGTCCCGGTACATACGATATTTTATCCTGGCGCTATGATGAAAAGCCAGAGTTATACCTCCACTTCCAGAATAAACCGTTAAGAATTAAACCCGAAACGTCATTCCATATAGCCCCAAAGAAAAAACGTGACATCCAATTGCTCCTCAAAGAAATTGGCTATTCTCTGACCGCTGACCAATTATTAGACTACATAGCTTCATCTATAAAAGGGAGAGAACAAGCAAAATTTGCGTTTACACGGGTTATTAGTGATATCCTCTCTACCTTAACAGTCTGGGGGAATAATGTTGGATTGTCACGAGATGACTTGTCTTACCTGCCAATTGGTTTAATGAAAAGTGATGTTTCTATTTCATCGCTAGAAAAAAAAATTAAAGAGCAACAAGAAAAATTTAATGTCACACGGGCAATTCAGTTACCTCATGTTATTATATCTGGAAGTGACCTTGACATCGTCAGGCTTCCCCTCGGCCAACCAACCTTTATTACTAGTAAAGCCATAACAGCAAAAACAAAAATGCTAGGATCAAACTCATCTCCAAACATTGATGGTCATATTATTTTGATAGAAAGTGCTGATCCTGGGTTTGACTGGATATTTTCCCACAACATTGTCGGCTTAATTACTAAATATGGTGGAGCAAATTCACACATGGCTATTCGATGTGCCGAATTTGGCTTGCCTGCAGCAATTGGTTGTGGGGAGAGATTGTTCAATAAATTAGCTCGCGCTAATACCGTGGAATTAAACGCTGCTTCAAAAAAATTAGGCAGACATTGATGATAATTGCAATAACAATGAGGGTTACAAAAGCCGAAGGGTATTCAGAACCTCGAGATAGCATCAGCCATGACTGGCTGCGGTCCCTTCAAAAATGGGGAATGATGCCAATTCTAGTGCCTAATATAGGTTCTCGATCCATTGAGTACATCACTAAGATCCCCCCGGACATTATTTTGTTAACGGGTGGTGAAGACCTAGGCAAAGACCCCGTTCGAGATGAAACAGAAATAACTCTTTTTGACTACGCCTGGGGGCAATCAATTCCTGTTTTTGGCGTATGTCGTGGACTTCAGCTCATCAATGTGCGTTTAGGCGGTCAACTTGGGCCAATTAATGGGCATGTTGCCAATTCGCACCCAGTTATAATTGCCCCAAAATGGAAAAATTTTTATACTTCTAATCCTATAGTTAATTCCTTCCATAACATTGGTATACCTAGCTGCAATGTTGCGCCTGAATTAAATATCATGGCAAACGATCTAAGCGGCTATGTGGAAGCTGTTCAGCATAAAACAAGACCGATTGCTGCTATCATGTGGCACCCGGAGCGCGAGGGAGGGTTGCCTGGGGATGTGAGCCTCATGAAATCCCTAGTCTCCGCATCAGATGTGACAACTTAAGATTTTATCCATAGTAGTCTAACCCAATACTAGGCTTCCATTCTCGTGATCTTCAATACCATTAAGCTTTTAGAAAACTGAATAACAACAAGATGACAACTTTTTTGATTGAATACAAACAAATTGATACGTTAGCCATTGTTAACTTAAAAATCACCCCCGGGCATTTTTAAAATGGTTATTTGGTTCATTGGAATGTCGGGTTCTGGAAAAACAACCATCGGAAAATCACTCTTCACAAGACTAAAAGCTACACACCCTAATCTGGTTTTTCTCGATGGCGATGAATTCCGAAAGATCTTTCAGAATGATGCTGATCATAGCATTAAAGGACGATTAACAAACGCCGAGCGAATTTCCCACACGTGCCAACTCCTTGATCAACAAAATATCCACGTGATAGCGTCAGTACTTTCGATTTTTCCTGACTGGCAGAATTGGAACCGCCAGCACTTTAACCGGTACTTGGAAATTTTTCTCGATTTTTCTCTTGAAACCCTTATTGCCCGAGATGTTAAAGGGCTTTACAAAAATGCTATCAATGGCAAGATTTCAAATGTTGTAGGAATTGATATTCCATTTCCAACGCCACCAAAACCGGATTTAGTGATAGATGAGCCGATGCAGAAAAAAGGAGTGGATGCTTGTGTTAGCAACATCCTTCAGGCAATCCCAAATTCTCCTTTTAGATAACAAGCGAATTCCCAGTCTATGAAGGCTATTATACTCGCTGCAGGGAGGGGGTCTCGTTTGCACCCTTATACTGAAAACCACCCTAAATGTTTAACGGTGCTAGGCGACAAAACATTAATTGATTGGCAAGTTCGCACCCTCTCTTCATGCGGTGTTTCTGATATCATCATTGTTACTGGGTACATGAATGAAATGTTAAAAATAACAGGTACTAATCAAATTTATAACCCTAAGTGGGAAACCACTAATATGGTTGAAAGTCTTTTTTGCGCTGAAAATAATTTTGGGAATGATGTTCTCGTTTCATATGGGGATATAATTTATGAGCGACAGGTGTTGGAATCTCTTTTAAAATCTTCTGCGGATATTTCAGTTGCTCTAAACTCCCAATGGTATAAGCTTTGGAAAATCCGGTTTAATGATCCTTTAAGTGATGCTGAAACTCTTAAACTGGGGCCCGATAATCAGATCATGGAAATTGGAAACGTACCAAGCAGTATTCATGAAATTGAATCTCAATACATGGGTATCATGAGGTTCAGAGGAGCCGGCATACAGGCAATAAAAACTGCCCGTCAAAGAATGTTCGCCGATCATAGGCCCTGGAAAGAAAAACGACCGGCGGCAAAAGCATACATGACTGATCTTTTAACCGAATTGATAGACTCGGGTCAGAAAGTGCACGGGGTTGAAAACAGTGGTGGCTGGCTTGAAATTGATACTGTTGATGACTACAAAAAAATCAGTGCGTTGTTTGAAACTGGAAATATTAAGGAATTTTTTGATCCTTCCCTTTAACGTGCGTTATTTGAAAGAAATAAAAAAAATCAAGTTGAAAAAGCTGTTGCAATGGGCATAGAACTATACAAATATTCCGATATTAAGATCAGTGAAAATAAACAGGCCTACCATTATTCTAGTTACTCTGGCAGGCTTTTTTTTGACGCCTGGAAAACGAAGCGTCAATTTTTGGAAAAAGAATCTATACCTAAATTTAGTCCTCCACCCCCAGCAATTATATTCATGAATAAAGATTCAGAAATAGTCGAAACAAAACCGCACCTGGAAAGGTTGTACGGTGAAAGTTCGAAAAAAACAGTTTCATGTTTTGCTTTTCACTGGATTGAAAAATTCCTGAAAAAGTTTGAAACTACCCATCGCCTTCATGAGGCTTACAATATTAATTTTAGGGCTGTAAACAAAAATGAACACAAGGACCTTTCACTTTACGTGCGTTTTGCTGAAATATGTGTAAATATTTTTGAGAATACGTCTGATCTTCGATATCTAAATGCTCTAATTAAAATTTTGGACGTTCTTGTATATGAAAGGGAAAACTTAGACCATCATTTGCTAGAACGGGCTGCCGCTTTATCAAAAAAAGAACAAGAATTCGTCAAATTTCTTGCAGCAAAATATCGGCTGAAATTATGAAAAAACCCGGGGTTTTTTTTCTAGCTGCTAACACAGGCCGCTCCCAGATCTATGCCCAGGCAATGGTCAGGTTTCAGCTCCTCCCAGAACGCACGCTGCTCTTTGGACAAGACCCAAGAAAAGCTCTTAAATGGGAAAACATAGCGAATTCATCCTTTAGCCTCGAAGGCTTTCGCCCAAACATGAACGAGCCAATTTCAGACACGTTGGGAAAAGGAGATGTCCAAGTTGATTATATTAAAGCAACCAATGTAAATGACGGCAAAATTTATCAAAAAATTAAAGAAGCTGGTCCTAGCTTGATCGTTTACAGTGGTTATGGTGGGCAGCTTCTTAAAAGTAAAATATTGGATCTTGGCGTCCAATTTCTTCATCTTCATGCCGGTTTGCTACCAGACTACAAAGGCAGCACAACAATTTATTATAGTTGGCTTAAAGAGAAGCGTTGTAGTGTAAGTGCTATTCTCCTTGATAAAAGTATCGATACTGGTCCCATAATAGCTACGAAAACTTACCCTCTCCCAACAAAAGGGGTTGATGTCGATGTTGTTTATGACAACACTCTCAGAGCCAATCTGATGGTTAAAGTTCTTAAAAGTTATTATAAGAAGAACAAGTTTACTGCGAAAAAACAAAACGATAGTAGTGGTAAAACATATTTTGTTATACACCCGTTACTCAAACACATTGCATTACTATCCCTAGAGAAACCTCGATAAAAAAAACTCTTTGTGCTTACATTCAATTTTTACTGAAAACAACTAATTCAAGACATTACGTCGGTTTTTAGGATCAGCGGAAAATGAAACTACCTTGTATATAACGCCAGAAACTATATTACTGTATTTGTATTGTCCTAAGTTCGAACTGGTAAACTGGCTACCTGAATTTTTTAAATTAAAACTATTCCTGCCAATCGATATCATTAGTTAGATCTATATTTTTTTGACCCCTTTAAAATTTTAAGAATCAGTGACACTTTTTACCCCGCCAATTATTTCAGAAAAAATTCTTGTTCTAGACGGAATTGCCCGTACCGGGAAAATGCTAGTCGGCCCATTAGCGGGAGAACTAGAAAACGTCGAGTGGCCGCAAAATTTGCTAACTGTTGATAATATTCCAAGTATGGGCCATATTCTGAAAAGTCCTAAAAAAGAAACCGCGGCTTTTCTCCGCCTGATAGTTAATGCCAGTATTTATGAATTTGTTGTTGGGCGCCATTTGAACACTCGTGTTTCGGACATATATTCAATCCACCGCTCCCTAAAATGGCAAGAACTTGATGGGCGTCGTTTTGGTCCAGAACATGATAACGCCCTTCAACCATGGTTAGCTAAAAAACGCTATGCGTCATTTATTTCGCACCATCAATTTCCATTTTGGCCTATTTGGCTAGAAGCATTTCCAACAGCTCGTTTCTTAATAACAACACGCCACCCAGTTGATACTTGTGCCTCCTGGATGAAGAAAGGCTGGGGTGAACGTTTTGGTTCTGATCCGCTCGACTTTACCCAAACCGCAGACTTTGATGGATTTGCCGTGCCTTGGTTTGCAGAAACCTTTTCATCTAAATACATCAAGGCAGAACCCATAGACCGAACAATCTTTTGTGTGCTGTCATTGATGGAGCTGTATGACAAAACTCTTCAGGCGCTTCCTTCAGAAAAAAAAGAAATGGTTCACACAGTGTGCTTTGAAGAAGCAGCAAATCGACCGGATTACATTTTTAGTAAGATCGCTTCTTGGCTAAAAACTAGTTTGCCAAGTGAATGGCCTGTAGCAAAAGCCAGAGAGCGTGTGCCGAGAATTCTGTCTATTAATGAACGCAGGGAAAAACTAGATGCTATAAGCAAAACAGCGACAAAAGAATATGTTGCCGATTTGTTCGAAGCTTCAAAAAGATATGAGATAAAGTGGGATTTAGAATCTTTATGACTACCTGCACCGAGACCAATAAAATGCGGCGAATTGACGATGCCCTTCTAACGCTTAGGCCCTCCTATGATAGACTCGTTATGACGCAAGGCCTCGACGGGATAGATAATTTCATCAACAATAATACCTTGCAATCAATAACTTTAGCATTATTAAAGTTGCTAAATAATGACACCTAAATATCAACAGCGCTGCATCGTCACGGGTGGGGCCGGGTTCATCGGGTCGCACATTACTGAAAGACTGCTGGCCGCTAACCATGCAGTTACCGTGATCGACAATTGCTCGACCGGACGGGTCGAAAATATCGCACATCTCCAAAATGATGAAAACCTGACGTTTTTTAACACCGACATTCGGGACCGCGCTGCCATTACCTCATACTTTGCTGGGGTCGATTGGGTCTTCCATCTTGCAGCCCTTGGTGACATCGTGCCATCAATCAATATGCCTGATGCGTATTTTTCGTCTAATGTTGATGGCACCTATAATGTGCTGGAAGCAAGTCGCAATGCCGGCGCTCGAAGATTGATCTATGCAGCATCATCGTCGTCATATGGAATTCCTGATATCTACCCGACGCCGGAAACTGCCGAGATGCGGCCGCAATACCCTTATGCGCTGACAAAATGGTTGGCAGAAGAGCTGGTGATGCACTGGGGACTCGTTTATGGTCTTCCGGTGGTGGCTCTTAGACTTTTTAACACCTACGGCCCACGTTCTAGAACATCGGGTGCTTACGGTGCCGTCTTCGGCGTATTCTTGGCTCAGCTTATAGCGGAGGAACCGTTTACGGTCGTTGGTGATGGTACGCAAACTCGTGATTTTACTTTTGTAACTGATGTCGCCAAAGCGTTTATTTCAGCCGCCGATTCGGAAGTAACAAATATATGCATGAACGTCGGCAGCGGGGGGACCTACAGCATTAATCGGTTGGTTGAGCTTCTTGACAATCCTGCCGGTGTGGTTCACATCCCTAAAAGACCTGGCGAACCAGACTGTACTTTTGCCGATGTCTCCCAAATAAAGGAAAAACTGAATTGGTCGCCAACAGTCCCATTTGAAGACGGCGTTCAAGTGATGCTAGACAATATCGACTATTGGCGAGAGGCTCCGGTTTGGAACGCAAAATCTATCGCAGACGCAACACGCGAATGGTTTAAATATCTCGATAAGCATGATGAGGCATCCAGCTGATGCAAGGAAACACCCGAAGCAAGATAAAAACATTGGATGAGATTGCCGAGATAGCTGCTGTCGCCCGCGTCGCTGGCAAAAAGATTGTACTTTGCCATGGTGTTTTCGACCTAGTTCATATCGGTCATGTAAGGCATTTTCAACTGGCACGCAAAGAAGGGGATCTACTTATTGTCACCCTTTCAACAGAGATGCACGTCAACAAAGGACCTGGACGTCCCGTATTCAACGATGGACTTCGTGCAGAGATGCTTGCAGCGCTCGAGCAAGTGGATTGGATTGCCATCAGCCCCGATCCATCTGCCGAGAGGGTTATCGAGGTCATTCAACCAACGGTCTACGTCAAGGGATCCGATTATGCTGACCCAGCAAGCGATGTCACAGGTAAATTAGAGCAGGAAAAGAAAGCGGTAGAGAAGCATGGTGGTCGTATGGTCATTACACGCGATATTACGTTCTCTTCGTCATCATTAATTAATGAATACCTCGATGTTTTTGACCCGGAATTGCGACACTATTTAGCGGAAGCAGGTGAACGGGAAGTAGAAACTCAAATCAATGAAGCTTTGGAGAAAGCGGCTAACTTGCGAGTGCTCATTATTGGCGATGCTATCATTGATGAGTATCAATACGTTACGACCATGGGGAAATCGGCCAAAGCAAATATGATAGCAACTCGGTTCGAGTCCAGCGAATTTTTTGCGGGTGGCGTTTTCGCTGCAGCAAATCATATAGCTAGTATTTGCCAAGAGGTAGAAATTATCACCGTCCTCGGCTCAGCCGATAGCCGAGAAGTGGTTATCCGTGATCAACTGGCCCCGAATGTAAAGATTACACCATTATTCCGCGAAGGGGTCCCCACCACACGCAAGTGCCGCTTCATCAGCTCAGGCTATTTGCGAAAGCTTTTTGAAATATATCATTTTGAGGATACGCCGATTCCAAAAAAGATCCGTGACAGATTGATAGAAAATATTCAACAGAAGGTTGAAGACTTTGATGTCATTGTGGTAAATGATTTTGGGCACGGCATGCTCGACTCGAAAAGCATTGAGGCCATCTCTGATACTGGAAAGTTTGTCTGTGTAAACACCCAAACAAATAGCGCCAACCATGGCTATAACCTGATAACGAAGTATGCGCGCGCCGACTTTATCTGCATTGACGCGCCAGAAGCTCAGCTAGCAGCCCGCGATCGATTTAGCTCTATTGAATCTATTTTATCTGATACGCTCGCCAAAATGATTGATTGTAACCGGTTTATTGTAACTCATGGCAGAGAAGGTTGCGTGGCTTATGATGAAGATTCAGGGACCATTCGTATTCCAGCGTTCACCAAGACCGTGGTCGATACGATCGGTGCGGGCGATGCATTTTTTTCAATTGCAGCTCCTTTAGCCGCTGTCGGAGCATCAATGGAAGTAGCGGCGTTTGCCGGCAACGCCGCCGGTGCTATTAAAGTGGGCATTGTCGGACACCGGAAATATGTGGAGAAAATTCCTTTGATCAAGTACATCACAAGTCTATTCAAATAAAACAGGATCGAGCTAGTTAAAAATGACTGAAAAAACATGGAGCGTTTTAGTAACGGGTGGAGCGGGTTATGTAGGAGCAGTTCTCGTTCCTAAATTACTGAGCGTTGGACATGATGTTAGTGTTCTTGACCTGTATTTATATGGTGAAGAGGTGTTAAATAGTGTATCTAACCATCCGAAATTGCGGCAAATTAAAGGTGATGTGCGCGATACAACAACCGTTGAAAAATCTCTTGTTGGTTGCAATGCAGTTATTCATTTGGCATGTATTTCTAATGATCCGTCCTACGACCTAGATCCCGAGTTAGGACGATCAATTAATCATTCTAGTTTTCGCCCATTTGTACAGGCATCCAAGGCGGTTGGCGTAGAACGGTTCATTTACGCGTCGTCGTCGTCAGTCTACGGGGTCAAGGATGACCCTGTAGTGACCGAAGACCTAGAATTAGAGCCACTGACAGATTATTCTAAATTCAAGGTAATCTGCGAGCGCGAATTGGCTGAGGAACAAGAACCGGGTTTTTCTACATGCGTGGTACGTCCGGCAACCGTGTGTGGGTATTCGCCGCGTCAACGCATGGACGTGATTGTTAATATCCTGACCAACTTTGCCGTCAACAAGGGCACCATCCGCGTCTTCGGGGGTGACCAAAAGCGCCCCAACATCCACATCGAGGATATGGCCAATCTGTATCTATTTCTTTTGCAAAAAGACGATGCCGAGATCGACGGAAAGATCTACAATGCCGGGTACGAGAATCACACCGTGATGCAGTTGGCGGAAATAGTGAAGAATGTCGTCGGCGACAACTTGACAATCAACGTCGAGCCGACGGACGATCAACGTTCCTATCACGTTTCATCCGATAAAATCTACAAAGAGCTAGGCTTTAAGCCAACTCACACTATTGAGCAAGCGGTGATCGATCTGGTCGCGGCGATGAAAGACGGCCGGCTGAACGACACCATGAACAACCCGCTTTACTTCAATATCAAGCGGATGCAGGCTGTAAACCTGAAGTAGGCTGTATCAATTTGCGAATTGGCCTCGATTTTGATAATACCATTGCCTGCTATGACCATGTCTTCACCGCAGCGGCGCGCGATCGGGGTTACCTCGCCGATAAGGGACCGCTCAACAAGCTAGAGGTCCGGGCCCGGGTACGCGCCCTCGATGGCGGCGAACAGAAATGGATGGCATTACAGGGTGAAGTGTATGGCAAGCGCATGAAAGATGCCGCGCTTATGCCAGGTGTTGCGGATTTCTTCACCGCATGCAAAACACGTGCTGTAAATATATTTATCGTCAGCCACAAAACCTCGTTCGGTCATTTCGATGAAAACCGCGTAAATTTGCGTGATGCTGCATGCACCTGGATGCAAATCCAGGGGTTCTTTGATCCAGATGGCTTCGCACTTGAAAACAAAAACGTTTACTTCAACAACACACGACTTGAAAAGATTGCACGTATCGCCGATCTCGACTGCACCCATTTCATTGACGACCTTAAAGAGGTCTTCGCCGAGCCCAGCTTTCCGGCTCGTGTTGTCCGTATCCTCTACGATCCGATATCGGCCGCTCCAAAAAACGATATGTATGATCGACATACAGACTGGAAAAGCATTGAACACACCATCCTTGGTTAGTGACCATGCCTGTGGCGAAGAGGTGATCGCAGGCGTGATCAAAACCGCAGGCGAAATCCTTAATGCGAGGACACTGTCGGCGACGCGCCTTGCACAGGGCGGCAACAACGTCACCTTAATGATCGAAACACCGCAAGGACAATTCGTCGCGAAGCATTATCCCACATCTCTAGGCGATCTCTGCGATCGCTATGCCGCAGAAACGGGTGCGCTTCGTTTTATGAACGCACACGCCTTCGACTGCGTGCCAACGTTGATTGACTGCGATGCCGAAGCCCGCGTGGCGGTCATGGACGGTCAGGGAAAAGCCGCCGCTATCGATGCGGTTGATGCTGACATAAAAACCTTCACCATATTTGCAGAAAGGCTGCACTCGGTACGATTGGCCCCAGATGCCGAAAATCTCGACGCGGCGGCGGAGGCGTGCCTAGCCCCGTTAGATATCATCAGGCAAGTGCGGGCACGACGTAAGCGGCTTGCTTGCGTCACCGACGATCACGACAAGTTGGGGGAATTTCTGAACACCACGTTCGACCCTGCGCTTGATCGATATGAAGCGGCAGGTTTGAACACGCTTGAGGCAGCAGGCATTTCGGCAGACACCCCTCTGGCACGGGATCGTCAGACCCTAAATCCATCCGACTTGGGATTGCACAACGCGGTCCGCCGGGACGACGGCCAGTTAGTCTTTGTCGACTTTGAGTACTTCGGCTGGGACGACCCGATACGCCTGGTGAGCGATTTTCTGCTGCATCCAGGACATATTCTCACGGATGCGCAAAAGCGGGCCTTTGCCACCTCTTGCACCAAAATTTTTGCAACCAAGGACACACGGTTCCATGAACGTCTCAACGCCTTGTATCCGCTCATCGGATCCCGCTGGTGCATGATTCTGCTCAATGAGTTTCTGCCTGAACGCATGCAACGGCGGCGTGCCGCTGGCAACACCGACGAGACCGAAGACGTGCTCGCTAAGCAACTGAATAAAGCACACCAGCTTTTTGCCGGCCTTGAAGATAGCAAAAGGCTAGTGACCAACTGATGGCTCAACTGTTCTCTAACGAAATGTATCCGAGCTCACCGGCTCTCGACGAGCGCTCCAGGGATTTGCGCCGGCTTGTGATTGACGCGCTCGACGGCGGCGGTCGTGGTCACCTTGGCTCATCAATGTCGCTGATCGAGGTTTTTCGGGTCATTTATGACGACGTGGCACGGCACCGACCTGAAGAGCCGATGTGGGAGGAACGCGACCGTTGCATCCTGTCCAAGGGGCACGGCTGTCTAGCGCTTTACGCAGTTCTGGCAGCACACGGTTATTTTTCGAAGCAGGAAATGCTCACCTTCTGTCACTTTCCGAGTATTCTCGGTGGGCATCCCGAACGTTCAAAGATCCCCGGGACCGAGGCATCTACCGGTTCACTAGGCCACGGCCTAGCGATCGGTGTCGGGATGGCTATTGCGGCACGTATCAAAAAACGCGACACGCGGGTTTTCGTCGTCATGGGCGACGGTGAAATCAACGAGGGCTCTGTCTGGGAAGCGGCGATGTCGGCATCCAAGCACAAACTTTCCGGCCTGACAGCTGTAGTTGACTACAACAAACTTCAATCCTACGGCCGCACCAGAGAGGTGCTTGACATCGAGCCGCTTGCTGACAAGTGGCGTGCCTTCGGTTTCGAAACCGTCGAGTGTGACGGCCACGATGTTGAGGAGCTGCGCAAGTGCCTCTCGAGACCGCTCGGCACCAACAAACCTACAATGGTCATAGCGCATACGGTTAAGGGTAAGGGAATCGCTTTTGCTGAGAACGAGCCGGCCTGGCACCACAAGTCACGTGTGCCCGCCGATCAGATCCAGGCTATGTACGATGCCTTGGCGGAGGATGCCTGATGCGCAAAACCTGCCTTAACCTGGTCTATGAGCTAGCCAAAAAAGATCCGCGCGTCGTCTTCGTCGGTTCCGATCTCGGTCCTGGCGTGCTCGACGATATGAAGCGCGAAATGCCGGATCGTTTTTTTATGGAGGGTGTTTCCGAACAGCACATAATTGGCATGGCCGCCGGCCTAGCGATGGAGGGGTTCATCCCCTACGTCAACACCATTGCAACCTTCATCACACGTCGCTGTTATGAACAGATTGCCATCGATCTGTGCCTCCATGACCTGCCGGTACGGTTGATCGCTAACGGCGGTGGCCTTGTATATGCGCCGCTTGGGCCCACGCACCTAGCCACAGAAGATATTGCGATTACTCGAACGTTGCCGAACATGACCGTTGTCGCACCGTCGGATGCCGACGAGATGGCACGCTTTATGGCAACCACGCTAGACTGGCCGCACCCAATCTACATTCGCCTCGGCAAGGGCGGTGACCCGGTTGTTACTGGTAATCAGAAAACTTTTGAGATCGGCCGCTCGGTAACGCTTAGAGACGGCACCGATATTCAGATTATCTCCACCGGCATCATGTCGGGTCGCGCCTTGGATGCCGCCGAAGCGCTTAGTATCGATGGAATCTCGGTGGGCGTTATCCATCTGCCGACAATCAAACCCATGGACACCGTCGCGGTACTGCTGGCAGCAAAGTCAAAAATGCTCGTAACGCTAGAAGAGCATTTCAAAGCCGGTGGACTTGGCAGCGCCGTTTCTGAGGTGCTGATCGACGCAAATCAGATACCGGAACGGGGTATCCTGCGGCTCGGTCTTGACGATACTTTCCCACTAAATTATGGTTCGCAGGACGAACTCCTTGAAGCGTTCGGGTTGCAGCCACCTGGCATCGCCGACAGCATCCGCACGGCGCTGAATGTGCGTAACTGAAACAGACAGAATGACCGACTTTACATTCCTAGAGCCGGGTGCGGAAAGCACACGCGCAGCATTTCTTGACAACGGTTATCTGATCGTACCGGCCGAGAGCGCGTCAGCCCTAAACGCCATCCGCGTTCTTGTCGCTGAAAGTACTGCCGCTCCATTGGGGCAGGATGTGCCCAAAGATATTGACGCGTTCTTGAATGACTTTCACCAACAGGTTACCATCGACGAACTCAATCGTGTTCGCCTGTCCGTTATCGATGGCCTGAACAACCAATCGTGGGTTCGCGCTGCATATTTTCAATTGGCCCGGAATACGATCTTCTCGATCGTCGGCAACGAACTAGCGATGCAGCGCCGCGTTAACCTGTCGATCCAATTGCCAGGCGATCAGAGCTCGATCCTGCCAGTGCATGCCGACGTATGGTCAGGCGACAGTCCCTATGAAATCGTGCTCTGGGTGCCGTTGGTAGACTGCCATAACACCAAATCCATGTATCTGATGCCTCCAGGGCCAGACCGCAAGGCCCAAGGCAATATGGGTCAGGACTTCAAGGGTGCTAGTGAAGAAGACCTGTTCGAAACCATCAAGAACGATGTAGAATGGATGAACGTGCCCTTCGGCAATGTTCTGGTATTCTCACAGACCCTAATGCACGGAAATCGCATCAACGAGGAATCGGAAACCCGTTGGTCATTGAACTGCCGCTTTAAGAGCTTGTTTTCACCCTATGCCGACAAGAGGCTTGGCGAGTTTTTCGAACCGATCACCATGCGTGCAACGACTGAAATGGCGCTTGCCTATAACCTGCCAAAGGGCTTCGACGATGCCTGAGGCAGCTGATCGGCACGGCCTTCGCGGCTATATTGGATCCCGGCCCTATTACGGATTGCGCACGCCGCAACACATACAGAATCTCGTGATCCGGAATTTCTGCGCCAAACAGGGCAAGACATTCCTTCTCAGCGCAACTGAGTATGCAATGAACAACTGTTACATGGTTCTCGAGCGTATCTTCGACGAACTGCCTGTGCTCGAAGGTATCGTGCTTTACAGTCTGTTCATGCTACCCACCGAGCGCAACCGCCGCGCCAAACTTTGGGGAAAATTGTGCATGCACGGCGGCGTCTTGTACACCGCGGTCGAAGATTACACCGTCAAAACCGAGGATGACATCCGCCGAATCGAGACTATTTGGCGGCTACATGAAACCATACCACATTGTCCCAAAGCAGTATCACGATATGAGTGAAATTGATTTTCTCGGCAAACTACATACTGTGACCACGCGTAATTATGTAGAGCGCGTCGTCTCACATGATAAGGCCGGGAGCGCTGAAGTTGCTCGAAAGTGGGGTTATGACTACTGGGACGGCGAGCGACAATTCGGTTACGGCGGCTACAAATATGACGGACGCTGGCGCATCATCGCCGAGGATATGGCAAGGCACTATGGCCTCAAGGCCGGCGACAAAATTCTAGACATCGGCTGCGGTAAGGCGTTTCTTTTGTACGAATTCACGCAGGTTGTGCCAGGCATCGAGGTTGCCGGGATTGATATTTCTGAATACGGTATCAATAATGCGAAGGAAGAAGTTAAACCATTCTTACAGATCGGCAACTGTCAGAACCTACCGTTCGAAGACAGTACATTTGATTTTGTCTTTTCGCTGAATGTCTTTCACAACCTTAGAAACTTCGAGCTTGATAGGGCGTTGAGAGAAATGCAGCGGGTACGCAGGGGCAATGCCTATATATGCATCGAGTCCTATCGCAACGAATGCGAGAAGGTGAACCTGCTTTATTGGCAGCTCACATGCATGAGCTTCATGGATACTGACGAATGGGTCTGGGAATACGAACGTGCGGGATACAACGGCGATTACGGATTTATCTATTTTGAATAACTCGACGCAAATTCCGACTGACGACATCAAGGTCCGTTTCCTTGACCTACGTGTCCAGGATGCGGCGTATCGTGCTGAAATTCATGATGCCATCGAGCAGGTGCTACTGCACGGGCGGTTCATCATGGGACCCGAGCACGACGAGTTTGAAAACGCTGTCGCTGATTTCTGTGGCACACCTTATGCCGTCGGTGTCGGATCTGGCAGTGATGCTCTTTACCTGTCGTTGCGTGCCCTCGAGCTCTCGTCCGGTGATGAAGTGATCACCACGCCACTAACGTGGGTCGCGACCACGAACGCCATCGTGCTAACCGGCGCAACACCGGTCTTTGTTGATATTACGGATGACTACAACATCAATGCCGATATCATCGAGGCACACATTACGCCGAAGACCCGCGCCATACTTCTAGTTCATTTCACCGGCCAGATGTGCGACATGAACAGTATCATGAGTATCGCCCAAAAGCACGGCCTGAACGTTATCGAGGACAGTGCCCAGGCTTTCGGCGCCACCTATACTAACAAGCCGGCGGGTTCTATCGGCGACATGGGCTGTTTCTCCATGAACCCGATGAAAGTTATGAACGGCTTTGGCGAAGCCGGAGCTATTACCGTCAAGGACGAGCTGACCCGCGACCGGCTGCAATCACTCCGCTACGCCGGCACGATTAACAAAGAAAACTGCGTGACGCCGAGCATCAACGGCCGACTCGATACTATTCAGGCAGCGATACTCCTGGTCAATCTGCAGCGGCTTTCCGAAAAGATCAAGAAGCGCCGAAAGCTCGCCTCCATTTATACATCTGCTCTTACCGACATCGTCGGCACCCCGATTCTGCACGACGACCGCAATCACGTATATTATTCATATACTATCAACTGTGATGACCGCGACGCCCTGATGGCGCATATGCGCGCGGACAGGATCGAGACAAAAATACAACACCCCTTTTTGATGCCGGATCACGACGCCCATAAGGACCGTTTCAATGCCGAAATTCCCGTCGCGCGTAATCTAGTCAAGCGTATTACCTGCATTCCGTGCCATGAAAATATGAACGAAGAAGACGCAGGGTATGTCATAGACAGCATCAAGGGATTCTATGGCTACTGAGACAGAAAAATTTACGCGTCAGAACGACGAGGTGTTTTACACCACGTCTGCACTGACCGAGATCGGAATCACCGACATTTCCTGGCTCAAGGACCGTGCTAGGGAAACCCGACGGCGTCGAGCGCGAATCTGCGCGCATCCAGATCCGGATGCTGGCCTCCATGAAATGCTGATCGTACATGAGAAAGACACATACGTGCCACCGCACCGGCATATCGGGCGCAGCGAGTCTTATACGATCATCGAAGGTGCTATGCGTATCGTGTTGTTCGATGAGGCTGGCAGCATCGAAGACGTGATCGCGATGACGACACTAGATCAAGGCGGTTGCTTTTTTTACCGGCTGTCGGGATCGCAGTTTCACAGCATGACTATCGATAGCGAGTGGGTAGTGTTCCATGAGGTGACAAGCGGTCCTTTTGACCCTGCAACCACGGAATTCGCACCTTGGATACCAGCCCCGGACGATATGGACGCACAAACAGAATTTATGACCCGACTCATCAAGAGAATCGGGCAGGGGGGGAGAACCACGGATGGATGATTCAAAAGAACTTTGGAAGTCCCTTGACCAGGAGATTCGGGCCACTCCGTTGGTCCTTGGACGCTATACAGCGGACGACTTCATCAACAACCCTAAACAGGTCTGCATCGTCGCATCGCGCTACAAGTTTGTCTCAAAAATGCTAGCCAACATCGAAAGCGCACTGGAGATCGGTTGCGGCGATGGTTTCGGCTCGTGCATCGTCGCCAAGTCAGTCGGTAGTCTGTTATGCACTGACATCAACGAAGAATTGTTAGCCGACAATACAGTTCGAAATACGTTCCTAAAAAACGTTGAATACCGGTATGTGGACTTCCGTGAAACTTCATTGAACAAAAAGGTGGATAGCGCCTTTCTGGTCGATGTAATTGAGCACATTTTTCCCAAAGAGGAAGAAACGTTCCTCGACAATATTATGGCCTCGATCAAAGATCACGGTGTGCTACTGATCGGCACGCCGAATAAGGCTGCTGAGCAATACGCTTCGGAATGGTCGAAGCGTGCACACATCAATCTGAAAACATTCGAGGAACTTCGCGAAATCGGACTTAAGCGCTTTCACAACGTCTTCATGTTCGGCATGAACGATGAGGTCCTTCACACGGGTTACCCAGAAATGTGCCATTTTTTGTGGGCTGTCTGTACTGGCCCCCGTCGCTGAAAGTAAGCGGAGTTGTCAGCAATTACTTGTATAGTCTGCAGCCGGCCCGATCCGTATATTGAACGGCTAGAATTTCCGCTGTTCCGGCACATGGATTTCGGCATGTTCAGCAAAGGCCCGGCGTTGCTATCATATTGCCAGACTTGCAGTGCGGTTTCCCGATTGTTGAGTAATGCGGAAACGAAAAACATTTCAACCATGTATCAGGGCAGTGAATACGCGACAAAGCGCGAAGATGATCACACGATCTTCATTTCAGCCAAAGACGCCATTAAAGAGCCGTTTCGCTTGCAGGCCGATATCCTTATGCCCGTACTGCCGAAAACCGGTGCCGCCGTGCTCGATATTGGCTGCGCGGACGCCGCACTTTTGATGGAAATCGGTACGCGCCAACCAACGGCCGACCTTTGCGGTTTCGATTTAAACCCCTACCACAACCACGTGACGGGAGCAGAAGACAAAATTCGCTTCGTTTCCGGCGAGACCATTTCTGCTGTCGATGGTGCTTTTGACCTGATTGTGCTTTCACATTCTCTTCAATACATCCGTGACGTGCCCGAACTGATGTCGGAATTGGCCCGACTTCTAAACCCTGAAGGCACAGTCTTCATTCAGGTGCCCGACTTCGCCCAAAAACCTGCATCTTTGCTATATGGCGATCTCTATTATCATTACACAGCCGCTAATCTGCCGGTTATGGCGGCATACCACGGTTTTGGGGCAACCACGCTCAACCAAAAAATCTTCAGCCGCGACGTGCTATGCCTATTGCGCCGGGACAATGCCCCCCAGAGCACTGTAGCGGAAACTGCGTTCGCAAACGCGGTGGCAGCACTCCGGCAGACGGTTGGAAACCTTATCAGTCATGGCGAGGAATCTGGTCTTGGCGTTCTCGGCACCACAATTGAAGGCGCGCTTGCCGACAATTTTCTCGGCAACAGCCTGGCGTTCTTCGTCGACGAAAATCCAAAGAAGGCGGGAGGTCGCTTTTGTGGTAAGCCCGTTGTCCACCCACGCGATATTGCTGTGGACGCAGCCGTTTTACTTCCCTATGGACGCGCTGCTTTCGCCATCAAACGGCGCTTTGAAAAACTATACCCTGGGCGATATATAAGCATCTGATGGAACCCCGGCCACAACCAAACTGAAACCATGCAATCGCTTCTAAGTTACTATACCAATAACCACTTCAATCCGGTGCCGATAGACATCGATGATCGAACTAACTGGACCAATCACTTCGCCAAACGTCAAAATTTGTATGAGCATCACCTTCGCATTCCGTTTGGTCTTCTTGAGGGGCGCGACGCTATCGAGTTTGGCTGCAACTCTGGAGAGAACGCTCTGGTACTGGCGGCAGCCGGCATGAACCTGACGCTTGTCGAGCCTAACGCACAGTCGATCCCGCGTCTGAAGTCCCTTTTCGAAACCTTCGGGCTCGGAGACCGGATTACAGCGCTGCATAACCTGTCCGTTAACGATTTCAAGAGCGACCAAAGCTACGATCTGGTGATTGCTGAAGGATTTTTGAATACGTTGCCTAACCGTGATGCGATGCTCTCCAAGCTGTCTGCGCTAGCACGGCCTGGTGGTATCATCTCGCTTTCATTCGATGACCGCTACGGCGGGCTGATCGAACAGGTAAAGCGTTTTGTGCAGTGGCGTGCTTGCGGACTTCTCGGTATTGACGATATCTTTTCCGCCGCTTCGAAAGATATCTGCAAAAAACTTTACCTTGAGGACTTTCAAACCTTAAATGCATCGCGACCATTTCATGCGTGGTGGATGGATCAGATAGTCAATCCGTTCGCCCTTGATCTGTGGACATACGACGAAATTTTATCGGCACTTGAAGCCGCCGGGTGTCGGCTTTATGGAACCTCACCCGTGTGGGCCAACTGCGACCGGTACACCTGGTATAAGGACGTGCCGGAAGACATGTCTTGGCAAGGGCGCTTTCGGCCGGCTTGGTGCACACAACTGCCGTTCATCCTGACCGGTAAACCGGTAGAAGATACAGGGGGGACGACGTTAGTAGCAATGGCAGGCATACTGCAAGGTCTTGACGAGCTGCTCGCTGGGATCGCTAATTATAGCCGCAACTTTCCTACGGAAAAACCGCTCCCGGTTCTGCCCAACACCCTTCTGGACTACCTAGCCGCCCAATCCGACACTGAAGTTCAAAGCCTTGGCAACAATCTGAAACGAGTGTTCGATCCAAACTTCAGCGGCGACGGTGCCGATTTCGTCGCGCTTTACAAGTCCCAGGGAGCGCTCCGCAACCTCTGGGGCTCGGCCTATCACTATCTGAGTTGCATAAAAATTGGCTGACACTGCTACCAGAGGTTCGGGCCGGTCAACTACGACCGGACATGATACTAGCCGCGTTGCCGAAATCGGTCAGACGCTTGCCCCCCGGTTTCGTGATATCTCGGAACCCAGGGTCGTCTGCCTCTATACCGGCAATGGAAGTGGCACCAAACTGTTTCAGGGGTTTCTCGACTGTCACCCGCAGATTCTGATGATCCCGGGATACTCGCTAATGTATCTCTATCCACACTGGGCGCAATGGCGAAAACAATTTGGTGATCGCCTGGACTGGTCGAAAGCAGTCAATCTTCTCTGCACTCAGCACGCATCGATTCTCGACAGTCGCGAGTTGCCCGGACATGACGGCCTTACCAGACTTGGCGAAGGCAAGGATCAGGCCCTTCAAATCGACTCTGCTCGGTTCCGCGAGACGCTGCTCGGCCTCCTGGACGGCGAGGACGTACTCATGCGCACCTTCCTGCTAGCTATTCACTACGCGTATGGCATCTGCTGCAGCGAAGACCTGGCTGCAAAAAAGGCACTGGTTTTTCATATTCATGTTCCCGAGTATGTGCCGCATTACTTGGCCCCGGATTTCCCTGACATGCTGATCCTCGGCTTCGTGCGCGATCCACGTTCCAACATCCAGGGGCGCTACGAAAGAAGTTCCGTCGCCGTAGATGCAGAAAAGTTGAACGCGACGGATGCACGGATTTATCTTCGCAGGACCTATTATTTTCTATGCCAATACTTGCTCGAGGGCCTTGAAGTCTTGCGCGGTTTGCCGGCTCAAAATATTCGCGTCATCCGCCATGAAGATCTCTTCTATCGACAGGAGGAAACTATCGACAAAACCATAGCGTTTCTTGGTATCGACTTCGATAAGGCACAGCGTTCCTGCACCTTCGGCGGCCTATCATGGTGGGGCGACCCCATTTATAAGATGGAACCAACCAATACGGCCAACCCACGTATCGTGTCACTCGACTGGAAGAAGTGGCTGCCAGCCATGGACTGGTTTGTGCTTGAAGGGCTTTTATTCGATTACTGCCAACGCTACGGCTACGAGTTATGCCGTTATAAGGCGGACACCGTTTGGAATCGCGTTCTTCTATTTCTCGCCATCCTATTGCCGAGCGCCCTAGAATGCCGTGTCTTTGTGGACTATCTGCGACCCTCTATCATCGTTGCGTTCCTGCATGATGCCATCCGTGAAGGGTTCGACAGCTCGACCTTGAAGAACTATACCGCCAACGCATACTACCGTCACAAGTGGTCGAACAAAGGCCTACGTCTGTGGCAACCGCGATGGTACGTACGCATGGTGCTAGCGGCACAGAAGTCGAACAAAACCATCATCGTGAGGATAGCCAGCAGCATCTATGTTGCAGCCAATGCGATGCGTTACGTTACTGCAGTCCCGCTGCATTTGAGTTGGATCGTCCGCCGTTGGGGGCTGAGTTTTAGAGCTATGCGTCGCAAATCGGATGCCGCAAGCATCTTGCCCAAGACCATCCCAGAACACCTGCCTGCTAAGGCGTCACATTCATGACCCGCGCGTTCGCCGGTTATGTGTTCCATGGTCTGGCAATTGCGCTTTTCGTGTTCCCAATACTACCCTTGCTTTACCTTCTTGAACCGTTAGTCAAAGTTCGAATCGGAATTTTGTACACGCGGCGTATAGGTCATCTAGCATTCAATACCGATGCACTCTTGCGACGCATCCAGAAGGGTGGCCCGGAAAGTCGAAATTTCTATATTCTTGTCGGCTGCGATCCATCGAGTCGCCAGCTTTTACGCATGCTGAAGCGTCATATTAGAATTCTCTATAGTCGTTGGGCGACACGACTAGGCTTTGCATGGCGTCCAGTTTTATCCCAAACCCGGTTCTGGGAACCGCTCCACTGGGAAGGGACAGAATTCAAGCTGATCAATTCGACCCGACCTACACTAGCCTTTACCGAGGATGAAGAACTAAAGGGCACCAAGAAGCTCGCAGATATGGGGATCGGCTCAGATGACTGGTTCGTCTGTTTCCATGCCCGTGAAAGCACTTACTTGCAGCAAAAATATCCAGATTCGCACAAGCACTCACAAATGATTGAGTATAAGAACTGCGATATAGCCAACTACCTTAAAGCTGCAGAATACATTGTTTCGCTCGGAGGTTTTGCAATTCGCATGGGGGCGATTGTCAAAGAACCATTACCGAGATGCCTTAATCCAAGAATAATTGATTATTCAACTACGTGCCGTAGCGATTTCATGGACATCTATCTCGCGGCGAAATGCCGTTTCTTCCTAGGGGCCAGTTCCGGAATGAATTCGGTGCCCACCATTTTCGGAGTTCCCAATGCGGTAGCAAATCACATCCCGCACACCCATACACATTATGATCGACGTGATCTGGTTATTCCCAGGTTAATTGAGCGCCGCTCAGATCAAATGCTTGTATCTTTCCGGGAAGCTACCGATGCTGGCTTTCAAGCGGGTTCACAGGGATCGAAAGTTCTTATAACCGATGACCACCCTTTTAGATGGCGAGAAAGCTCACCTAACGACATACTCGATCTCTGCAAGGATATGCTCGATGCTCTGGAAAACCGAGCACCCTCATCCGAACAACAGTTCCTGCAAGAATATTATGCGCAAACCTTTTTCAGCCATTTGCCCGACTATCAGCTTGGCGCAAAAGTCGCACCACGATTTCTCGCAAAGCATCAGGAAGCCATTTTTTCGATAAACCTGGGCACTAAGTCAGCCTCACAATAGTCTTGACTTATTTGTTCAGACACAGCAAAACAGGCCTAAAAGATCTAAAGGAAAAACCAATTGCCCCAAAACCCAGGTAGCGTATGGATTATGGGCCTTTCATCGGCCGGGAAATCGACACTTGCTAACATGCTAATCAAGCGCCTGCGCGACAATGGCTATCCGTGTTTGCTTCTAGATGGGGACCAAATCCGTTCAATCTTTCCCGAACGTCTCGGTTTCGATCCGGAGTCGCGCCGCAAACAGACGTTGCGTGTCATGGCGCTCACTCAATGGATTTCTAGTCAGGGCATCCTGCCGATTGTCGCGATCATTCATCCATTCGAAAATGGTCGCCGGACCTGCCGGGAGACACTCCATAATTACTTTGAGGTATACCTGAAGTGTTCGCTTGAAACGTGTAGCGCACGGGATGCGAAGAATATTTATGGGCCGGCAATCGCGGGCAATGCAAAAAACGTTGTAGGTGTGGATATTCCGTACGACACGCCACAAAACCCAGATCTTGAACTTGAAAGCAACACAATGTCGCCAGAACAGATGCTAGAAGTGCTCTGGGACAAGCTGCAAGAAAATCTGCTGCAGGGCTATCTGCTCCGGGATGCCAACTTTTCATCCGTTGCTGCTAGAGGGCGGTAGTTCAATTAATTTCCAAATGTAGACCTAAAGGTACTGTTATTATGTGTGGAATATTTGGCGGCGTTGGCGTGAACATCGAAGATACGCGTCAGTGTCTGAAACACATCCGGCGTGGCGACGATGGCATCACGGTGAAACAATTCGACGACGTTGTAATTGGCGCCCGCCGGCACCTTGTGAAAAATTCCGACAAGCCTGGGGTCACGCCGGGCGAGTCTGACCAACCGTACGCCTCCGACGATGGCAGCGTCCAGCTTGTGCTCAATGGCGAGCTCTATACTTTCGTCAACATTCGTAGTTCGCTAGTTGAGCGCGGGCATACCTTCACCAGCACCGGGGATACAGAGGTTTTTCTGCGTCTGTACGAGGAGGAAGGAAAAGATTTCGTTAAAAACAAGATGATTGATTCACTGTTCGCGATCGCTATCCTCGATCGCCGCTCCAATGAACTGATCATCACCCGCGATTGGCCCGGCCGGATCCCGCTGTTCTATTATTATAATAAGGAGAGTAGAGTGTTCTTATTCTCCAGCGAACTAAAAGGTCTACGCGAGTTAGACTGGGTGCCTCTCGACGATGCCATCGAACTGACACCTGGTGATATCGCGACGCTCGATCTAGAAACTTTCGAACTGACGGTCGAACCGTATTTCCGGCCTATGCCGATCAAAACCAACAGAAATATCCTGGAAATCGGCGCCGATCTTAACGAGGTGCTCAAGGTTTCTGCGCGCAATCGCACCATGGGTGATGTACCAATATGTGTCATGTTTTCGGGTGGCATCGACAGCATATTGACATCGTTCTACGTCCTTAATAGCATCGATTTCACACTTACCGACTATAAACCGACAGGTTACGTTTTCGCAGTCGAAGATTTCGTATCGGAAGACGTGCGCCGCGCCCAGGTCGCCGCCGAAGGATTCAAGGAAATTGGTTTCGAGCTCAAGGAGATCCGCGCACCGCGCGCGACCATGATCGAGGATATTCCCGACGTTGTTGCCACCTTTGAGACCCGCAAGATCAAGGCGCTGAGTGTCTATCCGCTGCCGATCTACTATTACCTGGCGCCAGAGATGCGTAAAGACGGGTTCAAAGTCACGATCGGCGGACATGGTGTTGACGAACTACTCGGCGCCTACGATGCCTGGAAAGAATTGACCGCATCGCACAAGGTCCAAACCAATACCAAAAGCCGACTCATGTTCATGGCCTCGATCTACGAGAACATGCTGCGACGCGCATCTATTATCTTCATGAACTGTGGACCGATCGAAGCGCGATTCCCATTTTTGCAGCCGGATGTCTGCGAGTACATGCTTGGAATCGATTCCAAGTGGTTGAATATTTCAGCTGCGAATGCGGAAACTCTGGCTCGACTGATGGACGACCGGGGTGGTCCTAGAAACGGCTGGACCGATCAGATGATCGAAATTCATGATTATCTGGTTCGCTATCTTGATAATGGAGGGGAACATCCGGGCGAGGCCGACGAGGAGACCCGATACGAGATGGAAAAGCTCTTCTGGAAGCTGCCTATGATCGTTGCCGGGATGCATGCGTCGCAGGAGTCCTTCCTGCCGGTAAATGTTCTATTCAACGCTAAGCTTCGTGGACAACACGGTGCTGGAATCACCGACCTAGAGACAGACATCATCAACCGGTTCAGCGATCTTGGCAGCACTGACGGCGCTATTTTCCAGAACATCGTTAATCGGGCATTCCGCTTGAAGAGTGTATAAGAAAAGAATTTGACCTTGAAGCTGATATCACCTTACGGAGGTGCGCTAGTCGACCGAACGATTTCTGCAGACGAACTAGACCGGCGAGTCCACGATGAAATGCCATCTGCTGTTATTCTTAAGCACGACGACATCATCCATCTTCGTAATATCGCTGTTGGCTGCTATAGCCCGCTAACCGGCTTCATGAACGAAGACGTGTACCAGTCAGTTATAAACGATAACACCTGCGCACCTGGTTTAAACTGGACAATTCCCGTCCTTCTGCACGTAGAGAGCAGCACTTTCCAGCGGACTAAACCTGGTCAGATGCTGCTCTTACAGAGTGACCAGGGAGATAGCATCGCCATCTTGAAGGTGGAAACCACGTTCTCGATCGACCGCGACGCATACTGCAAAGGTGTCTACGGCACCACATCCACGGAGCACCCGGGCGTGCAGGATCTGCTAGGCAAACCACTGACGTGCCTCGGCGGTGCTTTATCGGTGGCCGTCGAGCGTCTAGAGACCCATCGGTACCTTACTTCACCGACTGTTACCCGTGAGTGGGTCGAGAACTGTGGTGCTGAAACGTGTGTAGCTTTTTCGACTCGTAACATCTGTCATCTTGGACACGAATACCTGCACAATACGGCCCTGGAGTCAGCGGATGCGCTTAGCATCAATGCCATCACCGGCGCCCAGGTCAAAGGTAGCTTTCTGCCGAATATAATCTTCGACACCTATGAATATCTGTTGACCAACCACTACCCCGAAGGCCGGGTAAATCTTAATAACATGCGCTTGCCGCCGATTTACGGGGGGCCAAAGGAAGCTTTCCTACAAGCGCTCATGATGCAGAATTTTGGCTTTACCGATTTCATCGTCGGACGTGACCATGCTGGAATCGGAAACTTTTACGGTAAGTATGCATCGCAGCAGATTTTTGAGACGCTTACCAGCCTCGGCATCCGCATCCGTGCAATATCTGAGCCGCGTTTTTGCATGGTCTGCGACAAGATTACGACGGAACGCGGTTGCCGGCATACTGGCACCGAAGTGCGCACACTAAACGGCCGAGATGTGCGCCGCTTTTTGCTGGAAAAACGGTATGGAGAACTCGACAACATTTTGCGTCCTGAATTGAGCAGTCTGCTAACACGCATGCTTGAAGAGAATCTGGTGCCCAGTAGCCTGGAACTCAAAATGCGTGAGCGCCGAAAATTGCTTTATGACTGAGGTAACAGGCGCGGCACGATGAATTGCCAGGCCGCATCGAGCATCTGTTCAGGGTCAAGCACGCCGGTATCAATAACGAGGTCGACGCCGTCGGGCGCATCAAATGGAATATCGACGCCAACTACGTGCTTTCGATCACCACGTAGGGCCGGTATGTAAAGCTTCTTGCTATCGCGCCGCATTAACTCCTTAAAGTCGCATTCAAGGACAATCATTATGCTGCCTGGGATGGCATCGCGGCACATTTTCCGATCATCGTTAAAAGGATGGATCATCGCTGTTACCGGCAGCGTTTTGTTGTGCACCATCAGTTTCGTGAGCCGCAACATTCGCGCTGTCTGCTTGCGGCGGGACTTTGGGTCAAAACCGAGACGCCGATCAAAAACATCGCGGACGTCGTCACCGTCAAGGCAAACACACTGCTGACCNTCGGCACGAAGCCTTGCAATTAATAGATGCGCCAACGTCGTCTTGCCGGCAAACGGCATACCGGCAATCCAGATCGAGCGAATGGTTTCACAAACAGATGTGCCAATCATCGGTGGTATCCCGTCCGGCAAGAAGCATGTCGTTGCTACTTTAGAGGTCGTGCTGAACGCCAAAACATAACAAAAATAGATAACCCTTGACAGTAATAATTAAAATATGAGAAAAGCAAGTGTTGTCAGAAAACTGCCGGCCGCCCTGCAAGATGAGAGCGTATAGGATGGGCAGTTTCGAGGGGGATATACTCGCACCCCGACCGTGGTTGCTGCCTGCGCGACAACTTCGGCAAGGTCACAGTGGTGACAGCGTGTCCAGATGAAAAAAGGTTTTTTTTATGAAGCTCAATATTTTTGCAGCAATCTGTGCTGCGTTGCCTGTACTTATACACTCTCATTTCGTCAGAGCCGAGGACGAATCTATTCTCCGTCTCGGAGGGTCCACCACCTTGCTGCCAGTAATTTCCAAAGTCGCCAGTGATTACATGGAGAAGTTTAAAACATGGAACAATGTGGATTCGAATTTTCCGAAAAAGGACATCGGCATTTTCGTGAGCGGTGGCGGCTCCAGTTTCGGAGTAAAGTCGGCGATCAATGGGACCGTCAACATCGGGCTCGCCTCGCGTAACCTAAAAGATAAAGAAAAAAAGCTTCTCGGTAAATACCAGACGTATCTGGTTGGCCGCGATGCGGTGGTCATCGCAACCAATGCGAAAAGCCCGCTCGTGTCGGTGCTAGACAATCTCTCTAGTGGTCAGGTTGCTAGCATCTTCTCTGCCGAGGCCAAAACCTTGAAGCATATCGAAGCGTCACTTCCGGCAAATGAAATCGTACTACTAGTTCGCGATTCTGGCGCCGGTTCGGCGGAAATGATGCAGGATCTGATCATGAAGGATAAACAAATCTCGCCCAACGCCTTGCAACTTCCCTCTCAAGGGGCACTGCTTAGAAAACTTGAGATCAACGAACACGCAGTCGGTTACATTTCATCCGGGCTTGTACTATCAAATGACTCCGTCACAGCCTTCGGTCTCAACGGTGTTGCACCAACGAACGAAAACGTCGTCAACGGCAGTTACGGGTTTTCACGGCCACTTCTCATGGTGGTCAAAGGCAAACCAGGTGGGATGACCCAAAAATTTATCGACTATGTGCTAAACGAAGGCCAGAATGCTGTTGCTGCCAATAACTATGTCCCGGCCGGTAGTTTTCAATAGGTATAAAACGTACTTAGGTTGCATAACGAACACTCACATGAGATGTGTACTGCCCAATCTTTTGCGCCAGTGGGGCTCTTGTAACAAATGCTAATCTTTCGCAGACATTTCGCCAGTGAGATGGCCACAATGGCGATTACATTTGCAGCTCTGTGTGTCGGCGGCTGCACGCTGTTGTTCATTTCCGGCTTCATCGTGCGTGAGGCCTATCCGGTATTCTTCGAGGACTCCAACATTTTCGCATTTCTTATCAGCGATCCCTGGGCGCCATTTGGCAATCCACCCAGGTTTGGTATTGTTCATGCCTGGATTTCGACCTTCATCATTACCTTTGTCAGCCTTTTGATAACGGTACCACTCGGTTTAGGGATCGGGCTGTTTCTGTCTGAAATTGCACCGCTAACGGTCCGCACTGTGCTGCAGCCATGCCTAGACATGCTGGCGGGAATTCCCTCGGTAGTCTACGGATTTTTTGGTTACGTAACCCTGGTGCCGCTGTTTGAAAACCTGTTTGGTATGGCGACCGGTGAATCGCTTCTGGTTGCGGCAATCGTACTGTCCTTTATGGCGCTCCCATTCATCGCCAGCACGTCAGCTGAAGCGTTTCGCGCCGTTCCTGATGAGTTGCGTGAAGCAGCGATGGCACAAGGCGTGACACGCTGGTATATGGTTCGTCGCGTCGTGGTGACGAGTGCCATGTCCGGCATGTTTGCCGCCGTCGCACTAGGGTTTGCCCGAGCCATTGGCGAAACCCTCGCCGTGCTCATGTTAGCCGGCAACTCGATTGCAACACCGGGATCGCTGCTCGACCGTGGCCAACCGCTGACAGCACTAATCGCCACCGAACTTGGTGAGGCGGGCTTGGGCTCGTCAAAGTACCATGCGCTGTTCGCTGCCGGACTGACCCTGATGTGCGTCATAGTTCTGATCAACGCCCTGATCTGGCACTGGAAGGGCCGCTTCGTCCGGCGTGATGCACATGCTTGAGAAAAACCTGCGTACCGCCTTAGCCTGTGATTACACTGCGACGGTTATTCTGTGGGCACTAGGGACGATCGGCATGCTAGGGCCGCTCGGCATTTTTGTCTATCTCCTTTTCAACGGTATCAGTGCCATCGATTGGGTATTCCTGAGCCAAGCCCCTAAAGGCTTTCCTCTCGGCCAGAGCGGTGGGATTCTGCCCGCGATCAAAGGCTCGCTCGCGCTCGTTGGAATCGGCCTCTTATTTGCCATGCCACTGGCTGTCAGCGGCGCCATCTACATGACAGAGTACGGCCGCAATCTGACATGGCTTAAAGTGGTCCGCTTCTCAACTGAGTGCCTGGCATCGATACCGGCCATCGTCTATGGACTGTTCGGTTATGCGTTCCTGGTTGTCTACATGGCGCTTAAGGTCTCACTGCTTGCGGGGGGAATAACGCTCGGCTTCGTCATGCTACCAATCATTCTAATCGGCGCCGAGGAAGCTATGCGCGCCGTGCGGTTTGAAGAACGTGAAGCAGCACTAGCGCTTGGCGTAACGCGCACGCACGTGGCGCGACGCATTGTTCTGCGCCGTGCATGGCCAGGAATTCTCGCCGTCATGATTCTGGCAGCCGGGCATGCGTTAGGAACGGCGGCACCAATTCTCTATACGGCAAGTGTAATTTTGTCACCGGTTGATCTTAGTCTGAGCGCCCCAGTAATGACCCTGCCGACACATCTTTACTATCTGGTTAGCGAGGCAGTTTCCATGGAACAAGCATACGGGACAGCTCTGATACTGATGTTTACACTGCTAATCGTCAACTGCTTGGCTATGTATCTGCAATACCGATTGAGAATCCGTTGAAATGGGCTAAAGATAATATCCCGCTGCGCCGCCAATCAGATAATTTGAACGGGATTAGCCCGGCGGAAGAAATCTCGACGAAAGCCGAGTTCGGCGATGCAGTTCAGGCCCTGTCCCCACTAAAATCCGACAATTCCGCTTTGGCCGCGCTCGGTATCCATGTAGCATACGGGAACACGCGAGTTCTGCACGATATCTACTGTCATTTCCCGGCCACCAGCGTCACCGCCATTATGGGGCCATCAGGTTGCGGCAAGAGCACATTCGTCAAAGTCCTCAACAGAACCCTGGAACTGACGCTGAACGCACGGGTCGAGAGTGGGTCCGTCCTGTTCCACGACCGCGATATATACGGCGACAACGAAGACCCGCTAGAGGTTCGGAAGCGTATCGGAATTATCCATCAACGTCCAATTATCTTCCCGATGTCAGTCGCCGAAAACGTTTTGTTCGGTGCCCGATTCCACCGCCAGATCGTCGGCATGAAGCCGCGCGAATACGCGGAGATGTATATTGATCAGGTCGGCCTGCTTGATGAAGTGAAGGACCGCCTCGACAATCTGGCGTCGGAGCTGTCTGGTGGGCAGCAACAGCGCCTGTGTCTCGCCCGAACGCTCGCAATCAATCCTGAAATCATTCTGATGGACGAACCTTGTTCAGCCATAGACCCGATCGCGACTGAGAGGATTGAAGAGTTGATAGCTACATTGCGCGACAGCTACACAATCATTATTGTAACCCATAATATGAGCCAAGCAAAGCGCATTTCCAATCAAGCGGTATTCATGTTCGCAGGCCGCATCATTGAAGCTGGCGACCGCGATACAATGTTCAGCAATCCACAGACCGAGTTAGCACAACGCTTCATTCAGGGGAGCATCGGTTGATAGCCCCGTCCAACAAGCCCGAATCGGTATGAGTAACGAAATTAACAGTTCCATAATTGCCATTCTAGGTAAGACACTGGCGCTGATCAATCCATCCATGCGCAGGACAGGAATTTGCCTAGCAGTGCTCATGGTCATCGGCGTATTCATGGAAACGCTTGGGATCGGGCTGGTTTTTCCGCTGATCACGGTTATATCGGAACCGAATGTTCTGGCGGGAAATGAATTGGCCTCCATGGTTTTTGGCGAGATCGACGAGACCAATCGCACCTTGATCCTGACCGTGCTCGTCATCGGCTTCTTCTTTGTTATCGCGTTGAAGAATGGGCTACTGCTTCTAATCGCCACCTCACAAGCACGATTTTTTACCAGAAATGAGGCCTTGCTCTCGGCACGGCTCTTCGGTCGCTATCTAAATGCGGACTACCGTCTGCATCTGACGCGAAGTTCGGCAGACCTGGTCAACCATGTCGTTTCTACAACGACCTCGGTCTCTTCGCACGCCATGCAGGGACTTCTCACGCTAGGGTCCGAATCGCTAGTGATTTTGTTCGTCGTCTCCGTTTTGTTTATGGCGAGCCCGTTGATAACTATCGGTGCCGTGGTGCTGATCGCGCCCGCTGCCGCACTGATATACTTTGCTGTCCGCAACCGGCTCGTCACATGGGGCCGCATCTCGGTGGAAACCCGACAGCGGGTTCTGCAGCTAGTGCAGCAAGGCCTGCACAGCATCAAGGAAGTCACTATCTTTGGCCGCCAGCCTTTCATTCTCGGAGAGTACGAACAGGCTCGCAAGCAACTTGCCGATCTCGACGCTAAGGTGCGCATCGTCAGCAACGTCCCGCGGTTGTGGATTGAAACCATCATTGTCGGCGCCGTTGTGTTGGGAATCGTGGTGTCCATTCAGCGCGATATGGAGATCGGAAATCTGTTTTCAGCAATGGCGCTGTTCGCCGCTGCAACATTTCGACTTGTACCGTCTTGCAACCGAATTCTAATGGCGCTCAACAGCATCCGTGGTGGCACCTATCCGGTCAACAAGATTCATACTGAGTTGCACAAAACCGCTTTTGCCTCAGCATCCAACGACGTTACTCAAAGCGCTCCGCCGTTCCGCAACAGCATCACGCTGGAACGGGTTTCATTTTCCTATCCTGAAACGGATACGGCTGCAATTAGTGATATCAACCTAACTATATATATGGGTGAAACCGTTGGTCTTGCCGGCGCCTCTGGTGCCGGCAAGACGACGCTTGCCGACATTCTGCTTGGCCTGCTGAAGCCACAGCAAGGCCGTATTCTCTTCGACGATGCCGATGCGAGGGACCATACCACCGCCTGGCAGAGAAGCCTCGGCTACGTACCGCAGTCCGTGTATCTCATTGACGATACTCTCCGGCGCAATATCGCTTTCTGCCTTCCAGACTCACAAATTGACGAAGGTCGCGTGCGTAGGGTGCTCCGTAATGCGCAGTTGGAGGCATTCGTGAATTCTCTGCCGCAAGGCCTCGATACCTCTGTTGGCGACCGCGGCGTGCGGCTTTCCGGAGGGCAGAAGCAGCGTATCGGCATCGCACGCGCACTTTATGAAGATCGTCAACTGCTGGTGCTTGACGAAGCAACATCTTCACTTGATACGCAGGCCGAACAAGAAATCGGCATCGCCATCGATAAATTGAGCGGCAAACGGACCATTGTCATCATTGCGCACCGGTTAAGCACTCTCCGTCAATGCGACCGCATAGTCTATATCGAAGACGGTCGGATCATTGATACCGCTCCATTCGACGAATTAGCTGCGCGCAATGCCGCCTTCAGAAAATCTTTGGAGCTCTCTAAGCTCTGACCTTTGAACTTTCACTGCTGCGCACCACATGAACCAGTGCCAGTTTGGCTCCAAAGCTATGAGCCCTTCCGTCAACAAGCAACCTCGGCACACTGCATTATTGTCGAGCTCTTCTTATTAGCCGAATACATGCTTCTTTATTTTTTTACGTTAGATTTAAAGCTCCTCGGCAGAAAATAAATTTGGAAAAATGAACCATATTCACATAGATACCGCAATACCGAAAAAACAAACGACAACTCAAAAATGTCAATTTGTTGGTGACCTACCTAGGCACCTTAAACAATCTTATAGTCGCCTAGCACTTATCACCGACGACGAATGTGTACTTAAATCAATTCCTGAAGACAATAATACTCTGATCGTATGCTGTGACTGGTTGTTGTGGCACCGCCTTATGGAAAAAAAGCAAATCAACTATCCGTTTTGAATCCTCGCAATTCTAAAACGTGTTTTCTATCTGTTTTCCAAGCAGTATTTTGTTAGATGTTTAAATTTTCTATTTCAAATATAGCGTTAAACGCATTTGATCATACAAAACAACTTCAGATCCTTCCCGAACTAGGCTTTCAAGGTATAGAAGTTGCACCAAGCCGTGTCTGGAAAAACACTTGGCACGGTCTTACGGCTAATCAGGTTGATAACTACCGACAAAGTGTTGAGAAAGCCGATTTAAAGATTGTAGGGTTACATTCTTTGTTTTTTGATCACCCTGAGCTTGGTCTTTTTAGAAACAGCGCCGGGCGCAAAGAAACTCTTGAATTTCTTCAACACCTATCATTAGTTTGCCGAGATCTAGGCGGAAAAACCTTGATCTGGGGGAGCGGACGACGCCGGAAAAAAATATCTTCCGTCGATGCCTATAGTGAAACGTTAGACTTTATGGGACTGTTGTGCTCAAAAATTGAAGATCACGGAACCTGTTTTTGTTTTGAGCCCCTCGGACCTAGTGATACAGACTTCCTGAATTCTGCGCGGGAAACAACTCGGCTAGCCAAACAGTTGAATCATCCCGCAGTAAAGGTACAATTGGATGCTAAGGCACTTATCGAAAATGGAGAGGCTACGCTTGATGTATTTAAAGAAACTGCAAGTTTATTAGTACATTTTCATGCAAATGAGCCAGGTCTTGGTATTTTAGGTAGCTCTGGCCAAGTTAATCATTCGACCCTGTCAAAATACTTAAAAAAGATTAGATATAACGGTTATATTTCCGTTGAGCAACGCCAGCTAAACCAAAAGACAGCATTGCAAGACATACAAAAAAGTGCATCAACCTTAATAAAGGCGTACCGATGAATACTTATTCTGCAAAAACAAAACGTTTTTTAGCGTCACAATTTAATCTTCTGGATTATTAAATGTTATTCTATCTATTTAAAGTACTCTTTGCTGTTGCACAAAATTTTGTCTTCAATAACACAACGTTTTTCAATTATATAGAAAAAGTGTCAACCAGCGGTTTGAAATTGTATTTTGCGAAGGGGCCAAAATGAAACGTTCTGGTAAAAAGCAACCGGATTGGACATTACCATTTCCCCGGCCCGATTGGGTGCCGAAAGTCTTAAAGGGCTCTCGCATTTTAATTGCGGGCTCTAGCGGCGGAATAGGTACCGCAGTTGTACGAATGCTACTTGAAGGGTCTGAATGCATTATCGGAGCACATAGCTGTTCCGAAACATGCGATATCAAGGACGACCGGATTGTTCCTTTTAAAATGAATTTTACTAATGCAAATGACTGTGACGCGCTAATCAAAAAATTTGTAGAATCTGTTGGGGGGATTGACGGTCTCGTGGTGCTCTCTGGAGCATTGCACTATTCAGATCATTGGATCAATATTTCAAAAGCTGAATGGAAAAAAGAAATAGAAACCACCCTAGACCAACCATTTTTTTTAGCAAGATCTGCAATGCACCATATGAAACAGCAATCCACCGGGGGTCGCATTCTATTGACTGGCACCGAGTCAGCGCTTCACGGTGGCAGCCCAACATCGTTTCCATACGCTATCGCAAAGCGCGGTGTTGAATGTATGGTACAAGGCATGGCGCGTGAAGGAGCCGAATGCAGCATTCTGGTTAACGGCCTTCGGTTTGGCTATATTGATAGTGGCTTTCATCAGAGATGGCACAATCGGACAAAAGCAGAAATGTTAGAACGCGCAAATCTCGTTCCTTTAAAAAGAGGCGGTCATGTTGATGAAGCGGCATCGTTAATAGTCTATTTGTTATCAGATTGGTCACGTTTTATTACGGGGCAAATGATCCCTTTAACGGGTGGCGACTGGCTTTAGTTTCTAGATTAAAATGCCGATTCTTTTGTACGCTAAACCACCTTTAATAATTCCAACAAGTGCCTCACGGCATTGTTTCGCCGGCGCGAGGCTTAAATGGGTTGCAGATATACCCGAGGTCTGTGATTTATCAAACCGGCTCGAAAGTTGTTTTGATAAGGTACGTGATCCATGGTGGAAAATAGGAAAAGAAATGGCAAAAACACCAAATGGTAATTTAGCTCACATGCCAACCTGCAGTACTTATGCCTCTGATTTTGGTCAGCTGGCAGCCTGGTCTTTGTTAACAAGAGAACTAGCGAAAGAATCTGAAACAACCATTGTAATTTGTAGCGACCCTTGGCTTTTCCGCGATATCAAAGATGCATGCAGTGTTTGTACGCATGCGCCACCCATATTCTTTCCAACTCTCGGTTTGTTGTTCAGAGGTTTTCTTGCGCGTGTTTATTTAGTTGCAAAAGTTGCCTGGAAGCATCTGCTGGCTATTCGCACCCGAAAACACCATAAAAGTGTGAGTAAAGTTATCATGGTTTATGCCCATCCTGAAAGCTGCGCTAATGGGCTTGATGCCTATTTTGGAGACCTCATGCTTAAAAACAGTCATTTGTTTCGCCTTCTTCATACAGATGGTGACATTAGACATTCTCTGTCACTTGCCGCGGACAAACGGACAGCCAGTTTGCACGCCTGGGGGAAGCTTTCTTGGCTACCAAGGTTACTATTTGCACGCTGGAAACTGCCAAAGCCAAACAAAAAGGGTCTTTTTGCCTGGCTAGTTATGAGGGCGGTGGTACTTGAAGCTAGTGGTGCTAGTGCAGCGATAAACCTTTGGCAAATGTTATGTCAAAGTGCTTGGCTTGATGAGGTAAGCCCACAAACTGTAATCTGGCCCTGGGAAAACCATCCCTGGGAACGAGATTTTGTTCAAAAAGCTAAAAATCATGGAACCCTTAGCGTTGGGTACCAGCATTCAGTTGTCGGACGACACATGTACAATCAAAGCCCTAATTCAAATATTGACGGTTTATCTGGCTTGCCCGATCAATTGCTTGCTAATGGCCCTTTATATAGAGACGACCTTAACGCTTGGGGGGTACCTGAAACACGTCTGTCCATAGCGGGGGCTTACCGCCAACGCATAAGAAAAAAGAGCAATTTTGACCCATCGGGTCCAATTTTTGTTGGGCTTTCCAACAACCCTTTGTTTTCAACGCAGATGCTTGATGCTATAAAAATTTGCGCAACAAAAGGACTTGGGCCTTTTTTGCTTAAAGAACACCCTATGTACCCATACTCTATAAAAAATTCAGAAGGGGTCAAAAAAACAGATAAGCACTTTACAGAACACTCAAGAATTTCTGCTCTGATTTACTGCACGGGAACCATTGGCCTAGAAGGAATTTTAAACGGCATTCCAACTTTCCGCTTTCAGCCAAGCGGGTATGTTGCACTTGATATTTTGCCTAAAGGTATGGGTGTAACAAATGTAAACACCTCGAATTTATCAATCGCCTTAACATCTTCGCCAAAACAACCTAGCCATGACCCCAGGTCAATTTTCGCGCCTATCCAAAATCAAATCTGGAAAAAACTTCTAACTCATGAAAAGTAGCGTTTAACAATAAATGGATTCAAGTACTATACTAAGACTTTAACTATCTGAATACTAATAATTTTTGTACCTAAAATATGGAAAAAAATGTAGCTTTAATCGGCTGCGGACGCATAGCCGGGCATCACTGTAAATCAATAGCAGCTATTGATGGCATCAGGGTTGCTGCGGTTTGTGACCTTGAGTTATCAAAAGCGTCTATCTATTCACGGGAATTTGATGTTCCTGCCTTCAACAACTATCATGAAATGTTCAAGAAAGTCCCAGACATAGACATTGCTGCTATAATTACGCCGTCAGGCATGCATTACGAGCACGCTACTGACGTGATTCAACGGTATAAAAAACACGTTATTATTGAAAAGCCGACTTTTATGCGGCTAAATCAGGTAGCCAAAGCATATGAAATAGCAAAAACGGCTAACAAACGTATTTTCCCCGTCTTTCAAAATCGTTATAATAAAGCCGTTGTTCGCTTGCGTAGGGCTTTTGATAACGGTGAACTTGGCGAAGTTAGACTTGTTTCTGTTCGCCTTCGTTGGTGTCGCCCCGAGAGGTATTATAACCTAGCTCCATGGAGAGGAACTTTTTCGCATGATGGCGGAGCCCTAACAAATCAAACAATTCATCATATAGATTTACTTCGGCACTTAGGCGGTGAGGTAGAAAAAGTCAATGCGACCATGCGCACACTCGGCGCCAGGATAGAAGTTGAAGACTCTGTGGTTGCTACCGCGATATACAAGTCAGGAGCACTCGGCACGATAGAAGCTACAACGGCGGCAAGACCGGACGACTTTGAGGCTTCAATTTCCTTTGTTTGTGCCAAAGGGCTGGCCCAAATTGGCGGTATTGCTGTTAACGAACTTCAAGTATTTACGCCAGAACCAACCGCATGCCAGATCAACAGTGAAGATTTTAGCCGTATTAAGAACCACGGTGCGGTATATGGGTTTGGTCATACAGGCATGTATCAGGATATTGTTGCTGATCTTAACGGTGAAATAGGATTCCCCTTAGACCGGAAAGACTGCATCAAGACACTTGGCCTACTGCACGCGTTTTATCGTTCTGATGAGACTAATAGTTGGGTAAATGTGGATGATCAGATGGAATCATCGAGGTTAGGTACAGAAAACGGTGAGATTTCAAATCTTTATAGAACACCTGAGCCAAAATGACTTGTTTTAATGTTGGAATTGCAGGCTACGGTATTGTTGGAAAACGGCGCCGAGAGGTAATTGACAAACATCCAGCCGTTCGACTGACAGCTGTCTGCGATCAAACCCTTGGTAAAACTGGGGTTTTTCAAGACGGGGTCAAGTTCTTCCAATCTTATACTGACTTATTATCTGAAAAGCTAGATATATTGTTTGTTTGCCTCCCCAATTACCTAGCAGCTGAAGTGACTATTGCTGGGCTAAATAAAGGCCTTCATGTATTTTGCGAAAAACCGCCTGGGCGCGACTTAACGGATATGGCAAGGGTTTTGACCTGTTATAATGAGCTAGCAAACCAGAAGCTAATGTATGGTTTTAATCACCGTTATCACGACAGTGTCCAAGATGCCCTTGAAATCGTTCAGTCACAAAAATTGGGCTCCGTAATAAACTTGCGTGCTGTATATGGAAAATCACAATTGATCACATTTGATCAAAGCTCGTGGCGAACAGAAAGAAAATCTGCCGGGGGCGGTGTTTTGTTAGATCAGGGCATTCATATGGTTGACCTATTACGATTATTTGCTGGCGAGTTCACACATGTCTTAAGCTTTATCTCCAACGATGTTTGGGGCTATGACGTTGAGGATAACGCGTACGCTTTGTTAAAAACTAAAGATGGAAAAGTTGCTATGCTCCATTCATCGGCATCCCAATGGCGCCATCGATTTAGTCTTGAAGTTTCGTTAACTGGGGGGGCAGTTAAAATATCAGGCATTCTTTCTAGCTCGAAAAGCTATGGCACTGAAACATTGACAGTTTCATATCGCGATAAGTGTCATCAAGGTGATCCAAAGGAACAATCCACCCGATATAATCATGACCCTTCTTGGGAATCCGAAACTGGGATTTTTATAGATTCGATCCTTTATGATAAGGATATTGTAAATGGTTCTGTTAACGATGCTCTAGAAACAATGAGGCTTGTCTATAAAATTTACTGCGCTGATCCTCAATGGCAAAGAAAATGGAATCTTACGGACAACCCAGATCTACAAAAAAATGGCTAAGGTTACATGCGCTCCATCGGAATAAATTTTTTGTTAACCCTACTTGCAGCACTAATAAGCGTAGCTGCAGGGGAGACGTTAATTAGAATTTTTCTCCCGTCCTTTGATCCAGCCAAACAAATTTTTTTCTACAAAGGGGGTCTTGAGAAACCAACTTTAGGCCCACCAAACCTTTCACTAAAGCAAACGTCAACATCAGATGATTTTGACGTACATATTTCGTTCAATAAATATGGGTTGCGTGACCACAAGGTTGTATCTAATGGTCAAACAGGAGATCTTTATGTAGTTGGGGATTCGTTTGCCTTTGGATGGGGGGTAGAAAAAATCGATCGTTTTTCAAACAAACTTGAAGAGTTTACTGGACGGACTATTTATAATTTGGCAACACCTGGTGATTTTGAAAATTATAATAATCTCCTAAAGCACGCGATAGTTTTAGGCGCAAAAATTCGTCAAGTGATAATTAGCATCTGCATGGAAAATGACCTTAAATTGTATAAATCGATTGCATTACAGTCAAATTCTCCAGTCAAAAAAAAATCTTATACGATAACATTTCAAGGTTTAAAGCAGTTCTTAAAAACTCACTCAGCCCTATATATTTTTATTAGCTCAACCATCCACCGTAATTCCAAGGCAAAATCTATTGCAAAAAAGCTAGGTTTAATTACGGGAGTTACAGAAGGTTTTTCACAAATTTACTTTGATATGGAAACTATTAATAACTCCATCTCAAAGCTTTTAGATGTTGTAAAAAGTTTTAAGCCTGTTTTTTTAGTTATCCCGTCTCGAGGCCTTTGGATTGGGGAGAAGCAGGAAATTACTCGAAAAATTCATAATACATTTGTCAAAAAAGTAATGTCGTTAGGATATGACGTTATAGATATGCGGCCAATTTTTGAATCCACCAAAATGCCCATGAACTTCTATTTCAAAAACGATGGCCACTGGTCGCCGAAAGGCCATTATGCAGCAGCACGGGCCCTTCAAGCTTATTTTCAGGAGGTTAAACAATGAATGTCATAGGAATCATTCCAGCCAGAATGGCTGCCTCAAGGTTCCCAGGAAAGCCACTTTACCCAATTAAAGGCCGCCCATTACTTGAGCACTGTTATTGTCGGGCAAGGCTATTCCCTAATTGGACGAAGCTAATTGTCGCAACCTGCGACACAGAAATTAAACAATTTTGTTCCTCCAAAGGAATTCCTGTTGTTATGACTGCTAATACGCACACAAGGGCCTTAGATCGCGTTGCAGAAGCGGCTCCAAAATGTGGGTTAAAACTAGACAAGAATGATATCGTAGTTTGCGTACAAGGTGATGAACCACTTCTTGGACCCGACGTAATAGAGACTGTCTTAAAACCGTTTTCTAATGTCACTGTCGACGGCACTATGCTAGCCGCACCAATTCATGATGAGGACACTTTTAATAATCCAGACATAGTAAAACTCGTACATAATTTAAAAGGAAATATCCTTTACACCTCGCGCAGCCCAATTCCATACATGAAAAAATTCGACCCAAACGGTGGCGCAAAAAGAGTTGGTGGAATATTTGCGTTCCGCTGGCATTTCTTAAAATGGTTTGCAAAAACACCTGAGTCCCCCCTTGAAATATCGGAAGCCTGTGATTCTAATCGTATATGTGATCACGGTTACTTTCAGCAAGTGGCTTCTATGAAAGACCGGCCCTATCAGTCAGTCGATAGCCCTGAAGACATTGTCCGGGTAGAAAGGGCACTCTCACAAGACTCCCTCTGGGGTAGCTACTGAGCTAATTGGAACTTTATGAATTTAATTTTTGATTTAGATGGAACCTTGATTGATAGCGCGCCTGATGTCACTCATTCATTAAATCATGCCTTACGTACAGGTGGGTTCAGTCCAATACCTATTGAACTGGTTAAAACTTTCCTAGGCCGAGGCGCAAAAGTTTTAGTCGAAAAAACCCTCGAATATAATGGTGAACTGCATGGGGAAAAACAGGTCAAACAAATAGAAGAATCGTTTATCAAAACCTATAGCGAAAACCCTGTTGAAAAAACAACACTGTTTCCTGGTGTCAGAGAAGCTCTTGAGACTCTCCTTGTTAACAAAATTGAAATGGCATTGTGTACTAATAAACCTCGTAAAACCACACTTCCAGTATTAAAGAAATTAAATATAGAAAAATATTTTTCTGCTGTCTGTTGTGGCGACGACGTCAAGCACCCAAAACCTGATGGTCGACACATTAAAGCATCAATGGCAAAATTCCGTGACCCAGCCAAGCTTACAATTATGGTTGGTGATACAGAAAATGATATTTTTGCAGCTAAAAGTGCTGGCATAGCATCGATCTATGTGACATTTGGATATAACGTAAAGCCAAATTTGGAAATGTTTGCGACAGCATTTATCAATGATTTTTCTGAGTTTTCAGAGATAATAAATGCTATTTCTCAGCAAGATTCAATATCATGACAAAAGTAGCCGTTACATCTAGAACATTTTCTTGCTCTTCAACTTTAAGGAAAGAGCTACTGGCCATTTATCCTGATTGCACTTTCAACGATGCTAGAAAAAACTTAGAGGGCGATGAATTAGTTGATTTCCTTCGAGGCCATCAAAAAGCTATTATTGCTCTTAACCCAATCGATAAAAAGCTTTTAGCTGCACTACCAGAGCTAGAAGTCATCGCAAAATTTGGCGTGGGTTTTGATCAACTCGACCTACAGGCTATGATTGAACACGGGGTGCGTTTAGGTTGGGAAGGAGGGGTTAACCGTCGGTCAGTGAGCGAGTTAGTAGTCGGACTTTCTATACTTTTACTGCGAAAGATTAAGTTAGCCACCCGAATGGTGTCCTCAGGAACTTGGAAACAAGTTAATGGACGTCAATTATCAGATTGTACGGTTGGTATTATTGGTTGCGGGTACATTGGGAAAGATCTTGGTCGAATTTTACGTAATGGCTTTAATTGTCGAGTGCTAGCTCACGATATAAGACCATTTCCAGAATATTATAAAGAAACGGGCGTGGAACCTGTAGCATTGGACATATTAATTAACACATCTGATATAGTGACTCTCCACCTACCGTATGATAGTTCAACAAAAAATATTCTTGATAGGAAGCGACTCGCAAAAATAAAACATGCTGCAATTTTAATTAACACGGCTAGAAGTGGTTTGGTAAATGAAAGTGCGTTAAAAACATTGCTAAAAAGTGGTAAACTTGGAGGCGTGGCATTCGATGTATTTTCAGTCGAACCTCCTGATGACCCGGAGCTTCTTTCTCTTGAAAATTTTGTGTTGACGCCTCACATCGGTGGTAGCACAAAAGAGTCTATTCTTAATATGGGAAGGGCTGCTATTCGTGGTTTGCAACAAAACCATACTCCTAAAAAAGGCCTGTTTCCTGTTGGGTTTTAAAATGCCAAAAAATATTTTTAACCACTACTTAATTGGAGCTTATCTTTAGGTTTTAGGAATTTTATAATGAAGGTAGTTATATTATGCGGCGGTCAGGGTACTCGGATACGGGATATTGCGGAAAACATCCCCAAACCAATGATAAAGATAGGTACATACCCTATACTTTGGCATATCATGCAGACATACGCCTCGGCCGGGCACAAAGAATTTGTTCTTTGCCTTGGCCATTTAGGGCATTTAATTAAAGAGTTTTTTTTAAATTATAATACCCTGACCAACGATTTCTCTCTGAAATTAAATGAACCAAACACCATACACTTTCACAATGAAAAAAATGCATTGGATTGGCATGTAACACTAGCTGAAACTGGAAATAATGTGATGACGGGAGCTAGAATCAAGCGTATTAAAAGATATATCGCTAGCGACCAAACATTTATGTTAACCTATGGCGATGGCCTTAGCGATCTTGATTTTTCGTCCTTAATTGACTTTCACAGTAGTCACGGAAAAACCATGACCCTCACGGGCGTAAGACCTCCCGGAAGGTTTGGCGAATTGGAAGTGGATCAACAAGGAAAGGCGGTTGAATTTAATGAAAAACCTCAAGCTACAGGCGGAATGATATCTGGTGGTTTTTTTGTCTGCCAAAATTCAATATTCGATTGGTTAGATGACAACCCAGCCCTGGTATTTGAGAATGATCCAATGCGAAACCTGGTTGCTTCAAACGAATTAATGGTATATCAGCACGATGGGTTTTGGCAGTGCATGGACACTGCTCGAGACCACAGGCTGTTAACATCAATGTGGGATAGTGGGAGTGCCCCGTGGAAGAATTGGCTATAAGGTTTGGAAAGTAGGCCGATAAATTCTCTAAGAGATTTTTTTCAGAACCAAAATGTATTGGTTACAGGTCACACAGGTTTTAAAGGGTCTTGGCTGGCCCTGTGGCTTCATCAATTAGGTGCAAAGGTAACCGGTTTTTCTTTGCCGCCAGAATCGGACCCTTCCCATTTTAACCTTTTAAACCTTAAAAACGTAATTAACCATATAGAAGGTGACTTACGGGTCCAAGCTGCCATAGAAAAATGTATACAAGAAACAAAGCCATCTTGCGTCTTTCATTTGGCGGCGCAAGCACTTGTCCGCCGCTCGTATCAAGATCCCAGGTCTACTTTTAGCACCAATATTATGGGTGGTATAAATTTGTTAGAAGCGTTAAAACAAAGCGATACTATCAAATCACTTGTTTATATCACGTCTGACAAAGCTTATTACAACCAAGAGTGGGCTTGGGGATACCGAGAAAATGATCGCCTTGGAGGGCATGACCCATATAGTGCATCAAAGGCTGCTTCCGAATTAGTTTTTTCTAGCTACTCTTCCTCCTTTTTTGACGACATGCAAGATTTTGGAGCAGCGACAGCTCGGGCTGGAAATGTAATTGGAGGGGGTGATTGGTCCCCAGATCGAATTATACCAGATTGCATCAGAGCGCTCGAAAAAAAAACTGATATACTGGTACGCAATCCTGGAGCTACAAGGCCTTGGCAACATGTGCTTGATCCATTATTTGGTTATTTGAAGTTGGCTAAGGCCCTTGCGATGGAACCACTGAAATTCCAAGGGGCATGGAATTTTGGCCCTGAAACAGGCGATGCCCTTAGCGTCTCCGAGGTCACGAAACGGGTCATTAAATATTGGGGCTCTGGGAAATTCAAAGTGACAAAGAAGCCAGGTCCGTTCGAACACCAATTGCTTCAGCTCAGCATTGAAAAGGCTAAACTTAACCTCGGCTGGAAACCTCGTTGGAATTCCGAACGTGCAATAAAAGAAACCGTGCACTGGTATAGATCGATTGCTAATGAAAAAAAGGCAATGGATGTTAGTTGTTCTCAAATTTGCGCCTTTGAGGAAGCTGGCTGTGATTAAAGGTGTTATTATTACACCTCTCAGCGTGCTTTCTAATAATCGAGGATCGGTTATGCATATGTTAAGATCCGACGATAAAATATTTAGCGAGTTTGGTGAAATCTATTTTTCGACTGTCAACCCCGGATGCGTAAAAGGGTGGCACTGCCATTCTAATATTATTCAAAACTTTGCTGTCCCAAATGGAATTGCTCACTTTGCCCTTTTTGATGATCGAGAAAATAGCATTAGCAAAGGTCGGGTTCAGCAATGTAAATTAGGAGCGAACAATTATGTTTTACTCACAGTGCCGCCAGGTATCTGGTATGGATTTGGTGCCCTAGACAATAAACCTGCTCTCGTAGCAAACTGTATATCGAAACCTTTCGATCCGAGTGAAACCACTAAAAAAAATCTTTTCGATCCATCTATTCCATTTAAATGGAAAACCGCTTTAGATTAAGAGCTTGAAAAAAAAAGTACTGATCACAGGGGGACTAGGTTATCTTGGGGGACGCCTCGCAGCGTCTTTAAACGAAAACAAAAATATATCTATCAGACTTAGTGCTCGCAACCGCACTAAAGCGGTTCCTAAGTGGACCCAGGGCCTAGAGATTATCAAGTTTGACTTTGAGGAATCAGATAATCACAAAGCATTGTGTGAAAATATTGATGTGATTATCCATCTTGCGGCATTGAATGCTAAAGATTCTTTAAGTTCACCGAAACGAGCCAAGGCAATAAATGTGGGTGGAACAGAGAAACTTGTGCGTGCTGCGGTAATGGCTGGGGTGACTCGGTTTATCTATGTCTCAACGACCCACGTATATGGTGCAAACCTTCATGGGCTAATCGACGAGACTCAAAAACCTAAGCCGAGTAATCCATACGCTGAAACGCACTTTCAAGCGGAACAAATTGTAGCAAACGAGACAGGAATAGATGGGGTTATACTGCGACTTTCAAACGTTGTTGGTCCTCCCTCAGATCCAAATGCAAACTGCTGGTCTTTGATTGCTAACGACCTTTGTCGAGCTGCTATTACTTCTAAAAAACTAGAGCTTAGTGGCTCGGGTCAAGATTTTAGAGATTTTATATGTATGACCGACGTATTAAGAATTATCCTGTCCATTGTAAATATCGACCCAAGGAAATTATTGTATCAACATTATAATGTAGCAAGCGGGCATAGCATTTCCACGCTGACCTTAGCAAAGAAAATTGCTGAACGAGCAGAAGCTATGTTTGGACAAAAACTTGTAATCTTAAATAAAAAGACTGCTGATTCACAAGGTCATCATAACCCTATTTTTTCTAACTTACGATTAAAGGGTCTGGGCTATAGCATGTTTAGAGGGATCATTGGTGAGTTAGACTCAACTCTCAAATTCTGCAGCGAAGTGTTTTCTGCAGAATAGCCTAACATGATCGAATTTTAACTATAGGAGGTTATATTGGCCAAATACTTCGGTCAAATGCATCGAATATCTTATATTGTGCTAATATACCTGTTAGCGCCTAACAAGCACTTATGATACGACGACTCAAAAGCGGCATCTCGCAGCTATTAAAAGATTCAATTTTTCGGTCATGGATGATCGGTCGAGCTTTACGACGATACCCCGCCCCTGCACCATTTACAAAACACCAACCACCTTATGCTATTTCTGCGTTACCATTGAAACATGAACTGGTTTTTTGGAAACACCCGGCAAGCCGAAATACGACTGTCTTGCCCAAAATTCCATTAAAAGTAAAGCTCCCCGGCCAAGAGATTACGCTTGACCCTGAAAACCCTGAAAATCTTTTCAAACTCCACTTCATCGATATAGAACTGCATCTAGCCCGTCATCGCTTTTCCTGGTTACCGTTAACAAAATTTATTCCTAATGGTTGGTTACCTGTACTTTGGTCAAGCTGGAAAACAAACTTTATGAGCAAAAAAGGTTGGCACTGGCATCCATATACTGCCGCTGAACGCTCTGTAAATATTATTGATGGAACGCGGCGATTCGGTTACCCAGAATCGCTTGAAACGTTTAAATACAGCCTCGCTGAACATGCAATCCTTATTTCTAGAACACTCGAATATTTTGGAAATCACAATACCTCAAATCATTTATCAAACAATGGCCGGGCACTTTATAGACTAGGATGTTTTTTGAACCTTAACGATGCCCGTGAACTAGGTTTTAAAATATTAGTTAACGAAGCTAAGCGTATTTTCCTTTCTAATGGATCGCTTCGTGAAGGGTCGACCCATTATCACATGATTTTGTTAAAAAACTATCTTGATGTCTGGTTAGCTGCAAGACGAGATGAGCAGTTTTCAGAAGCAGACGTTTTTCGGGAAATCTCTACAAAAGCTATTGGAGCTGCAAAAAAATTTTGCTTGCCTGGCGGCATGCCTCTTATTGGTGATATCTCACCAGATTCTCCGCCATCACATCTTGCAGGAATTACTTCCGGCCATTGTTGTTGGACAGAAACTTTTCCTGCTGAGGAGCAAACCCTTATACACAAACTTGTTGGGCAATCTAAGGCGCCGTTGTCTAAACCGTTTATTAAGGATGGCTGGATCTCTTTTCAGGAAGGCGTTTGGTCAGCATTGGCCCCTGTTCCTCTTAATGGTTGGCCTTTTATGCCGGGCCATGCCCATCAAGATCTGGGTAGCGCGGAAATTCACTTTATGCAAACCCCCTTATTTATAGACCCTGGACGCGGAGCTTATGGCGATTCTGGGGAAGCTGCGTTATATAGATCAGCAAGCGTGCATGGTACTTTGCAGATAAATGGAGCAGATCCCTATCCACAAAACAAACCCTATTATACTGATCTTTTTAGAGAAAAGTGGGCAGAGCCTCCTATCGCCACTATTACCTCTAAAGGGTTCAATATAAGTCATGGGGGGTTCAAAAGACTTGGGGTAGATAAGATTGAGAGAAACTGGCGTTTTGGTGAGAAAACATTAAAAATTTACGATAGTGTCATGGGAGTAGGGCAGTATTATATTGATAGATCTTTGGTAACTCCACTTCCTGCAAAGCTTTATAACAATAAGGTCATCATCAACAAACAATTCAAAGTGTATGCTGACGATTCAATTCCACAAATTAGCCCTATAACCATTTGGCACTCCTACGGGGAAGGTCGTCCAGGTTTTCATATTATATTTAGTGGCACTGAAAAATTACCTTGGGCTGGCTCTATAAATGTGGAGTTTATCGGCTAATGTGCGGCTTAGCAGGTATATTTATATATCGCGGTAAACCTGTCCCAGAGGTCAATCTTCAGGCGATGGGTCAAATTATGCAACATCGCGGCCCTGACGGGGAAGGCTTTTGGGAAAGCCAAAACAGGCGTTACAGAACAGTATTTCGCCGGTTGGCTATAATTGATCCTTTAAATAGTGATCAACCTATATTGCAAAAATATGGTGGAGGAGTTTTAACTGGGAATGGAGAGATTTACAATTTCAAATCGCTCCGAAAACAATTCCCAAAATATGCCTACAAAACAAACGGTGATATGGAGACTGTTTTAGCCGCAAGAGATGCCATGGGCGACAATTATGTTGATGTGCTCAACGGAATGTATGCTTTGGCTATTTACGATAGGAAGACGAATTCGTTGGAGCTAGTCCGTGACCGCCTTGGCATTAAGCCACTATATTGGGCTGAAATCCCCTCTGGCGGGATTGTTTTTGCATCGGAAATTAAGGCGCTGTTTTTGTCACAACTGATCAAGCCTTCTATCAATGAAAATATGGTTTCTACTTATCTTTCACATGGGTACGTACCGGGACCTGAAACTATCTTCAGTAACATAAAAAAGTTGCAGCCAGGGCATCGCCTAAAGATTAGCGATACCGGAAAAATTACGGTCATGCGTTACTGGCAACCCAAGCCCTCAGATGACATGCCCCGAAACCAATTCGAAAAGAAGGAGTACTTGCTAGAACTTCTTGACGATAGTGTGCGCCTTCAATTGCAAAGTGATGTTCAAATTGGGGCGCTGCTATCTGGTGGTATTGATTCGGGCTTAATTGTAGCCCTGGCCTCACATCATATACCGCGCCCGCTAAAAACTTACACCGTTTTCTTTGAAGGTGGCAAAATAGATGAAACCCCCCTTGCACAGCTTGTTGCAAATAAATACGGATGTGAACACAGAACAATCAAGGTGAATGGGGAAGATGCTGGTGAATATCTTTGGCGACTAACATGGCATTCGGAAGAACCATTATATGATGCTGCCTTGCTGCCGAATTACCTTATACAAAAAACAGTTGGTCAAGATGTAAGGGTTTCGTTGAATGGCACAGGGGGCGATGAACTATTCGCAGGCTATGGCCGTTATTTTCAATTGCCGATAGAAAAATTCTACTCGCAGCTTCCAATTGGCCTTAAGCAATCTGTTATTGAGCCCTTTTTCAAAACACTCTCTCCTTTCAACGCATGGAAGTTGCAAAGGTCCGAGCTTTTTAATCTTAACCGTGGCGCCTATATACACGCACATAGCACCCATTTTCCTAGTCATGTCCGCAATATTATAGGCAACTCTTCACCTGAAGCACCAGCGGCACAAATTGCATACGCAGACAGTTTTTTAAAAAACTTTTCACACCTTGGACCGCAAACAGCGGGACTAGCTGCTGATATTCAAACATACCTCGTTGAAGATCTGCTCACCCTTCTAGATCGCACAAGCATGGCATCTAGCGTGGAAGGGCGTGTTCCATTTCTTGACCACCGTTTCGTTGAAGCGGCGCTTGCGGTACCTGACTATGAGCGAACACCAACCGAAAAACCTAAAAGCCTTGAACGATCTATTGCAAAGAAGCTGTTACCAAAAGAAACTCTGTCCGCATCAAAAAGTGGCTTTGTGTCTCCTGTACCGAAATGGTTGCACGGCTCTTTTGGCAGTGCGGCATATCGCTTGCTAACATCAAAAACTTCCCTGGAAAGAGGATGGTGGACTAAATCTGGAATTGAAACGCTAATAAATAGCCCCCAAGAACATGGCTTTAGAATTTACACTCTTTTGTCGCTTGAGTTATCAGTTCGGATGTTCGTAGAGAATACCCTTCCTACAGCCCCCCCAACCGAGACAGTCTCAGAAGTTTCTGATGCTACGTAAAACAGCAGCCGTTAGCGTCATTATGCCTGCATACAATGCCGCTAATTCAATAGAAACATCACTTTTAAGTATTTTGCACCAGACTTTGTTACCACGCGAAGTGATTGTTATTGATGACGGTTCTTCAGATGAAACCGCCAATATAGTAGATAAAACTGCCCTCCAGTTTAAAGGGGTTACGGTAATTTTGCGACGCCAACAAAACAAAGGAGCTGGCGCTGCACGTAATGTTGGACTAATACATGCGTCACAACCGTATATTGCGTTCTTAGATGCAGATGATACGTGGACACCTGAAAAACTCGAACGTTCTTTGACAATTATGGAACAAGATGATTACGCCCTAGTGGCCCACGACTATATCGATATCCGTAGCGATAAAGAGGTCCATATTGACTGCGTAAAAGGCTTTAGATCAGGAACCGACCCTTACGTCCAGTTATATCTGAAAGGCTATATTGCTAGTATTTCGGTAATTGTGAAACGCGACGCGATACTAACCGCAGGCGGTTTTGATGAGAGCCTTCGTAATGCACAGGACTTTGATATGTGGTTAGCCATCTTAAGAGATCCACGACACAAATTCACCGTTTTCAACGAACCATTAGCTCGTTACTCGCATACGCCAGGTAGTATAATGTCGCACACGGATCGACGTATCGCATGCTGTACAAAAATTGCACTTCGTTACCTCCCGGCGATAAAGGCACGCAATCAATCTGCTTGGAAAAACCTCTGGCTACGTATGTTCTTCATTTACTATGAGGCATCTTACGGTATGCCAATAAGGCGCATGCGATATATAATTCGTTTCATTTGTGCTTTGTTCTTGGTTTCTTGGCGTGCATTTTTTTGTCTCCTCGAGCCACGAAAACCGATCGGTTCAATCTCTAATGATTAGTTCCCTATTACTAGTTAAAAAGATCCCGAAGCCACAACTGTGTATCCATCACCATATTGTCTATCGACCAACAATATCTGAGGATATCTAGTTAATCCTGGCTTTGAGTTTCTTTTGTTTATACAAAAGGTTTACATAACTTAACCGTAAGTTATTTTAGCTGCCTTTTTTATTATTGTGCTCAAGAAAAGTTCCTAACGTGAAAGCTCTTCATCCAGTTATCTTATATTATTTTTTTGTTGGTTTAGCTTTTTTCGGACCTCTACTGTCATATATTAGCTATCGATCAATTGTTCCTGTTTGTGCGTTTGCTGCTATAGGTTCTGTTTTCAGTATTGGCCGAGTGCGATTTTTTGCGATTATCAATGAAATATCTATAATTCCAAAGCTAGTTACATGTTTGTTTTTTTTATGGCTTTTTGGAACAACACTTTGGGCTCCAGATACTTCCCGTGGTCTTATTTCAGCGATGAAGTTCTTGGGGTCATGGTCTATAATTTTTTGTATGTGCATAGGAGCACTTCATTTAAATCAAAGAACAGCAGAAAAAGTATTAGTTTTTCTCAGCATATCGCTTTCAGTTGTAATTTTTCTCTTGGTCAGCGACCTTGTTTCAAACGGTATGGTTTCGTTTTTGTTATTTAAGCGAAAATACATTCCTCTTTATGGGTTTTTTTGGTTTAAGCCGACGGTTACTCTGGTCACACTGGGAGCACTCGTTCTTAGTTACAAATGTTGGGCTCTAGAAAAAAAAGCTTTATCCGTCACAATGGTGATATCAATTTTCTTTATGGTAATAATGTTAAATTCGAAAACTTTAGGATTTGCAATTCCTTTTAGTTTGCTTGGCGCTATCTTCCTGGTCTCGTGCGGAAAACACCGAGTAAAAATTTTAATTGGCACAATATTCATTAGCACTACCATTTTGGTTGGCACTATAGGAAAAACATTTACAGCGAATGACATAAGTTCTGCCCTCCCTGAGCTCAGTCACGAAAGGGACAACAATGCTTTTCTCGAAGAATTAGCTCAGAGAGATAACGAAATCTTTTCCGCAACGGTACGTATCATTGAACGCTCAGCTGTTCTTTCACTCATCCGTCGAGCATATATTTGGGAATATTCTGCAAACAAAATCAAGCAAAAGCCCTTCCTTGGCTGGGGGTTGGGTGCATCACGGTACATAGGCAATAAAGAAAAGGTGATGGACCCAAACCGGGTAATTTTTGGAGAATTACTTCCACTACACTCACACAATTTTACATTACAAGTTTGGATGGAAACCGGTCTTATAGGTTTTGTCTTATTCTTGGCATTAAGTTATACTGTTTTAGCTAAAGCTGACCTAACTATTAGAGCAAGTCTTCTAGAAAGAGTATACTTGCTCACGATACCGTTGATTTCTATCATATTATGGTACTTAAATTATGGCGCCTGGACAAGTTGGTGGTTACATCAGCTTGGTTTCATAATAGCTATGACCATAATTTCCTTGCAACTGAAACACCCTTCTAACACCTCCCATGAAAAACGCTAGAATTCTGATATCAACGGTTTGGGTGGTAGCTATCTTATTTATTTATTTATTCCAGTTTCGTGATTTTTTTGACCCTGTAACTGAAGTGCTTCTTGGCTTTAAATTTTAATAATATTTGAATTATATGATGCCCATTTTAACGACTGTTTTTCTCATTATTGCTACATTGGGGGGTGGACGCATTGTTATACAAATACTTGGTTTGCAGAACGAGTTATCATTATCTGAGCAATTCGGTTTTGCTTTTGTTATGGGTGTGGGAATTATTGGTTGGATATTATTTTTTCCTGGTTTATTTGGAGCTTTCAACACTTTAGTATTTTTTGGCACATCACTGTTGTTTTCATTAGGAATTTTTCTATTTGATCTAAAAAAAATACCGATTGTTTCCCCTTTCAAATCCTTAGGAACTAATTGGTTCATTTTTTTTGTGTTATGCCTAGTAATAATTTTTGATATTGCCGAAGGTCTTTCACCTCCGGCTGATGCTGATACGATGGCATATCATTTTGAGACACCAAGACAATTTGTTAGTTCTGAAACAATTTTTCCTATTTTCCGAGCTTTTGATGGCATTACTCAACTTCTTACCCATCTTACCTACGCCTCAGCATTTGCTCTAGGAAAAAAGGAATCGTTGAATTTTTGGGCCATGATAACAGGATGGGGACTACCAATAATTTTTTTTATTATTGCGAAATCACACATGGCCACAAGAGATGCATTGATTGGAGCAACGCTTCTAATTACTACTCCAGCTATCATATACTCTGGTGGAACTGGCCAGGTTGAACCAAGAGCTGCCATGTTTGCGCTTGTTGCAGTATTTGGCTTAATCAAATCAACACAAAATATTTGTTGCTCCCAACAACGTATGCGCTGGATTCTCTTCGCGGGCATTAATGCAGGCTTCTTTGCCGGAACAAAAATAACAGGATTGATATTTTTGTTTTCTGTTGGAACAATAATTTTATTCTCGCGTGAAGGCATAAAGCATTTTTTGGCCTTTTCCTTGTCTGCAGCAGTTATTGGCAGTCAGTGGTATTTGTTTAACTGGCATCATACGGGAGATCCCCTTTTCCCATTGCTATGGGAATACGTTACCTTAAAACCTGGAATTTTGTGGGACAAAGAAATAGCCGCAGAGGCCAACCGAGCCTTTGCTAAAGACAATCCAGTTCCCAGAGATCTTTTCTGGTTTTTTGCGTATCCTATTAGAACAATTATTCAGCCCTTACCTGCGTTTGAATCATTAAGAACAGGCTTGGGACCTGCAATATTATTAGGTTTACCTTTCTTCTTGCTAACCATATTACAGAGACGTGAGAAAGAATATTTTTTATTACAAAAAAACTTAGCTCTAACAGCCTTGATTTTTTACGCCATCTGGTTTTTTTTCGGCCCCTCACTTCGAGTGCGACATTTGTTACCTATCTACCCGCTTTTACTTTTGATAATAATGCTAGGGTTCTCCCAAATTCAAAAAAATTATACTGAATTAAAATCAATTTTATACGCTGGGTTTTTAGGCGTTATATGCATCCAGCTGTGTGGACATATTGTTTTTTCAAAAAAATATGTCGAACACATCTTATCCGGCAACGAAAACACCAAATTTCTAGAGAAAAATATTTCGGGATACGGTGTTATTAAATGGATAAATTCCAACCTAACTAAAGATGACCATATTTTAGTTAATAAAAGGGATTGGTTTTTTTACTTGAATATCCCTTATGTTTCTGTTGCCAATACTCTTCAGACAAAAATCGAGATACATCAACAAACTGGAAATATAAAAAAATTTATTCACCAATTGGTTGCTGCCAAGGTAACGCACGCTGCTATTTCTGAAAGTATAGTATCTGATGGCAGTGATCTAACTTTAGGACGCCTGCTTTTCAAAATAGAAAAAAGCGGTTGTTTGAAAAAGATCCATCGAATTAAAGCCCAAGAGCGTCGCTCAAGAACGTTATCTTTTGATACAGAAAAAAACATAATATATGGAATATATAAATTTCAGAAAAATATTTGCCAAAACCTTTAGCCAACAAACATTACCTGTTTTCTCTACTTTGCTGCTCCAATGATTTGTCTCCTTGATTTCCAAAGATACAATGTTTTATCAATTAACCTGCCTTATTGTAATTGTTGCTTCCTCAATTGTTCAATATTCCTTAGAAAAAGTTGCTAGATCTTTTGAAAATATGAAAATAGTATTCCTTATTTAGAACAGTACTTGTTGGAGAGTACGACCTAATTACGCTATAAAAAACGAGCAGTTTACAAAAAACCTGCAGAACAATAAACAGTATTCACTCATTGGTTAGTTTCTAGTATTGCTCTCTTTATTTTTCGTTTAAAAGTTTTCTATCAATTTTTGTCAATTAAAGATTTTTCCATGAAAACCCAACCAAAAACAATTTCGATTATTATTCCGGCATATAATGAAGTGAATACTATTTTAGAATGTTTGCAGCGTGTTATTTCCGCTCCAAAATGTGGTTTAAAGTTTGATATTGTTATTTCAGATAATCTTTCGACTGACGGAACCCGCGAAATTTTAGAAAAACTAGATAAACCAAACGTAAAGGTTGTTTTCCGTAATGTACATTCTGGCAAAGGCGCAAATATACGTTCTGCCCTCGAGCATGCGAAAGGCGATATTATTTTGTGGCAAGACGCCGACTTAGAATATAACCCTAAAGACTATGAAGATGTGCTTGAACCTTTCTTTCAAACCGATGCTGATGTTGTCTATGGATCTCGGTTAACTCGAGCAAAGTACTGCAAAGTATTTGGGCCTTTAAATTTTTTTGCGAATAAACTATTAACCTGGACAGCCAACGTTTTATTTAATCGCATATTTACAGATATTGAAACTGCAATTAAAGCCTTTCGCAGAGAGGTTCTGGCTTCTTTAGAACTTGTTTCCGATGGTTTTGAGATAGAGCCGGAAATTACTGCTAAACTATGCAAAGCAAACCTTAATATCTATGAGGTTCCAATTTCTCACTCCGCACGAAGTTATAGCGAGGGAAAGAAGGTTCGTTGGTGGCATTTTTTCACAAGCTTATGGAGTTTGATTAAATGGAGGTTTATCAGTTGACGATCAGACAGGTTCCCTCAAAAAGTTTTGTCTACGAAGGACGAGAGCTAGAGGCAGCTACTAACTTAAAAAATTATTATAGGTGGATTACTGATGGATTTGAGACATATTTAAATGGTAATGGCACCGAAATTGGGGCCGGACAGGGAAATTACTCTGGTTATTTACGCCCTTATTTTTCATCACTTGATCTTGTTGAGCCATCAAGAAAACAACGGCAGGCGTTATTGCGGAGTGTTTGCAATGATCCCGCTGTTCAGGTTTACTCTGAAACCATACAAGAATATTTTTCCATTGTAGGGCCCGAAACGAAGGACTGTGTTTGCCTAGTCAACGTTTTGGAACATATTGAAGACGACCGAGAAACGCTGCTTTTAATAAACAACTTACTGAGAAAAAATGGACATATATGCCTTTTTGTTCCAGCCATGCCGATTCTTTATAGTAAATTAGACAAAATCTTTGGACACCACAGACGATATACTATGAGAGACCTGGTGGAAAAGGTTGAAGGTGCTGGTTTTAAAATAAGTAAAAAATATTATATGGATCTTTTTGGTGTCGCAGCTTGGGGTATAGTTAATACGCTGTTAGGATTCGATAATATAAATGGCAAAATGGCCTCTCTCTATGATCGTGTTTTTGTTCCAACCACCCGTCTAATTGAAAGTTATGTGGAAATTCCTTTTGGCAAGAGCCTATTGGTTGTAGGGCAAAAAGTTTGAACTAACTTTAATTAAAGTAAAAATAAAGATTTTGTAGCATTCTTAGTTTTCATGTTTAGGCCTCATTAGGACCCTTGTCCTTAAGAAAACAGAAAAGGTTAGCGGACTGATAGTTTATTATATTGTTTTTCTGACATTTGTACTTTCCATCCTAGGAAATGTCGCGCTGAAGAGGCTGTTGATACGTTATAAGGTCGTTGACCGACCAACTGCAAGGAGTTCGCATACTGCGCCCAAACCTAGGGGCGGGGGAATAGCAGTTATTTCATCTATTGCAATAGGAAGTTTACTACTTGGTTTTTGTTCAATAACTCTTCCTGAAAATATTTTCATTGTTGGCATTTTTACACTTTTGGTTGCTTTTATCTCATGGATAGATGATTACAGGGGGTTATCCCCTCTCGTGCGTTTGGCTTTTCAGTTTTTTTGTGTGTTTATAACATTATTTAATATCGATGCTATTTCCCTTGTTCCAACAACACAGATTCCCAACTGGATAATCATTTGCGGCCTTGGGCTCTGTTGGGTCTGGTTTGTAAATTTGTATAACTTCATGGATGGTATTGATGGTATTACTGGGGTCCAGACCATATGCATAACATTAGGTATCATAGTTTTATCTGCAACTGGGTCTTTACCTACAGAAATGGTGGCTCCAGCATCCATTGTTTCTGCTGCTACGATAGCATTTTTATTTTTTAATTGGCCTCCATCGCAAATTTTTTTAGGCGATGTTGGAAGCGTTTCGCTTGGTTTTTTGATAGGATGGATGTTGTTAGAGTTAGTCGGTTCCGGCCAATGGGCTGCAGCCATTATTTTGCCAGGGTACTATTTATGTGATGCAACATTTACTTTACTGAGGCGGTTGCTCAGCGGGGAGAAAGTCTGGAGCCCCCATCGGGAACATTTTTATCAAAGAGCCGTTCAAGGTCATTTAACCCACTCCGGTGTTATTGTACGTTTGTCGATAATTAATCTATGTTTAATTACACTCGCGACAACTCTTGCACAGACATACCCTTTTTTGGCAATGGTTGGGGCCCTATCTATTATTTTAGTTTTTCTATTTCACTTAAGTAGATATTTTAAACGGCGGGCATGAGAATCCTGTTTTTTACTGAAAACTTTCCACCTGAAACTAACGCCGCTGCAACGCGCGTTTATGAGCGAGCACTTTACTGGATCAAAAAAGGCCACAAAGTAACGGTCATTACTTCTATTCCAAATTTCCCGCTAGGAAAAGTCTACGATGGCTACATAAACCGATATCAAAAAGAGAAACTTGATACAATAGATGTAGTCAGAGTAAAAACTTACATTGCCTCCAACAAGGGCATGATTAGACGAATCATTGATTTCTTGAGTTTTATGGTCATGGGTTATCTTGCCGCCAAGAAAGAAGAACGGCCAGATATAGTTGTGTCAACATCTCCGCAATTTTTTGCGGCTGTATCCGCATGGTGGTTTTCTAAAAGAAATGGGCTACCGTATGTTTTTGAGCTTGGAGATCTATGGCCAGCATCAATTGTCGCTGTGGGGGCTATGCGACAGAGTTTTATATTGGATTTATTGGAGCGTCTTGAGCTGAGAATGTATAACGATGCAGATGCCGTTATCGCGCTAACAAGATCTTTCAAGAAAAATCTGGTGGCACGTGGGGTGAAAAGCACCAAGATCGCGGTAATAAGAAATGGTGTTGATACTTGGCGCTACATCCCAACTAAAAGAGATCATGATTTTGCAAAAAACCTGAAAATAGGTTCAGAATTTGTCGTTGGGTATGTGGGGACACTTGGTATGGCGCATGCCCTTGAGAATGTAATTGACGCTGCGGAAACCCTAAAGGAGGATAAAAATATTTGCTTCTTGTTTGCGGGAGCAGGGGCTAAATATAACTACTTACAAAAAGAAACTGAAAACCGAGGTTTGAAAAATATAAAATTCTTGCCCAAACAGCCAAAATCTAAAATGCAGAGAGTATGGAGCCTATGCGATGTTTCGTTAGTCCATTTAAAAAATTCGGATGTTTTTTCGGCTGTAATCCCGTCAAAAATATTTGAGGCTATGAGCATGGGGCTACCAATTCTTTTCGCTGGGCCACTAGGGGAAACCTCTAAAATTATTCAACGTACCGGCAGCGGAATATGTATAGCACCAGAAACACCGGGCTTGCTAGCTGAGAAAGTCGTGTTATTGCAAAGAAAGCCAGAACTTTATCAAGAACTAGCCGAAAGAAGCCTAGCATCAGCAGCTCTTTTCAGTAGAGAAACTCAAGCAAATCATATGATTGCTGTATTGGAAGCTGTGGTTTCGGGAAACGGAGAAAATGTAAGCAGTATAAGGGCGTAGAAAAAGGAAATAATGCATGAAAGTTGCGGTGACAGGAGCAACTGGGTTTGTCGGCAAGGCGGTATTAAATGTTCTAAAATCCGTTGGGCATAATACGTTAGCAATTGTTCGGATCAATAAAGGTTGTATGCCCGCGGGCATCGAAAATATTTTTGAGATTGGAAATATTGGACCATATACGGTCTGGAACACGGCCTTAAAAGATATTGATGTTATTATTCATCTTGCTGGACGTGCGCACGTTATGCACGAAACCTCGAAAAACCCTCTCGAGACATACCGCTTGATTAATTTCTTGGGAACACAATTGCTAGCCGAATCAGCCGGAAAGCTTGGTGTTAAGAAATTTGTCTTCTTAAGTTCAGTTAAGGCTAAAGAAGCATGCCTTAGTGAAGCCGAAAAAGCGAACTGCCCCGATCATTTAAATAAGGATCCTTATGGCCTGTCTAAGCTTGAAGGAGAAAGAGCCCTTATAAAAGCTGCAGAAACGCACAAAATGAATTGGGTGATTTTGCGGAGCCCTTTAGTCTATGGAGAAGGCGTGAAGGGAAATTTTTTGACCCTAATGCGTGCAATTAACAACGGTTGGATTTTGCCATTCGGGGCTATAAGAAACCGTCGCAGTTTGATCTTTTCTGAAAACCTTGCAGAAGCAATTGTGTGTGCAGCAACCCAAAAAACAACGAGCGGCACCTATTATGTTACTGATGGGACTGCTGTTTCAACTCCGGAATTAGTGACTAGCATTGCAAAAGCGCTTGACCGCTCTGCTCGTCTTTTGCGAATTTCGCCAACCTTGCTGCGTCTTGTGGGGGGGGGGCTTGGAAGGAGCAAAGAAATTGAGCGTTTGCTAGAGGACTTAGAGTTTGATAATGCAGAATTTATGCATGAGACAAACTGGGCCCCTACACATACAATGGCTGAGGGGCTAGTAAAAACAGCAAATTGGTACAAAAATATTTTGGAAAAAGGTAGTCGCTAAAAATGGTAATTTTTCACCGGCTCTCTGCTCGCTCCATTATCGCATATGGTCATGATGTGATTCAGGCTGGGTTATCATTTTTACTTGCTATATTTCTCCGGTTTACGGGTACAACATACTATTTAGACAACAATTTGGTTATGCAAGGCATGCTAGTTTTCACTGGTATTGCCACTATTGTTTTTTGGTTTTCGGGGCTATATAAGGGCGTTTGGCGCTATGCCTCCATTGAAGATATGGCAGCAATTACAAAAGCCGTATCTATTATTGTGCTCCTATACTTATTGGCAATGTTTTTATGGGCGCGGCTTGATGATTTGCCTCGGTCAATTCCAATTATTAACTGGTTTATATTGATGGCTTTATTGGGTGGCCCCCGTTTTATATACCGGTTCGCAAAAGACTATAAAAAGAATTCTGCGATGGGAGATTTAGCGGGACGAATCCCTGTGTTATTGGTAGGCGCTGGTGATGGGGCTGATCACTTTATTCGAGGTCTTAACCAAAGTTCAGAAAAAAATTACGCCATAGTTGGTATTTTGTCAGAAGAGACAAAGGTAGTGGGTCATCATATTCGAGGGATCAATGTTATCGGCACAACTACTGAGTTAAGCAAAATAATAAAAGAGCTCCATAAAAAGGGAATAAAACCGCAACGGTTGATCTTAACTAAAGATTTTTTAGATGGTGTTATTATTCGAGGGTTGTTTGATATTGCCTCTTCTTTTGGAATGACGGTTTCGCGAATTCCAAAATCGACAGATTTCAAGACTGCTGACAGTAGCAGCACGGAAATTAAGCCAATTGCTTTAGAAGATCTTTTAGGCCGGCCCCAAACACCGTTAAACCGTGAAGCAATGAGAGGTTTGATTGAAGGGGGAATAGTACTAATTACAGGTGCCGGTGGCAGCATAGGTGCTGAATTAACACGCCAGGTTGCCGCGCTTTCACCTAGCGAGTTATTGCTGCTGGATCAATCAGAGTATGCATTATACAAGATTGAGCAAGAAATAAATACGCAATTTCCAGGCCTTCCCCTGAAGACAACAATTGCAGATATTCGAAATAGCGACCGGATAACTGCAATTATAAGAGATAATAAGCCCCGTGTGGTTTTTCATGCCGCTGCCCTAAAGCACGTTCCTCTTGTTGAAAAAAATATATCGGAAGGCATCCTTACAAATGTTCAGGGGACAAAAAATGTCGCAGATGCGTGCCTGGCCATAAGCGTTCATACTATGGTGTTAGTATCAACTGACAAAGCCGTAAATCCAACAAGCATTATGGGTGCAACAAAGCGGATTGCTGAAATGTATTGTCAAACCCTTGATCAAAAAGGAAGTTCTATTGATTCGGGGAATTTTATTACTGTACGTTTTGGAAATGTTTTGGGGTCCACGGGATCGGTAGTGCCCCTATTTCAGAAGCAACTCGAGGCTGGGGGGCCCCTTACAGTCACCCATCCAAAAATGAGTCGATACTTTATGACGGTAGGCGAGGCAGTAGAATTAATTTTAGAAGCTGCGGCTATAGGAACTAAATATAAGAGGTCTCAAAGAGGTATTTTTGTTCTCGATATGGGTGAACCCGTAAAAATCCTGCACCTTGCGCAACAAATGGTCCGTCTTTCGGGTTTTGAGCCAGAAAAAGATATAAAAATTGTTTTTACTGGAATTCGGCCTGGCGAAAAGCTATCTGAGGAACTATTGCATGGTGCTGAGCACTTTCTTCCGACCAATTCTCCTGGCCTACATCTAGCAGCGTCACGTTTGATTGACTTTAATCAGCTATGTCAAGATATCGCCAGCTTGGTTAAGAGTGCCCAAAACAATAATACAGATAAGGTGTACAAGCAATTAAAAGAAATTGTTCCTGAGTATTCTATATATAAAGGACTAGAGTGATTTCCGCACATTTAACTAACCAAACTAACAAGGCAACTGAAATCCATGTCTCGCAATAACATTAATCGGGCCTTGATATCTGTTTCAGATAAAACTGATCTAGAGTATCTGGGTCGTGAACTATCACGTTTCGGCGTTGAAATCATCTCAACGGGGGGTACCGCGAAGAGGCTTCGACGGGAGAAAATCAGAGTTCTTGAGGTCTCTGAATATGCAAAATACCCTGAGATAATGGAGGGGCGTGTAAAGACACTTCAACCAGAAATATATGGCGGCATCTTGAGCATAAGGGGAAATCCCGTTCATGCGGCTCAAATGAAGAAACATCGCATGAAATTTATCGACTTAGTAGTAGTTAACCTATACCCTTTTGAAACTATTGCTGCCGCACAAAAAAACTTTGATACATGCATCGAAAACATTGATATCGGCGGCCCTACTTTAGTTCGGGCCGCTGCAAAAAACCACAAATTTGTAACTGTTATTGTAGATCCACTTGATTACCCTAGATTTATTGAAGAATTCAAAAAAAATGATGGGGCAACAACAGAGCCATTCAGAAAAGACTTAGCTAAGAAAGCCTTTTCCCTTACCGCCCACTATGATGCCGTAATTACAAAATGGCTTTCGGCGAATGAAGACAAAATATTTCCAAGCAACGAGATCTTTATCGGCCGGAACAAAAAGCCTCTCCGCTATGGAGAAAACCCGCATCAAAGTGCTGTTTTTTATAAATCACAAGAAAATCGCCCAGGAGTTTCTACTGCCATTCAACTACATGGAAAAGAGCTCAGTTATAACAATATAAATGATACTGATGCAGCCTTTGAGCTGGTCTCTGAATTTCAAAAGCAGCCTGCCTGTGTTATAGTCAAGCATGCGAACCCTTGTGGCGTGGCTTGTGCAAAGACCCTCCTCAGCGCTTATAACAGGGCCTTTAAGTGTGATCAAGAAAGCGCCTTCGGTGGAATAATTGCTTTTAACAGTCGCCTAGATGAAAAAATAGCAAGAAAGCTCATCAAGGTATTTTCAGAAGTCGTGATTGCCCCAAAAATAACTAAAGAAGCACGCAAGATACTTTCTGAGCGAAACGATCTAAGAGTCCTAGAAACCGGAACGTTACCTAATCCAAAAGCTTTTGGTAAAACTCTTAAATCCGTCTCGGGTGGTTATTTGTGTCAAATGCGTGATAATAAACTTGCTCTGAAGACTTCTCAGGTGGTGACAAAACTAAAACCGAGCAAAAAGCAATTAAGGGATTTATGGTTCGCGTTTACAGTTGCAAAACATGTAAAATCTAATGCTATCGTTTATGCTAAAAACGAAACAACGGTTGGAATCGGGGCCGGACAAATGAGTCGCGTAAATTCTTCGAGAATTGCTGCATGGAAAGCTGCAGAAAACGCTGAAATATCTAATTCCAAAGATAGTTGGGCTGTTGGTTCTGTCGTTGCATCCGATGCCTTCTTCCCTTTTGTTGACGGTCTTCTAGCTGCCGCTGAGGCTGGCGCGAAAGCTGTAATCCAACCTGGCGGTAGCGTTCGCGACCATGAAATAATTCGTGCTGCTGATGAAAACGACCTTTCAATGATATTTACTAATATGCGACATTTCCGACATTAATTTTGCCAGATATTCCTGAACAGCAAAATTGTCGAAGCACTAGAGAACATCGCTTCTGGCTCCCAAAACGAAGGCTCTCCTGTTATCTCAAAATTGCCTTATAAACAATACAAATAACTGTTTAATTTGTCACAACTCAAATTGTTAATATTTACGCTTATAATTAAGATGTTTATTTAGATTACCACTCTAATCCATTGTTTTTATGTGTTTTTATTTAAATTTTAAAAATAAGGGCCGAAATTATATCGTGCAACAGGTTAGGTAATTACACTAACCATTTGATTATAAATGTGTTTTCGACATAATGGCCCAGCTGTTGTCGCTTTTATTGTTTTGCAGCGCTACAAAACTTAGGTAAAAAATTTTCACTGCTTTTTGATGTTTTGGTTTAAAAAAACTTGATAGCATTGTTAAGAAAGTAAAATAACTATTATTTTTCAGAACAAAAGCTTGCCCACCTCATCTGCACTTAGTTCTCTCATCCGTATGAATTGCGCTAAAATGTGCATTAAGCACTGATGAACATCCTCAACAACCCCGTAATTTTCAGCATCAACATGAATATTTGCATCAGCATGTTTCTGTGTACGGCCTCCTGAAAATCCAGTAAACGTTATTGTATACAACCCGTTATTTCTAGCCCATTCGAAAGCCTTAACAACATTTTCGGAGTCACCAGATGACGAGATAGTGATCAGCAGGTCTCCTCTTTGGGCTAGACTTTCAAGCTGGAAAACAAATATCTCATCATAAGAAATATCATTAGAAACCGCTGTAATTGTTTCCAAATTGTTAACTAAAGATACAACACGGGGTTTAAGTTTAGTATTTGAACGGATCCCCTTAATGTGGTCACACACCAAATGATTGGCGATAGCTGAAGATCCGCCATTTCCACATACCCAAACAAATTTTTCAGCCTTATAAATGGCCATCAAGAGGTCTGCTGCCTTTTTAATCATAGATCGCTGTACACCCTTTGCTGCTAATGTCACAGAGGAAAAGTATTGGTCAACATAGTTCCCAATGTCGTCACTTTTTTGTTTTGGAAATTTCATTCGCAGCCTTTCAAGAAATTCATCCCTGTCTCACTATAATATCCTCAATTGCCGGCTCTTTAACAAACCTTAAAGCACATAAACCGACCCCCATAAAAATAAAAATCGTTGCCATTCCCGCACGTTGGCTGGAAAACATCGCTGTTACCCAACTCAAAACAGCCGGACCCAGAAAAGCCGTAGCCTTTCCTGAAAAAGCGTAAAGGCCAAACATTTCCGTACGAGCGTTAATTGGCGTCAAGCGTGCCATTAGCGACCGACTTGCCGACTGTACCGGCCCAACAAATAACCCCATACCCAAAAGAATGATCCAGAAAAATATCTTATCTTCTGTTATTAGGGCGGCGGCACCGAAAACAATAAGACAAAAAAGACAAGATTGGATCAAGTTTCGTGGACCTATGCGCTCTTCTATAAAAGAAAAAACTATAGAACCGATACCAGCCCCAATATTCATACTAATACCTAATATAATTAATTCTTCAAAAGTAAAGCCAAACGTCCCTGCAGCAAATATCCCACCAAAAGCAAATAGCGTGTTTAATCCATCAATGTAAATCATCCTGGCTAACAAAAAAGAGAAAATATTTTTCTGACGCTTCCAAAGCCTTATAGTATCAAAAAACGTGAGCAACCCCCTATAAACCCCTAAATGAAACTTCACGGGTTGTTTTGGCTGGTCATTAATGCAGAAAAATAATGGCGTGCAAAAAACGATCATCCAAATAGCAACTAACGGACCTGTAGCACGTAAATGTTCGAAAGATTGCCTGTTCAGGCTAAATATTGAAAAGTCTTTGTCGATTAAAAATATTAGCGCAATTATTAGACAACAAAGGCCACCCGCATACCCTAACCCCCAACCAATCCCTGACCATCTTCCGATTCTATAAGGGTGAACTAAATCTGGTAACATCGCATTATAGAAAACCATGCTTAGCTCGAAACAAAAGTTCGCTATGGCTACGACTAATAAAGTATAAAACACAAAATGATTTGTGGGCTCTGAAAACCAAAGGCTGGCGCTCCCCACAATGCAAAAGAAAAGGAAAAAAAGCAACCAAAGCCTTTGCCGACCAATGTGGTCAGCTATTGCTCCTGCAATTGGACTAAAAATAGCAACTGCGAATGCGGATATACTTATTGCATAGCCCCACTGGGTAGTTCCTATGACTTCGTCGGGTGCAATTTTTTCAGTAAAATACGCTGAGAAAATGAATGTCGTTACAATTGTGGGAAAGGCCGAGTTTCCCCAATCAAAAATGCACCAAGCGAAAAGGCCTCTTCTATTTTTGAAAATTACTCTTTCTCTGTTCAAAAAATTGGCATCAGAAGCCAGCGCTCTCAGCAAGACTTCTAATTTGACGGCTAGCAACTGCAATCATTGAGAGCTCATTAACTTCACCCGACCACAGGTCTATTAATAGTTGTTCGGTTGGCTCAATCCGTATTTTGTTTTTTTCTATCCAGTTTTCTACTGCAACGTCGCTTTTTGCGCCAGCCTTTGCAATGTCAAGAACACTTTCTGTTAAGCGAAGCTGATGTCCATAAAGCTCTTCGATCAAAGCCTCTATTGCTCGAGCCTGCCAATGATTCATTGAATTCATAGAACTCGCAGCAGCCCTAAGTCGCCCTAAACGAAATCTACTACCGATAGCATAATAAATTTTCGCTGTATAAAGAACGTCCAGACGGCGCGTTTTTGCCAACTGAACTATATCACAGCCGGCATACAAATTTACCAAATGCGAAATACTATGTGCCAGGCCTGCTGGCACTTTATTCCTAGTATAATTCTCGCCTCGTTTTTTAGCATCAGCAATATAGTGTTTTGGCAAAACAGTCGCTAAATTTTTCGACAATTTTAAAATTCCATCACGGAAATTATCAATGTTGGTTTTCAGATCAAGCTTAACGTTACCTTTCCTTAAAAACCATAAAGCAGTCCACTCTATAAGACCGTTAGTATCTTTCATCATATCTGTTTGATGATTTGCTGAAACTTTATTATCAAGCATCTCAATCTCATTCCAAAGAACCGTCATGGAAAAAATTTCTTGAGCAATAAACCAGGCTCTGGAAATTGCGCTTACATTCCGACCCGTTTTCTCCATTAATTCACTAACAAAAGTATCGCCTCCTCTATTAACGATAGAGTTCGCAAGCCGGGTTGAAATAATTTCTCGACTTAAACGATGATTCCCAATGCCTTTCTTGTATTTTTTGCGAAGAGGTGAAGGAAAATAATCAACTAAATTCTCCAACAAATATGGATCTTTTGGTAAATCCGATACTAAAACCTCTTCATATAACCAGTTTTTTGCGTAATTGATTAACACTGATATTTCAGGCGAATATAAACCCTGTTTATTGGCCAGCCGTTCTTTTAGCTCTTCATCATCGGGCAAAAATTCAATCTTACGGTTCAATTTATCCTGCCGCTCTAACAAATTCATAAATCTTTGTTGCTTTTCAAGCGCTCCAAATCCACGTGATCTTACAAGCGAAATTGCTTGCGTTTGTTCATAATTATGACGAAGAACCAACTGGGCTACTTCATCAGTCATTCTTGATAACAACTTGTTACGTGATTCGTAAGTTAGGCGGTTATTTTGTATCGGCTCGTTTAACAGAATTTTTATATTTACCTCATGATCCGATGAGTCCACTCCAGCTGAATTATCTATAGCGTCTGTATTTAAGCGCACACCGCCTTCTGCTGCCTCAATACGACCAAGCTGAGTACAGCCTAAATTAGCACCTTCTCCTATAACTTTAGCTCTTACTTGGTTCCCGTCAATTCGTATTGAATCGTTCGCCCTATCTCCTACGTCGAGATCTGATTCTTTGGCAGATTTAATGTACGTTCCAATACCTCCAAACCACATTAAATCAACCTTGATCTTGAGTATATTCTTTAAAAGCTCAGTTGGTGTTATTTTGTTTTTTTCAATACCAACCAATGCCTGAATTTCCTTCGATAGCGTTAATACCTTAGCGCTTCTATCAAAGATGGCCCCACCCTTTGAGAGCTTTTTTTGATCATAATCAGTCCATGTTGAACGGGCCAATTTAAACACACGTCTACGCTCTAAAAATGATGTCTTTGGGTCTGGGTCTGGGTCTAAAAATATATGTAGATGATTAAAGGCTGCTACCAACTTAATTGTTCTAGATAAAAGCATACCATTCCCGAACACATCCCCAGACATGTCGCCAACGCCTACAACTCTAAACATATCGGATTGTGTATCTAAATTCATTTCACGGAAATGTCTTTTTACTGATTCCCAACCACCTCTCGCCGTAATACCCATTTTCTTATGGTCATAGCCCTGCGAACCACCCGAAGCAAACGCATCCCCAAGCCAGTGCCCATATTTTTCTGAGACGCTGTTAGCTATATCCGAAAACGTTGCTGTACCTTTATCCGCCGCAACCACCAAATACGGGTCATCTTCATCGAGGCGCAAAATATTTTTCGGCGGAACTATTTTGGAGCCTTTTATATTATCAGTTAAATCTAGAAGACCGGAGATAAATGTCTTGTAGCATGAGATGCCTTCCTCAAGGAAAGCGTCTCGTCCCATATCATGCGGAGGACGCTTTACTACAAATCCCCCCTTTGATCCAACCGGCACGATCACCGCATTTTTTACCTGCTGAGCTTTCACCAAACCCAAAATTTCGGTTCTAAAATCTTCTGGTCTGTCAGACCACCTTAACCCTCCTCTAGCAACTTTTCCAAATCGCAAGTGAATTCCCTCAACTCTCGGACTATAAACAAATATCTCTCGAAAAGGTCGGGGTAAGGGGAGTTCTTCAACTTGTTGTGAATTTATTTTGAACGAAAGGTACGGTTTTTCAGAGCCGTTTTCCCCCATCTGAAAATAGTTTGTCCGCAAAGTTGCTTCTATTATGTTAAGAAACAGTCGCAAAATCCGGTCTTCATCGGCACTCCAAACCTTTTCCAAGCCACCTAAAAATTTTTCCCTGATTCGGTTTGCCCGTTTCCTGTTATTTTGCACCTGAGGATTAAATGTTTCTAGAAACAACTCTACTAACATCTTAGAAAGACGTGGATTATTAAAAAGCGTCTGCTCCATGTACGCCTGGGAAAAAGTAATGTTTATTTGCCGCAAATACTTACAATAAGCCCTTAAAATAACGACCTGACGCCAACTTAAACCACTTGAGATAATTAACCCATTAAATCCATCACTCTCAACCTCGCCTAACCAGGTTTTGCGAAACGCTTCGTGAAAGTTTTCTCGGATCGCCTTAACGTCAACACTTTTTCCATTGCGCGTCTCTAAACCAAAATCGTGAATTATAAAGCCTTCTGGATCAATGCTTTCTGGCGTTATTGAATGTGGCCCGGCTTCATTTATTACTTTAAATCCCATATGCTCAAATACGGGTAGCACATCAGATAACGAAAGCCCTCCTTCATTATGGTAAATCTTGAATCGGGCTTTGTGAAGAATTTTTGAATCTTGGTACAAGTTTAACCCGATTTCTCCTGATTCTATAACCTTTTCAATTTTATAAATATCAGTAAGGGCATCTTTTATTGAATAAGCCGTTTGGTATCCGGCCTGAAATGCACCGCTATAACGCCTGGATAATTGTAAGCCAATCTTTTCCCCATTGACTGAAATTAATGCGTTTGAAAGTTTATCGCCCCACATACGGGAGACATCCGATATCTCTGATTCTATAATCCCTATATTGATGCGAGGTATTTTTCGATCCGGAATTTTGATAATTAGGTGGACCCTTGCCAACGGAGAGTCCCCGAGTTGGCTAAAAAAAGCAGCGGGTACACCATTAAGGGCTCTAGAAAGAATTTCTTGGCATCGTTGCCTGAAAGTGGTTGTATAACGCTCACGTGGCAAAAAAACTAAACACGAAACATACCTTCCAAAGCCATCCTTTCTAATGAAAAGAGCAACTCTTGGCCTTTTTTTGAGATGCCATATTCCCATAATGGTTTTATACAGGCACTCTTCACTAGCTTGAAACAGCTCGTCCCGCGGATAGGATCCCAGTACATGCTCTAAACTATTACCATCGTGGCTATTTGGTTGAAATCCTGATTTAACAAATATTTTTTCTACTTTCTGCCTTAATATCGGTATGTCTCTCGGACTTTGGCTGTACACACCTGAAGTAAAGAGGCCAATAAACAAGCGATGCCCAACAACGCGCCCTTTAATGTCTATTTTTTTTATCCCAATTGCATCCATATGCACGGAACGGCTAACTGTCGATCGGTGATTTGTTTTCGTAACCATTACGAGATCTGAACGCGCTAAAAATTCCGCCGTTTCTGGTGGGAAGTTATTCTTATTCTTATAATCCTCAAAAACAGTCCTTTCTGGACTTCGAAGAACGCCCAGCCCAGATTTTTTTGCTAACTTAACTATTGCCTTTCGGCCCGCCCCTGAAATTTTGTATTCCCTAAACCCCAGGTAGATAAAATTATTGTTTTCTATAAAATTCAAGAAATCGACAACTTCACTATGAATTTTTTTTTGTCCCCCCTCTCGTCTGAACACTCAGTTCATTGATTAGTTTAGCCATCGCTGCACGCATTGATTCTTTATCTTCAAATGCTGACCGAACATCATAGATGCATTTTTCAATATTGTTTTTTAGGTTACCGAGCTCTGAACAAGGTTGTTCAGTAATTTGGAAAAACATAAAGGATTCTAACTTGCCTCTTTTTTCCAATGTATTTTTGTCGAGTAGTTTCGTTATTCTACCAGTCTTATCACGCTGTACTCTCATTACCGGATGAACAACAATGTCTACTTCTAAATTTTGCCGACTTAATTCTGCGCTAACTGAATCCACCAAAAATGGCATATCGTCAGTCACAATTTGTATTATTGTTCGCGCACCATTCCATCCATGTATCTTTATTGTTGGATTATATACGTTTACGCTTGATTTTTTGGCTTTTAGCTCTTCTGCAAAAACCCAATGCTGTTCAACCACGCCTACAATGGCTTCTGCACCAAACGCATCAATATCTAAGGAAGTGAAGCTTTCTAAATAACTTTTCGCAAAATCTCTAAACAAATTATGAGTTTGTTTTTTAAATTTTTTATTTACCGCTGATAATATCTTTTTTATTCTGGGAGAGCTTTGGCGCAACCCAAAACTTTTTTTCTTGTTCGACATAAAAGATACCCCGCTAATTATTTAGTTCTTACCCCAAGAAAAAATAGCCCAACAGCCTAATGGGCCTCTCAAAAGAGCCCACAGAGCCTTTATTAAAGAAACAGAGCCCCCTTTTTCGTGCAAAAAAAGTAACGCGACCCTTCTATGCCTTCTCATTCTGCTCTTATAGTAGAATAAATTATTCCCCAGAACTCTATTTCCACCCGATGATTGGAGCGGGCGATGGGATTCGAACCCACGACTTCAACCTTGGCGAGGCTGCGCTCTACACCTGAGCTACGCCGGACTGCTTTTCTGTCTCTCTAAATTCTCTCATCAAACCAACAACTTACCT
>PBKU01000018.1 GCA_002722175.1 Magnetovibrio sp.
AATGACCAGACTTTTGGCGGAAACTCCAAAAACTGTGAATTGGAAAATGACATGGGGATAACAATGAAAGTTGGCATTATTAGTAGTAAGATAATGATACCAGATATTACATATAACCATAACCGATCACCGTGAGTGATCTGGGTATCGGTAGTTGGCTTTTTTAACCAACTCATTTAGGCTTTCCCGAAAAGAATATTGTTTAGTTTAAGGAGTTTTGTCAGGACTATTAGAATAATGAATGTGGTTACGAGCAATACTACACCAAGGGCACTGGCAGCTCCCCAATTAAATTGATTTTCAAGAATTGCTGTTATGTGTGTTGAAACCATGATTACATGCCCGCCACCGAGGACAGCAGGAGTGACATAAAACCCGAGACATAGGATAAAGACAATTAAAGTTCCGGCAACTACCCCTGGAAGGGACAAAGGGAAGAATATTAGCCAAAATGACTGGGCCGGGGTTGCTCCTAGGTTTGCAGCTGCATAGATTCCATTTTTGTCAATTCGTCTCATAGCCCCATAGAGGGGCAATATAAGATACGGAAGCATTATATGTACCATTCCAATAAGTGTGCCATTAAGGTTATGGACCAACTTGATTGGCGTGTCCCAGATGCCAAGGTCAATTGCAAAGTTATTAATTAACCCCTTCCGTTGAAGGAGTACAAGCCAGGCATACGTTCTAACAAGTAATGATGTCCAAAACGGAAGAAGAACAGCCAGTAAAAAAAAACCGGCATACTTTTCTGGTGTTTGAGATAAAAAATAGGCCAAAGGGTAGCCGATAAAAACACAAAGGGCGGTTGTTAAAACGCTAACCTCGAAAGTGGTATAAAATACTCTTGCATAGGACTTGTATTCTATCATTTTCTGGTAGTTCTCAAGTGAGAAATCACCATTACTATTCACAAAAGATAAGGAAAAAAGCCAACCAATTGGGATTACGATTATAAGTACAATGCTAATAAGGGCAGGAATACTCAAGCCAAGTGAAAATAGCTGTTCCTTTCTCTTTTCTTGTTGAAGAGAATCATGGTTGAGGGTAGGAATGCTGTTTTGTTTTTTGCGCACAGTCTTTAATTTGCTGGTATAAGTATTTTGTCGTTATGGTTTAGACCGACCATTATAGTCTGGCCAGTTTTGAAATCCGTGAAAGAAGCAGCTATGGTGGGAGAAATTCTTATTGTTAGTTGATCACTGTTAGGTAACTGAATAATCCCAAGAGTTGATTCTCCTTGAAAGACAAATTCCATGATTTTTCCTTCAAAAGTGATAGACGTTTTTGGATTTTCACTGTTGGATATTGGGAAAAGACGTTCAGGCCTTATTACAAGTGCCCAATTTTTATTGTTGAACTCAGGCTTAGCAGAATACAAGATGCTATCTGAATAACAAAGATCTCCGCGGTTATTGGGAGTTAAGGGAAGTATGGTTGATTCACCGATAAAATCGGCTACAAAGCTGTTTTTAGGATTACTATATATTTGTTCGGGCGTTCCTATCTGGATAATCTCCCCTTCGTTGATAACAGCGACCCTGTCGGACATGGTTAATGCTTCACGTTGATCATGAGTAACATAGACTGTCGTAACCCCAAGTTGTCGATGCAATTGTTTTAGTTCTATTTGCATTTGTTCCCGAAGCTTTTTATCTAGGGCTGCGAGGGGTTCATCCATTAGAAGAATACGTGGTTTAAAAACGAAAGCGCGTGCCAAGGCAACCCTTTGCCTTTGTCCCCCTGACAATTGATCTATTTTTCGCTTGCTATAATCAGTTAGTTGAACTGTAGCTAACGCTGCATTAACTTGGTCTGCTTGCTCTTTAGGTTTTATTTTTCGTAATTTGAGTGGGAATGCGATATTTTCGGCAACAGTCATGTGCGGAAAGAGCGCATAGTTCTGAAATACCATTCCAACGTCTCGCTTATGCGGTGGTGATAAGACCATTTCTTTCTCTCCGAACAACACGCTTCCAGCGTCTGGGCGGCTAAAACCAGCAACAGCCATTAACAAAGTTGTTTTTCCAGATCCGGAGGGTCCAAGAAGTGTCAGAAACTCGCCACTATTAATATTCAGGTCGACTGACTTTAGGGCATATATAGAACCATACGTTTTCGTAAGGCTTCGAATTTTGATTGGTAATGCATCCAAGATATTAAATTCCGCTAGCGCAGACCGAGACTGGCGACTGAGTAGATTTTTCAGCCGCCAGAGATCTCGATTTATTCGCTTAGCATCTCCATGTATAATTCCAGAGCCTTAGTTCTGTGTTTTGCATAAAAATCTAGGCTTACCGGAAGCATCAATGGGACATTCTTGGGGTGAGAAGGCAATGCCTCTATCAGTTTCTTTGGTGCCGTGGTCAACTCATATGCTTTTTTGTTAGTTGGTCCATAAGTAATATGGAATGGCAAGTTGGCCTGATACTCTGGCTTTGATACCTCAGCAAGAAACTTCATTGCCATATCTTTATTGGGCGCTCCCTTTGGAATTGCAAAACAATCATAGTCTAACAGAGCTTGATTGAAGGTGTAACCGACCTTGGCGCCATCTTTTTTTGCATTGTCAAATCGTCCATTCCAACCAGTCGTCATGTCGACTTCAGCGTCTTTCATTAATTGCGCCTGCATTGCACCAGATTTCCAAAAAACAGAAATATGAGGTTTTAGTTCACGTATTTTATTAACAGCTCTCTTTATCCCCTCTTCAGTAGACAGAACTTCATAAACTTTTTCAGGGGGCACACCATCTGCCATAAGAGCAGGTTCAAGAGCTCCATCTACATTATTTGCTCTATAAGCCCGAGTGCCTGGAAATTTTTTTACATCCCAGAAATCAGCCCATGATTTGGGAGCGCTTGGGCTTCCAGGTTCTCCATATTTTTCCGTATTCCAAGACATTACAGTAGCGAAAACGTCGGAGCCTACACAATAATCGGTGTATAGATTAGGAAAGAAATCGCTAACGTCGACAACATTGTAGTCAATTTTCTCTAGACATCCTTTTGCTGCAGCATTGGCAGCACCCCCAGACCCAGTAACAACCAGATCCCAGGTGACATTCTTTGATTCCACCTGCAAGCAAGTCTTGGTCATGCTTGCACCAGACTCACGGTTTATTTCGATCCCACTGTTTTTCGAGGCGTCTTTGAATAAAGCAGCATCCTGAGCTTTTCCGTAGGACCCTCCCCATGAAACTACAGTCACAGGTGCCGCAACAGAAATCGATGACGTACAGAAAAGGACACCAAAAAGCACTCCAAACGTTTTTAGTAGAGAGCAGTTGTTGATTCGAGCAAATAAATTTTGCCTCATTTTTAACTCCTATTTATTTAGTAACAAATAATTATTTTTGCAAAATTTTGACTGAACGATACCAATAAATTTAATGGAATGACAATTAATTGTTTAAAAATTTCCCATCGCTACCGGATTGATGCAAACTTGATAAAATTAGAGCGGAGGATACAATGTTTTGAACATAGCTAAACCATCGCTTTAGTTAGTGTATTTTCCATATGTAAATAACTATTTTTTGCAGTTTGAAATATAAATAATTGCCCCTCGGATAACGACCATGATTGATGAAGTTAGAGTTGCGGCACATTACGGCAAATCAAATTTGTACCAGCAAATTGAAATAGGTTTGTTGAGTCTCGGTTTAAATCTTGGTTCTGTAGGGACAGATGATTTGGTGTTTGTTGATAATTTTCATATTGGTGGTGACCGGGCCACACAATTTATTGCTGATAACCTAAAGTTAGATACTGGAAAAACGATCTTAGACATTGGTTGCGGGATTGGTGGCCCCGCTCGGTATATGGCAAAAAATAGGGGATGTAGAGTGCATGGAGTTGATCTGACAAAGAATTACATCGAGACAGGTCTCAAGTTAAATGCTCTTGTCAACTTAAATGATATGGTCAATCTGCACCAAGGTACGGCGTTAAATTTGCCATTCGGGAATTCGTCTTTTGATGGGGTTTACATGATTCACGTTGGGATGAATATAGAGAAAAAAGATCAGTTGATGAAGGAATCGTACAGGGTTGTTAAACAGGGAAACTTTTTTGTAATTTTTGATGTTATGAAATGTAAAGGTAGAGAAGTTGTATATCCTTTACCTTGGGCAGACAGGTGCGAAGAAAGCGCTGTTGACACGTTGAAATCTTATTCGGATTCACTTTTAGCTGCAGGATTCAGTATTGTAAAAAAAGAAGAGAAAAATCAATTTGCACGTACTTTTTTTGAAGGTGTAATTTCTAACATGGATTCTAATAGGAAGCGGGCATTTGGGCTCCAGTTGCTCATGGGGGAAAATGCAAGAGCGAAAATAATGAACATCTATAAACAAATCCAGGACAAGATACTGTCTCCTGTCCTTCTTGTTGCAAAAAAATAGTTGGCAACTTCTTGGTTTGCAAACTAATCTGACAAAAATCATTTTAGACTTAATCTACTCCGCAATGTAGTTCTTGCTTCTTTTATTTTTATGGACTTCTATCTGCTTAGAAATCGTTTTCGAGCACACACTGAATTATTTGTTAATGGTAGTTAGAAAAATGTATCATAAAATTCTCATACTAGGGGCTTCTTATGGCTCGCTTCTTGGTACCAAACTCTTGATGGCAGGGCATGATGTCACGCTAGTTTGTCGCTCCAAAACAGCAGACTTGATTAATGCAGAGGGCACTCACGTCAGGATCAAATTCAAAGGTGCTGATGCTCACCGAACCATCAGCTCAACTAACCTGCCAGGAAGGCTGAATGCAAAGACACCAGAAGAAGTGGTGGCGGTTGATTATAATCTGGTTGGATTGGCAATGCAGGAACCGCAATATGCGAACCATGCGATTCGAACTGTTCTGGTCAGGATTGCGGAAGAACGTATTCCCTGTCTTTCAATTATGAATATGCCACCGTTAGCGTTTCTTAAACGAATTCCAAACCTCGATATAGACCAATTGCGTGCAAGTTACACAGACCCATCAGTCTGGGATCGATTTGATCCAAGGCTCATTTCTCTTTGCAGTCCCGACCCACAGGCTTTTCGTCCACCTGATGAGACACTAAACGTTCTGCATGTCGGTCTTCCAACTAATTTTAAAGCGGCCCGTTTTGCAGATGAAAGTGCTAATGCAATACTGGAGGAAATTGAAACGGATATTACTAATATTCGGTTGGATGACACAGATGTACCGGTCAAGCTCCGCCTCTTTGATTCGCTCTTTGTCCCGCTAGCTAAGTGGAGCATGCTTCTTACAGGTAACTACCGCTGTATAACAACTGGTGAACCGAGAAGCATCCGGGATGCAGTGCATAGTGACCTGGAAAAATCTGCAGCTATTTACGAATTTGTTAGTGACCTCACAAGGCGCTTAGGTGCAGATCCTTCAGACGCAGTGCCATTTGATAAATATGCTAAGGCTGCCGAAAGCCTTCTGAAGCCTTCCTCAGTAGCGAGGGCCCTTGCGATAGGGGCGCCGTTTATTGAGCGTGTTGATCTCCTCGTAAAGTTGATCGCTCAGCAGCTCAGAAGACCAAACCCGGAAGTTGATTCGATAGTAAGCATTGTAGACGAAAAATTAGGTGCTAATGATCCACTATCGAAGCGAGGGTAGGTGGGTATTAGTACGGTTCCAAGGAACCTTAATTGCGAAGACGTTAGCAAGACCTTAAACAATACTATTAAACAATACTAGATATGAAATTAGGGTATTTTTGTCAGCAAAATAGCGATTGTTGTTTATTTTAAGATGCCTTCAATTGAAGCATTAGATTGACTGATGTATTATACAGTTTAACTAAACGCTTTTTTTTTTGCCTTGGAGAGCAATATGTCAATAAGCGTAGGCGCAAAAGCGCCAGACTTTATTTTACCGACCGATAGCAATAAAAAACTCAGCCTATCTGACCTTAAGGGACGCAAAGTTGTTCTATATTTCTATCCGAAAGACTTAACTCCTGGTTGCACAGTAGAGGCTCAGGATTTTCGCGACCATGCGGATAAATTCAAAAAGGCAGGAGCGGTAATTATAGGAGTATCCAAGGACAGTATTGAACGCCATGAAAAATTCAAGTTGAAGCACCACCTAAACTTTGTTTTGCTTTCAGATAAGGACGGGACTCTGTGTGAAGATTATGGTGTGTGGCAAAAGAAAAAGCTATATGGTCGCGAGTTTATGGGGATTGTACGAACCACATTTGTCATAGATGGTGGCGGGGTTGTAAGAAATGTCTGGGAAAAAGTCAAAGTCAAGGGGCACGTGGTAGAAGTATTAGAAAGCCTAACCCGTATATAGCTTTTGATAGTATTAAGGGTGTAGATCCTATGTGACCAATGCTACCGAGGTCTACCAAAGGACCAGCAAGGATCATTTCTTTGCCGGATAAAAACTTATTAAAATTAGTTTTATCCTCGCTATCCGTTTTTGAATTTTTCCGTCTGAGTTTCGTCTCTTCCTTTTTTGTTTTTTCTAATATTTGAAATTTGAACGTGATTGTTCTCAAATTTTATAGAGGAACCTTCGGTCAGGTTTATTGGGGGTAGTGCCTGAAACAACCTTAATAATAGTTCGCTTATCACCTTTCTAGTAAAGCTCCAGTTTGTGCTTGGCTGCTTTCCTAATGTAATTTCGCCTTTCAGAGTAACGCAAAAGGTGAAAGAAATACTTTCTGTCATATATTCTCTCTTGCATTCATTAATTAATGAAATTTAGGTATTAGATTTATATTTTTAAACCTGGATTATAACTGTATTGGTGCACTATCATGTTCTTGTTACGAACATAGTTTCAAATAATTCCATTACCCTTTCGATGGCATCGTCTGTAACATGACGTTGATCTTCGTCCCACGGGTTTTGCATGCATCGGGTAATCATCTCATAACCTGGAAAATAATATACCCCGGCATTATTAGCAGTAAACTCCTCCGCAACGATGCGTAATGTAGCCTTCGAATGTTCGTTCGCTGTTACAACATGGGTTTCTTTAGCACGGCCAGTAGCTAGACAAGGTATGGGAGAAACACTAATAATTAATTGAATGTCAGGGTTTTTTTCTCGCAATATGTGCAGAAAATTTTCTAGGCACATCAAGTTTTCAGAAACTGTTAATGTCTTGTGTCTAAATAATGCAGCATGCTGCCTCGACTTTGGGAATCTCGAAGCGACGCATCCATCTGGGATATATTCCCAACATTCATTTAGTCCAAGGGTCAAGATAAATACTTTACATCTTTCAAAAACTCGGCGACACGCTTCAAGATGTTTTTTTCTGCCATTTTCAAGTTTTTCAATTGATGAGAAAATAACGTTTTCCCGAAAGGGATCTTGCCATCGACCGTTTGCGTCGTTGAACTCCACTAGATTTGGCATTTTTCGCAAACCAAAGGCTTTCTCAGCAAGTTGCAGGAAGCTAGGAGTATTAAAAAGGATTCCCCATCTTGCGGATGAACGTGGCATATCGCCGTCTTCATCGCTCGCCTCTTCTACAATATAATTATAGTTATTTTTCTGAAAATACAGCGCAATTTCACTTGCGAAACAGCTTCCAGCTGAGCCAACAGGAGTTCTTTTGTCTAGGAGGTTGATCTTATCAATAAACGGCAATGTTTCAAATAAAGAATCTGGGTGGACCGGATGGGTTGGGTTGGGCCAGAAAATTGCGTTGGGGTTTGATTTTTCGGCGGGGTCATAGCGTCTTAAATCTTGACGATATTTTTTTTCAAAGACAGCCAATTTTTTTGCTTGTTGGAAAATGTCTGCATTTATTTCGCCAAATTTAATTTCGGATAACATTCGAGGTATATTGGATGCAAAAAAATTCCGCATTGCGAGTATAAGGGCATCAAATGAGCGGATGTTATGGTCTTCCCCAGCCAGAGCTTCTTTGAGCGAGTCTTGCACTATACCAGGGTCAAAAATTGATTCTAAAACAAGATTGATAAATGCTTTATCTAGTAATTCGTTATTTTCTCGATCTTTATATTCTCGCCTCAGTACGATTGATTTTTGGGCAGTCACTTTACTATTTCCAGTATGCTGAATACTCTAGATTTAATCCTTTTTATTTAATCTTTCCCTAATGATAAGTTTAATCAGTTAAGTGGTTATTAAAATATTGGCTTGATATTAAGTATTATAATAATAGTAAACCGCAGCAATGTATTTGAATGGATCAACTAATGGAAATCTCAAGGGGTAACTCTGCTTATATTCACCCTCGGGATTGGCTGGTCGGGTTGCAGAATCATATTATGAATAGTCCAAGATATTCGGCTCTACATAAAACGTTCCCTTTTCAGCCCGAAGCATTTTCAAATGTAGAAAGTGCAATTGAATTTCATTTATCTGTTACGTGGCATTGTCGTTTCTCCTACGATAACCAGCTCAAAGATAAAATCATTGCTGCTATAAGAGACTTCCAGCGAGAGCACTTAAATATACCGACATTTTCACGTATGAGTGTAGCCCTAAAAGACGAAAGGGTAGCTGAACTCAATGAGCATGGTTACACGGAATTGCCGCTTATCTCGGAAAAAAAAATTTGCGAAATTAAGGAATATTTAAATGAGAAGGCTTTGGTTCCTAGCTATATAACTGATGCAGATGAACGCATCCCATTAACTCAGGCGAGGAAAACTCTGAACGTGGGTTATTACCCTGTTGATTGTGTATTAGATTGTCCCCACGTCATCAACATTGCAAGCGATCCAAACACCTTAGCTATTATAGAACAATATCTTGGGGCAATCCCTACACTTATCAATTCGACAATATGGTGGTCATTTGCTGATCGAATAAAAGCAAAAGATGCACAATTATTTCATATTGATAATGAAGACTACCGGTTTTGTAAGCTGTTTATTTATCTGACAGATGTAGACCTGCAGTCAGGCCCCCATGTTTACATGGAGAAAACGCATCGTATCGATTTCTTAAAACAGCAAAGAGAGAACAGTCATCTTGATCCAGAAGAATTTGATAATTGGTATCTGAAGACGCTAAGAAAATCAGACAAAGACACGTTTGACTTCTTGGAGGCATCGCCAAGATATTTTGTTGGGCAAAAAGGTAGTCAGTTTCTAGTTGATACCTCTGGTATTCACAAAGGTGAATTGCCTGTTAAATCTGACCGTCTGGTTTGTCAGTTTACTTATGGATTATTACCAAAACCGCTTTCAAAGTATTCCCCTAAGGTAGTTGTTCTTGATAAGGATTGTCCGATTATGCCAAGGGCGTTTACTCAACTCCCATACTCTTATGTCAACAGGATTTTTCTGCAAAGAGGCCCTGTGAAAATCAACTAAAAAAAAATGCCAACATCGCTTGACTAGGTTGTTAAAAAGCATCACAGTAAATTGATCCACGGGGAGCCTCTAAATAACAATGGGGCTGAGATTTCGCCAGACACATTGGTAAAAACCCGTTGAACCTGAACCAGTTAATTCTGGCGTAGGGATGGAGCGTAATGGTGATTCTGAACAGCAAATCTAAAGAAGAAGACCTTGTTTTAACAGTTAGAAATCTTTCTTACAAAGATAGAGTACTTTTTGACGAACTTGAGTTTGTCCTGGAAAAAGGTAAATGGACGAGCTTAATGGGCATTAGTGGAATTGGAAAGACTACGATTCTGCGACTTATTGCAGGCTTGGCCTCAGAATTTTCATCTGGAACATCTATAGTACACTCCCGAAAGATATCCGGGGAATTAGCATATATGTCCCAAGTTGACTTATTGTTTCCATGGTTAAACGTTTTAGATAATGTTACTTTAGGGGCTCGTTTGAGGGGGGAGGAGTGTTCCAAAGATAGAGCGTTGGAATTGTTACGTAGCGTTGGCCTTTACGCCAATGCTGCGGACATGCCTTCATCCCTCTCAGTGGGTATGCGTCAAAGAGTTGCTTTAGCACGGACACTAATGGAAGACCGGCCATTTATTTTGATGGATGAACCATTTTCTTCCCTCGATTCTCTAACTAAAGTTCGGTTGCAAGATCTAGCCGCTGAGATGCTCCAAGATAAAACGGTTTTATTAGTAACGCATGATCCACTTGAGGCATATCGTCTTAGTGACAGTATTTATGTTCTTTCTGGTCAACCAGCCTGCCTTGATAGCACCATCAAACCTGCGGGTGCTCCTCCTCGCATGATTGAGAATTCTGAAGTGCTACAGGGCCAGGCAGAATTACTTGCTCGTCTATCGAAAGCTGAAGCACCATGAAACTATTCCGGATATTTACAATAGCTATTGCTTTCCTCGTGGCGTGGCATTTATTTACCTTGTTGACGGGGATTGAGTTTTTTATTTTACCACCCCCAGCTCATGTGGGCACTGCTTTAATCAATCATTCCTATGATCTGGCCGGGCATGCTCTAACAACCTTTATCGAAATAATGCTAGGCCTCATTTTTGGAACAGGTCTAGGCGCGTTATGTGCGTTAGTCATGATGGTCTTTCAATCTGTTAGGCTTTGGCTCTTGCCGGTCTTAGTAATAAGTCAAGCGGTCCCAGTTTTTGCATTGGCGCCAATTTTAGTGATTTGGTTGGGTTATGGAATGGCTTCCAAAATAGCAATGGCCACCTTGATTATTTTTTTTCCGGTTACAGCGACAATGTTTGATGGTTTACGGCAGACAAAACAAGGCTTTCTTGACTTGGCGAATTCAATGAATGCATCCCGTTCGGCTATCTTAATTCACGTTCGTATACCGTCGGCACTGCCCTCCTTTGCATCGGGGTTGCGTGTAGCAACTGCAGTTGCACCGATTGGTGCAATTGTGGGGGAATGGGTAGGATCTAGCGAAGGATTGGGTTTTATCATGCTGCATGCGAATGCGCGGTTGCAAATCGACTTAATGTTCGCTGCATTATTAATATTAGCAATTATGGCTGTAACACTATATTTCACAATAGATCAACTTCTTCAAAAGGTTATCATTCAACATTAATAATTACTAAAGATTTGATGGAGATAAGAAGTATCATGAAAAAATTAATGTTCTTTTTAGGCGCCTTCCTTTTTCAACTTTCACCCACACATCTTGCTGCTGAGAGTAGAATAACGGTTCTCCTCGATTGGTTTGTTAACCCTGACCACGCTCCGCTGATCGTAGCCAAAGAGAAAGGATATTTCAAAGAAAAGGGGCTAGTTGTTTCGTTCGTAGCTCCTGCAGACCCGAACGATCCGCCAAAGTTAGTTGCAGCCAACAAAGCTGAGATAGCAGTTTCCTACCAACCCCAACTATATATTCAAGTGAATGCAGGTCTCCCCTTAATTCGTATCGGCACTTTGATCAGCACTCCCCTCAATTCGTTGGTGGTTTTAGCTGATGGACCTATAAAGAGTATCTCGGACTTTAAGGGAAAGAAGATTGGATATTCAGTTGGAGGTTTTGAAGACGCGCTATTAAAAGCAATGTTGAACAAATCTGGTCTATACCTATCTGATGTTGAGTTGATTAATGTGAATTTTTCATTATCTCCGGCTCTTATTAGCGGCAAGGTGGATGGTGTGATCGGAGCGTTCAGAAATTTTGAACTTAATCAGATGGATATAGTAAAACATCCAGGAAGGGCATTTTTCCCTGAAGAAGAGGGTGTTCCAGCCTACGATGAGCTTATCCTAGTAGCCAGCAAGCAAAAAATTCATAATGCGCAATACCGATCTTTTCTTGAGGGGGTAGAAAAAGGTGTTCAATTTCTAGTTAACTATCCGAAAGAAAGTTGGAATTTGTTCATTGGGAAATACAAAGCACTAAATGATGAACTTAATCGACGGGCGTGGGGAGACACCTTGCCGCGATTTGCGCTTCGTCCCGCTGCCCTTGATAAAGCGCGTTATGTTCGTTTTGGAAAATTTCTCAAGAAACAGGGCCTGATAGAAATGGTTCTTCCAGTCGAGGATTATGCAATTGAGTTACCGCACTAATTTTCAGGCTGTATCAGTTTGTAACCCAGCATTTTGCCAACCTGCAATTCCGGTTGAAACATGGTACGCTTTTTCTAAAAACCCACGTTCCAAAAGAAAATTACCAACTTGGCGAGATCGGACGCCATGACCGCAAATTAATACGGTCTTTTTTCCAGGTTCGTTTGGTATTTCTGAAGGATTAAATTCAGATAATGGGAGGTGAATCGCCCCGGCGACCTTGGCTTCAGTTAATTCTTGAGATTCACGAATGTCGACTAATATCGCTTCGTTTTCGTCTAACCATCTCTTAACCTCTTGCGGGGATGAATCTATTAACTTAAACATTAAATAGTGTCCTTTTGATAAAACACAGTTTTAGTATTCAGAAAGTTACTGTCTAAAAAAACACGCTTCTTTCGAGTCAATATAAAATCCTATTATTTTTTCCTCTAATACATGTAACTCTGAGCTTTGCACTGTGCCTATTATTGTTATTTCTAAGCTATTAGAAAGAGAAAATTATTGGCACTTAAAGATATTTAAATTCGATGGTGTTTTTGTTTTCCATTTCCTAATACAGGCGCTATCAACAAACCGGTTCACCCGGACTGTATACTTTATATTACTTGCTCTCTCATCATGGTATGTATAGGGAAGGTGAATGGCAAACCATATGATTGCTGGAATAATTGAGATAACTATATTTCGCCAGATTGCCGGCCAGAGACTGTTGGTTTTATTGTTTTTTTCGGGCATTTCGATGTGACCAATGTTATGCGCACAGTTTGCCTAAAAGAAGTTAAGAAACGGTGTGTGTAACAGAGTATATTTTTTTTTATTTTCTGCGGCTTACATAACGTCTAAAAATTCCTTGGAAGTTTGGTAACCGCATTATTGTAAATGGAGCAGCAACCCGCTTTCAGACTATTAATTCCAGCTACGCTGTTAAATAGTTTTAAAAGGTGTTTGTCTGATGAAAAATAAATCCTATCCAGCCAAGGCGAGAATCGCTCGGCAAGACTTAGGTGTAATTAGTTCAATTTTACCTTACCTTTGGCCTGAGGATAAGGGGTTGCGTATCCGCGTGGTTGCTGCCGTAGGTTTTCTTGTTGTTGCAAAAATTGCTAACGTAATTGTCCCCATTTTCTATAAGGAGGCTGTAGATTTATTGTCTCCTGCTTCTTCTGCTGAAGTTGTTTTACCATTGGGCTTGATCCTAGGCTATGGCCTGATCCGATTGCTAGCACATGTATTTGGTGAATTGCGGGATGCCATATTTACGCGTGTTGCACAGGGCGCAGTTAGGGCTGCCGGTGTAAAAACATTTGACCGTCTTCACAATCTATCTGTTCGATTCCATCTTGATCGTAAGACAGGAGGGATAAGTCGGTCTATAGAACGCGGTACAAAGGGCATAGAGTTTCTCTTGCGTTTTATGCTTTTTAATATTGTTCCAACTTTTTTTGAAATTGTTCTGATTTGTGGAATTTTATGGAAACTATATGGGCCTTCGTTTTCTTTAATTACCTTTTCAACTTTATTTGGATATATAACGTGGACTTTAATTGTCACGGAATGGCGTCTTAAGTTTCGCCGCCAAATGAACGAGACGGAAAACAATGCTAATAGTAAAGCTATTGATAGTCTGCTTAACTTCGAAACTGTCAAATATTTTGGTAATGAGAGTTTTGAAGTTAAGCGGTTCGACAGTGCACTAAAAGATTACGAAAATGCAGCGGTAAAGAGTTCCTCTTCTCTAGCTTTCCTTAACATAGGCCAGGGAATTATTGTTGCAGTAGGATTAACTCTCATCATGGTGTTAGCAGGCAAGGGTGTTGTTTCCAATGACATGACTTTGGGTGACTTTGTCTTAGTCAATACATATTTGATTCAATTGTATCTACCCCTTAATTTCCTTGGTTTTGTTTATCGTGAAATAAAACGATCGTTGATTGACATAGAGAATATGTTCGCTCTTCTTAATGAGTCAGGTGACATTGTAGAGAAGAAAAATGCCTTAACATCTCTTGTGACTGACGGGAGCATTAAATTTGAGGGTGTTTCATTCTCTTATAGTGATAGCCCCGCGGTTCTGGAGGATATAACTTTTACTGTAAATTCAGGAAAACGAACTGCTATTGTTGGTCCAAGTGGAGTTGGGAAATCAACTATTGGTCGCCTGCTTTTGCGCTTTTACGATGTAAGTAATGGTAAAATTCTGATCGATGGTACAGATATCCGCGATGTTACGCTAAGGAGTGTTAGGTCTTCTATTGGGATTATCCCCCAGGACACCATACTTTTTAACGAGACGATCTATTATAATATTTCTTACGGGTGTCCAGAGGCGTCTAATAGCGAAATAGAAAGAGCTGCTAAAGCAGCTGAAGTCCACGACTTCATAAGCGGTCTGCCGAGAGGATATCAGACAATTGTGGGTGAGCGAGGGCTAAAGCTTTCTGGCGGGGAGAAGCAGCGAGTTTTAATTGCCAGGACTATTCTTAAGAACCCCAAAATATTAATTTTAGATGAGGCAACGTCAGCTCTTGATACTCGGACAGAGCAAGAAATAATGGGATCAATAGTTGAACTTTCCAGGGATCGTACTACGATTATAATCGCTCATCGTTTATCAACAGTTGTAGCTGCAGATGAAATATTAGTTCTTGAAAAAGGTCGAATTTGTGAGAGTGGAACGCATGAAATGCTCTTGGCTAATAATGGGCTTTACGCCTCTATGTGGCAGCTTCAACAAGAAACGGCAAGAGCGCTTGAGATTCATGAAAGAGCTGCCAAGATGTAAATGGAATTTGCTGAAGCTAAATCTAGTACAAGTAAGTGAGGTTTATTCTGGTTTAGTGTCTACCGCTAATTTCTCAGTAGACGGGTCTGCAGGTATTAAGGTTTCGCCCCACTCCTCAACTAGTTTAGTTTGCACAACCCGGAGAAGGTTGAGGCGGCGTTGGGCTATTGCTTGAAGTACAGAGGATATAATTGGTGGTAAAACCATAAATATTATCAAGCCAAAACCTGCAGAAGCATACATAATAAGCAAAGGGAAAATTTCAGAAAATATGGTGTTTGCTGCGCTAATGTTGTTATGGCTACCCCAAAGCTCTAACAGATAAACAAAAACTCCACAGAAATTACCTCCAGCTATACAATAGACCGAATATTTATCTTCAGTTCGATCAATAAAGGTTGCGATGGCTGTTGGCACCATGCCTACACATACAAGCATAATGGTTGGAAACGCAACAATTGTTAAGCAAACGAGGATTACGGCATACCAAATATATGTGGTAATTTTCTGCTGCTGAATTGGGTCGGTTTCAGACATTAATTGTACTCTAACCTCCAACAAAATTATAAGTAGTGGCCAATAAATATCATTGTAACAATTACCATTGTTCCTAGAACCGATATTATGGCAGTGACTCTTTCGCCTGCTGTTTCGGCTTCGGCTAATTGTTCCTTCAACCTGTCTTCTATTTTCACAGCCTCACTATGAGCTTCCGCGTAACGTTCTTTGGCCTCATTATAATCATCCCAGTCTTGTCGCCGTAAATCAGCATCATCAACAAACTCAAATAAATCCGGAAGACTTCCTTTGCGAACTAGCTTTGGAATATCACGCTCAAGCTTTCTCCTTGTAGTTACACTATAGTAGCTATCGATTACTGGTCCCAATAGACCTCCGACCCAGCCTGCTAGACCTAACAATGGCTCTGGATGGAGCTTGTACTGCATAAAAGCAAGTAGGGACATCATGCCAACAATTGAAGTTTGTTGCTTAGTTGATGCTAATGCTCTTAGGTGGGGCTGTATATCTTCATCGAACCGAGTTGCAATGAAAGCAGCGATGTGTCGGTCAATGGGTATAAGTTTTGAATCAATGTTAGCGGATACGTTATCAAGCGCTGGTAACAAATCTTCAATGGAGATCACACATTCACTTGAAATAAGTGAACTTTGACATGGAAGCCCAGGATTAAGTTTGTATAAGCATCGATCAATCCCGTACCCAAGCTGCTTTGATTTCAAGAAATTTCTAGATTGGTTAAATACTATCTTTAGCTCTGGTGATATGTGGCGAGCCGAGGGCTGTGCTTTTATCCAATAAGTAAAGAGTTCCAAAAGAATTACCTCTATACCCGCCTTTGCGTTTCCTTTTCGTAAAAGATCAACGGCGATCGCCGTGCCGAAACCGTTTGGGTAACAGGAAAAATCTTTAAAACGGAGAGGTCCAGTGGAATCAAGAACCAGTACAGTTCGAAACACTAAATAATCATCACGGCCCTGTGTGGTGCCCTTATTATAAGAGGCAACCTCAAGCAAATTATTAATCGCATCAGCCATTTCTGTTTCTCCTACAGAGTGCCTGAGCCATCTTTGGAATTCATCATCCTTAATTGAGCGGATAGCATCGCGCACGTTTCTGCTAAAGGCATATGCGAGTGCTTTTGGATTAGTATGTTCATAACCGTTAAACAAGAACGGTTCTTTCGCCCGGTGTGGAGAAATATTTTTTATCGGGGGCTGTTGGCGTCCGTTAATCCAGATATCTAGTTTTTCCAGATCCCATTGTTCATCAGGATCATCACATAACAGCCCGCGAAAAACTTCTGTAAGTGAAGAGTGTGTTTCCATGTTCCCACAAATGCTAGCGTAACTACCTTGTTCAAATTTTTGATAGATTATATCGGTATCACTATGTGTCTCTAGTGAACTATGCCCTGTGACGACGATAAAGATTGTAACTCCTAAAGCATAAAGGTCATCAGATGTGGTTCCAGGCCCGCGGCCACCTGGGGAGGAGGTAGCCCGATGCATCGGTTCAACTAATGCAGTCTGATCAAATCCAGGAGGACCTGTAACGCACTCTCCAAGAACAAGTTTTTGACATTCCTCATCTAGGAAATAGACATTGTCAGGACGGATGGAATGATGGGTTATCCCCCTTGCTGAAAGTTCTGCAATCGCTGTTGCTAATGGTTCAACAATACGCCGAGGTATATCATATTCAGCAAGACGGGTAGTATCTTCTGTGTCGGGGTCAACAACGTTTCCCCCCATAGGGTATTCATAGACAACCACCATAATCTTTATACCTAAAGGTGGCCAAAAAACAGTTCCCCACTCAACTAGTGGTAGAAGACCAGTAATATGCTCTCCTTTAAGGGTATCCATAACATCCAGTCGGGGTGGTAATTCAGGAGTGCAGATTAAAGCAAACAAATTACGTCCAATATCTCGGCGGTCTTCAACAGAAAAAGCTCGAGCTGACGGTGAATCTAATTGGGGAATCGGTGCATTCGCATCAATATAATACCTGCCTAGAAGAAGAGCTGGTTGATTCTCTGTACTTCCATTCTCAGAAGATATTCGAGACGATTTAGATGCTTCTGCCATTTCCGAATTGTTGATCCTTAAAGGACGAATCAAATAATTTTGTACCGTTTATTCTTGATGCACGTAAAAGAGTATCGAATTTCGTTATTAATTAATAATTAAAAGAGTACAGAAGATAATTAATCTTTGAACGGGTCGTGGATTAAGATAGTGTCCTCTCTTTTTGGGGATGTTGAAAGAATTGTTATTGGAGTATCTAGGAGCTCTTCCAATAATCGAATATAATTTATAGCAGCAGCAGGCAGATCGTTTAATGAACGAGCGCCACGTGTGTTTTTTTTCCATCCGTTAATAGTTTCTAAAATTGGTTCTATTTCTTCCTGAGCTTTTAGAGATGACGGAAAATAGTCCAGTGCACTTCCATTATAACGGTAACCCGTACAGATTTTTAAATAACTAAATTCATCAAGGACGTCGAGTTTGGTTAAGGCAATTCCATTTATACCATTTATTTGTATAGCTTTACGAACCAAGGGTGCATCAAACCAACCGCAGCGTCTAGGGCGACCTGTCGTGGTTCCAAATTCATTCCCAATTTCAGCAATTTTACTTCCATCATTGTCCAGTAGCTCAGTCGGAAAAGGGCCAGAGCCAACGCGTGTAGTATAGGCTTTTGTAATTCCTAAAACATAATCAATAGCTTTTGGCCCTTGGCCAGAGCCAATGAGTGCTTGCGCTGAGACAACATTTGATGAGGTAACAAAGGGATAGGTGCCATGGTCGATGTCTAGCATAGTTCCTTGAGCACCTTCAAAAAGAATTTTCTTTCCAGATTTACGCAGGTCATATAGAGCCTTCCAGGCGGATGTAACAAAAGGAGAAATTTTTGGTGCAACTTCCAGAAGTTGGTTAACAAGAGGTTTTGGCTTTATTTCTTCAAGTTTCATTCCACGCAATAGCGAATTATGGTGCATCAGAAGTTTATCTACGCGATCTGGTATGATGTCTGGTTCTAATAGGTCGCCTACCCGTATAGCACGACGTGCTACTTTGTCTTCATAGGCAGGTCCAATGCCACGACCTGTGGTTCCAATTCTAGCTTTACCGGCATTATTCTCGCGTGCCAGATCTAAGTTTTTGTGCAAGCCTAGAATCAGTGGAGCATTTTCAGCGATTAGTAGGTTGGTAGGGCTTACATGTATACCAAGTTTGCGGATACCTTCAATTTCTTTTAGCAAGTGCCATGGGTCTAAGACAACGCCATTCCCAATTACTGATGTTTTACCGCTGCGAACAATACCTGATGGTAAAGCATGTAGCTTAAATGTGGTCCCATCAATAACTAGAGTGTGACCGGCATTATGTCCTCCTTGAAATCGGACAATAACATCAGCTTTTTCTGATAACCAATCAACAATTTTTCCCTTTCCCTCATCACCCCATTGGGAGCCAACTACAACAACATTAGACATTTTTATACCTTCAGATATTTGCCTGTTAGTGACGATTTATATTTTTTCAATTCCTTTTGAACCGAGATAGGTGTCACATCGTAACCTTGTTGCTTCAGCTATTGGATCTTGTTCTTTTTCTATGCTATTAATCGTAATCCAACCTTCGGCTCTTAATTCGGTTCCTTTATCTAGCGGGGTCCCGTATGGTAGGAAAATACGCATTTTCGAGGCCCTGTTTGGTATTACCTTAATCAGGGTATCCAAAAAGAGAGTTAAACCGGTAGCATTTTCAACATCTTTTCCGTTGCCTGCCATGTACCGTCCGCCGCTTCCTAGTTCACCTTGTATTCCTTTGCAATATAAAGAAAACGTTACTCCTGCATGGTACTTAAAACTGCGGTCTTCAACAGGGTCAATAGTGAGTCCAACATCCGGCGCGCTTGAGCATATTAATTCTGCAACCTCTCCTAAGTGAGACCGTTCAAGATTGGCATTATCTCCAAGTTTTAATGCATTTAGTTTCTTAATTGCTGATTCGACGGGACCTGCAGCGGACATTAACGCTGGAAAGATCGTCGCTGCCCTTTGCCCAGAAGAACTAGCGATCGCACAGACTTCGGAAAAATCTTTGCGGTTCAGGGCAGAGCGCATTGCAGCCGCCGTTTCTCCTTTAATTCCACATTCGTTCATTAGATTTGGTGCTAGACGAGGAAGCCCAAGATCTACAGAGATATTTTTTACCCCTATATCTCTAAGAGCTGATACAGCTATCAAGACAACTTCAGCATCAGCAATAGGGGATTTTGTTCCTATAAGTTCCGCTCCAACCTGAGTAAATTGCCGTTTGGACCTTAACTGACTCCCCTTTATCCTAAGAACTTGTCCGCCATAGCAAAGCCTCAAAGGTCTAGGCTCCCCCCTAAGTCGAGTTGTCGCGACTCGTGCTATTTGCGGGGTCATATCAGCTCTAATGCCCATCATCTTTTGGGATATTGGATCCATAAGACGGAATGTTTGTTCTGTCATCGAAACACCAGTTCCGTCAAAGAGGCTCTCTTCGAATTCAAGTAGTGGGAGATTTACCTGTTGGTACCCATTTGAGGAAAAGAAGGTAATGATTCTTTCTAGCGCATGTGCCTCGTTTGAAGCTTCAGGATAAAGTGTATCTGTAAATCCGATAGGGAGAAGAGAGTTTTTTGAGGAATTAATCATTAAATTGACTAGCTTGGCTCATATCTTTGACCGAAACAAATCTTAACAAAGGAAACGCTCTAAAGGATACTCATTTGCAGAGTAATTACGTTCTAGAGAATCCTAACTAATTATTTGAAACAGTCAATTCACTTTGAAAGTTTGGCTACGGACGGTTTTTCCAATATTTTCAATCAACCGAGGTATCATGGAATAAAGAAGTTTTCTGTCATCACTCTTGCCAACCTCAATTGTTGCCCACCCTTGCCAAAGGCGTCGTCCATTTGCACGGTCATCAAGAGAAATATTAATTTGGTATTGACTAGCTGCTACCTGTGTTACCCGTGAGGAAATATTCTTGTTAAAAAAGCCTCCGAGGCTTGAATCAAAAAGACTAAAGCGTATATCGGGTGTATCAACCCCTGTATGGTCCTCCGCGTTTCGAAGTTGTATCAAGCGATTAGGGGTAACACCACGCCATGTTCCCAAAGTTCCACGTCGTTCAATCGTGATTAATAACCGTCCGTCTTTTCCTACTTTCTTTCCTTGTTCCCGAAAGCCTTGCTCGAATTTTCTTTTGATATACATGTTTTCATCGGAATTATCGAGAATTTGAATTGAGATTAGTTCCCCATCAGGTATTGGCGAATACAGCATGGCGTTAATAGTGCCTTCAGCCGCTGTCACCGGTTTGACCATGATGATTAAAAGTGCAATTAGTGAGGAAGTGAAAAAAGACATAATCAATATTTTCGGTTAAAAGCTAGTTAATATAAGTAATTCTTGTTCTCTACCGTTCGATTTTTTTGTATGTAATGAGAGGCAACAGGTAGTATTTTTTTACCTCTCCCCCCCCTAAATATTGTAGTAAGTTTGATACTTTAAGGCGCTAACGTCAACATGTTAATCAACATAGAGAATTTTTCTTTACAAGTGTTAGCAAGCGGTTATTGGAGTATATATCACTTAATGTTTATAAACGTTATAAAAGAGAATGCAAATCCCAAAAAAGAACATGAACGATGAGTTGTGACAAGTTCCGCGTTGTATTTTTAAAGAGAAGATAACTAGGTGGAAAAATTCGATTACCTTTACCGCTAGTGGAGCGACGGATGGATTGGGTTTTTGGGGGTCTTTCGAAAGTCATAATTTAGAAATGCAATGAGTAGCTGTGTCCCAAGAATAATTGGTAACGCAGCCAGTATCACCTCCCCTGCTGTTGCAGGAATTCCGGTATCAATGCTCTCAAACCAACGGGGAATTCCAAAAAAAAGCCCAAAGCTGTAGAGTAATATACTTAAAACTAACTCTACTGAGGCTAAAGTGAAATCAGTGAGGAAATAACTTATAAAAATACGCTTAACACTATTTTTTAGGTGGCCAATTAAAAATTCGCTGAGAATTCGAGAGATTCTCAAGTGGCTAGTTTCATTGCTGTATATTGCTTGCATAGGCATATCTTTAACTACAGCTTTTAAGGTTCCTAGCCTGAATAACATATCTGTTTCAAAAAAATAACCTTTCGCAATATGGTGAAAGGGCAAAATTTTAGCAATTTTTCCGTGGATGGCGGTAAACCCATTGGTGGGGTCAAATATAGACCAATAACCAGAAGAGACCTTTGTAAGAAAAGATAAAAAGGTGTTGCCAATAATACGCAGAAGTGGCATGCAATAAATTGCATCCAACCGATGGAATCGATTTCCCTTTACATAATCTGCATTCCCCTCAATGATTGGCCTAATCAGATTCGGTATAAGTTTTGGATCCATTTGGCCGTCCCCGTCGATTTTAACAATTATATCGGCACCCAAGGCCAGTGCTTTCTGGTATCCGGTAATTGTAGCAGCCCCAACCCCTAGATTATTACTATGCCTTAATATATGTGTGCGTTTGTCAGGGCATTTTTTTTCAACTAGATCTCCTGTGTTTTCGGGGCATCCATCGTCAACCACGACAATTTTCGAAACTTCAGGACCAATATGCTTTATGACTTTTAAAACATGGCCGGTTTCGCGATAGCAGGGAATTACTGCGACGATATTAGGAGACGCTTTTGTTTGGTTTGTATTTTCTCGATTCATAATATATCAACCAGAGATGATCAGAAATAAGTTTAATAGTAGATTTTTTGGAATACGCATGTAAGAGAACAGTTAAAGGGCTGTTAAATTTTTAATGGACGTGTATTTTTAGAAGATTGTATTAGCTTTTTGCAAATTCATCAAAAATATAAGCTAAGTTTTTTGTTGGAGAAAGTCGATTAATCTTTAGCCTGAAAAAAAGGTGCTGTAAGTTGACCAAGAAAGCTTCCTGTAGATTAACTGGCATTGATCTTTTCAGTAGTGTGCCGGTTGATGTTCTTTCACAATTGGAGCGATCATGCAAATGGAAATGGTATGGGGTTAGCGAACAAGTTATTGATCAACATAGCGATAGCCAGGATGTATTTTTTGTTATTGAAGGTAGGGTGCGGATAGTAAATTATTCAATTTTTGGTCGTGAAATAACACTTGATGATATAAAGGCAGGGCACCATTTTGGAGAGTTGGCAGCTATTGATAAAAAGCCCCGCTCAGCTTCTGTCATTTCACTGGTTCCATCTCTTTTAGCAATCATGCCTGCAAGATCATTTTTTTGGGTGCTTTACAGCTACCCAGAAGTTTCTATGAAACAGATGAAAAATTTAACCAGAATAATACGAGAATCGACAGATCGTATTATGGAGCTTAGTACCTTAGCAGCAAAAAATCGCGTGCAAGCAGAACTATTACGCCAGGCAAAAGATGGAGCTTCCAAAGGAAATAAAGCTGAAATTAGCCCAGTTCCAATTCATGGTGATATTGCAAGTAGGGTTTCTACAACAAGGGAAACAGTCGCTCGTGTGCTTGGCCAACTAGCCCATCGTGGGATAATCGAAAGAAGGAAGGAGGTGCTTATAATTCATGATGTTTTGAAATTAGAAGAATTGGTTACAAAAGTAAAAGGCGGGTAATCGATAGATCTGACAGTTCAGTAATTTATTTGGGTTAATATTATAATATTGATTTCCGAGCATTCTAAAATTGTCTTAGTATCGGAGCTATCAATTATCTTTGTTTTGAAAAGGCATTTTAAATTAATTGGCTAAAACAATTTTAATTATTGAAGATAATGAACTAACGATGAAGTTAGTTACGGACCTGCTCCAAGTACATGGGTATATTGTCTTGCAAAGCGTTGATGGAAGTGACCTGGATGAGTTGGTGTTGGGAAAAGACCTAGATTTAATCTTAATGGATATTCGATTAAAGGGTTTATCAGGTGTCGATATACTCAGGGAATTAAAAGCCAATCAAAAATTTAATGAGGTTCCAGTGATTGCTGTTACGGCATATGCTATGAGTGGTGATGAGGAAAAGATACTTAACCATGGGTTTGATTCGTACATTGCTAAGCCAACGTCAATTGAGACATTATTAACAACGATTCGTAGATATATCGGTTGATATTTAGCTCATTAGCGTGGTTTACTTAATTTTTGCTTCCTTGAAAGGTACATGCTTTCGAATAACTGGATCATATTTACGGAACTCCAATTTTTCAGTGGAGGTTCGTGGATTTTTTTTTGTAACATAATAAACCCCCGTTCCGGCACTGCTAACCAGTTTGATTTGGATAGTAGGACTTTTAGCCATTTTCAAAACTCCGTAAATTAATTCACGAGACTCGGCGCGCAAAGTACATTTTTTTTATTGTTTAGGCAACTAGTCCCCAACATTGTTATGAATATTTATTGCATCAGAATATAGTTGTCTTTTCGATAAAATGTGACGAGCGATTTGTAAATCAAGATTTTTATTATCTTTTTTCGAAGGACAGTTAGCCCTTAGCTTTGATTTTGCATCTTGTGATAATATTCCCGTTTTTTTCCACCTCTTAAATAATTGAGAGATATGGGACGGTTTTGCTAGCAATTCCCGAAGAGTTTTTTCTTTGTCCGTGTAAAAGCTCGTGCAAATAGTAGGATGGACGCCTAAGCCGTGGATTGTATATCCGGAAGGCGCTATTAGCCGTGACCAAGTCAGAGTAATTTCGCCATCGTTTGGTAATTTGATTACAGTTTGGACAGTTCCTTTTCCGAAAGAAGTTGTACCAACGACGACCGCTCGTTTACGGTCTTGAAGGGCTGCGGCAACTATTTCAGCGGCTGATGCAGACCGTCCGTCAACTAGCACTACTATTGGCATTTTAAGGACTAAGTCCTTGCCACCTGCTTGATATGTGTGAAGGCTATCTGGGTGGCGTCCTTCAGTGCTAATTATTGGCCCACGGGTTAATAATAGGTCGGCAACTTTAACTGCCTGTCGAAGTAGACCGCCAGGGTTGCCCCTTAGATCTAATACAAGGCCATTTATTTTTTTATTCTTGCGAACGTCTTCAAGGGTTTTGGCCATTGAAAATGCTGTCTCATGATTGAAGCTAGAAATTGTTATAATACCTATGCTTTCAACAAACTTGATGTTTACGGTATTGGGAACGATCCTGGAACGAACAAAAGAGATTTTGTTACTAGTAGTGGACGAAACCCGTTTTATGGTTAGGGTTGTTTCTGACCCAATTGGTCCCCTTAACTGTTTTCGAACTTGTTTGTGGCCAAGCCCTGTTACTGGGACTTGGCCGACGTAGGTAATCTGATCCCCTGCAGAAAGGTTCGCCCGGAAAGCTGGTGAGTTAGGGAATGTGCTTGTAATTATTATAGCGCCATTGACAATTTTAAATTGCACACCGATGCCTCCAAAGCCATCTCGTTTTGCCCTGTTCAGTCTGGCTTCGCGAGCGCCGGCGTACCGTGAAAAGTTGTCGAGATGAGATAGTACGCTATCAAAAACAGCTTCATAAAGATGTTCTTGATCAGCGTTACGAAGTTCAAAAGAATCATTCCATGCCGCTCCTGCCAAATTAGCTGCAATTTTACCCCAATTCTTTGCGTCTGAAATGTTGGGCAGGTTTTGCCGAATTTTAGAAAAACCTGTTGATAGAACAATTGAGTTTTTTTCTTTCTCGATGGTTATTGAGGGGTCAATCGCCCCCAAGCCCCGCAACCCTTCAATTGTGACATGATCTATATCAATAGCTTCAATATATTTTTCAGTTATACTCTGCAACCCGGTCGAGAAAACTTCTTCTGCTGCTTCAAGCTTAAATTCAGGCGCCGACTCTTTTACGTGTACTGTGGGAGGAGCAGCACAGCTTGTTATGCAAAAAACAAGGAGTGTTGCCCAATATTTTATACACCGGTTTTTTGAGAAAATCATCATTATTGGTCTCTAACTTTGTTGTTTCGTGAAACGGAAATATAGTATCCGGTGATTCACGAGTTTTCAAAATCAACTTGGCGCAAAGGATGTTTGATTTTTATCAATTTACCAAGTTTGTATTATATAAAAATAAAAAAAACACTTGAAATTTAGAATTGAAATTTTCGTACTATATTTTTCTTTTTCTGATTTTTTTGCGTGATGATTTTCTGCTTTTACTTTTTGTTTTATTTAAATAAATAGTTTTGTAGATGGGTTCTAAGAGGATCCCTCCAGTAATCGGGTTTGCTTCAATAAGGCGGACATCTATATCATCTCCAATTTGGAACTTTTGATTTGTTGAGCGCCCTACAAGTTGATGTAGATTTTCATCAAAATGAAAATAATCTATCGTCATCGTGGAGACTGGGATAAAGCCGTCGATATTTATATCGTCAATTGCAACAAAGAGCCCAAATTTACCTACCCCGCTTATATGACCTTTAACTGTCTTCCCGATTTGGCTTTCCAAATAATGTGCTGAATATCGATCAATTGTATCTCGCTCAGCCGCAATTGCTCGGCGTTCCAGGGATGACAGATGTTCCCCAATGTTTGTGGCAAGCAATTTTTCTAATCGACTTGAACTAGTCGATTTATCTAAATATGAAATAAGGGCGTGGTGAATTAGTAAATCTGAATAACGCCTAATCGGCGAGGTAAAGTGGCAATAACGTTCTAGTGACAAACCAAAGTGGCCAATATTATTTTTTGAATATTCAGCTTTTGATTGAGAACGGAGTATCCAAGTCGATACTAGCTTTTTAAGTGGGGGCTTTTCTATACGGCTTAATATTTCGTTAAATATTGTGGGTGTTACACATTTGTTTTGGGAAAGTTTAATGCCTAACGTATCTAATACTTGGCTTAAGGTATGGAGCTTTTCTTTTGAAGGCTTTTCATGAATTCGATAAATACATGAAATTCCCTTTTTTTCCAATGCATTCGCAGCTGCAATATTTGCTGTGATCATAAATTCTTCAATTAGTTTGTGAGATTCTAGGGTGGATCGAGTTTTTATTGATTGAATTCTACCATTTTCATCAAAAATTATTTTGGGTTCTGGGTGTGTTACTTCTAGAACACCCCGTTTTTTGCGATTAGACTTTAGAAGTTTGTATGCAGCGTAAATAGGGTCTATCACGCTTTTCAGTAGCTTTTTTGTAACCTTGTCAGGATTTCCATCATGGGCAGACTGTACTTGTTGGTATGTTAACCTTGCAGCTGAACGTATTAGGGTTCGTGCAAATTGATGATTTATTAGGTTTCCTTTTCTATCTATCCAAAGCTTTACGGTTAAACAAGGCCGGTCTTTTTTCGGTAACAACGAGCAGACCCCATTTGACAGCGTTTCTGGTAACATGGGTATCACCATATCCGGCAAATACACTGAATTTCCGCGTTCATAAGCACTAATATCAAGGGCAGATCCAGGACGGACATACCAAGAAACATCAGCTATAGCTACGAAGATTTGATACCCTCCTATATTGTCAGGATTTTTATCAACTTCTGCAAATATTGCGTCGTCAAAATCTTTAGCGTCATGGCCGTCAATGGTAATAAATGGTTTTAAACGAAGGTCTATACGTCCCTCAGGAGTTGCCGGTTTTACGTTTTTTGCTTCATTTATAGTTTCTGGTGAAAATGATGAAGGTATTGCGTATTGATGGATTGATATAAGGCCGATTTGGTTTTCAATGTTTTCAACTGGAAATTTTTCGATAACTTTAGCTGCCTTGACCCCAGACTTATGGTTGGCCAGTATTTTTACACGAACTAACTGTCCAGTTTTTGCGTCCATCGTATTAGATGGGGCAATTTCGATACAAGATTTTGATTTTTTCTCAATAGGCTGAAGAAGCCATTTATCAGGTTTTATATTTTTTATTATTCCTAATATTTCTTCCGATGAAATGTTTATGGGTCTGATGACTTTTGCTTCATATGTATTTTTGCTAATTCTCCTTAACCGTACAAGAAATCGATCGCCAATGCGAGGCGCGTAGGTTTTTGCTGCTGGAGTAGCGAGAAATATCTCGGGCAAAGGTCCATTGTTTTTCTTACTCCAACCGGTTGGGATAGCAAGAATATCACCGTCAAGATTTTTGTGCCCAGTTTCTACAATAGTAACCTTTGGAAGGCCTCTAGGAACCTTATGCCGTTTTTTGAACTGGTTCTCAACTGATCCCATCTTTTTCATCTTACATAGAAGCCGTTTAGGTATTCGGCTGTCTTATATCCAAACTTTAATATATGGGTAATTTTATATAGTCGCAGCTCTGTTTCGCTACCCTCGAAAATGTCAATATTTTATCTTCACTTGGAATAGTACTGTGTTTGTATTGGTTTGCTTAAAGCATTTAAAGGTAGTGTTTTATGTAGTAACAGAAAAGCGTTGTAAGAACCAGTTCCAGAAGGGCAAAATCACGATTAGATACACATGGTAGCACGGGTGTAAAAATGCAGTGACCATAGTCATTCAAAGTAGTTGGCCCGAACTGTTGCTCCGATAAAATTACAAATTATACGTTCCGCATGAACCAATGTCATATTCCCGTTATCAAGTGAAGGAGAAATTTCCACAAGGTCCATACCTAATACGCGCCCTTTATTTACTAGACCATGAATCAAAGTATAAATTTGCACCCAATTGAGCCCGCCTGGGGTTGGTGCAGTGACAGCGGGCATAATAGTTGGATCAAGGCCATCTGCATCTATTGAGAGATAATAGTTCGCATTGTTTGGGATCCGGTCAAGCGCGGCCTGCATCCCAATTTCATGTAGCTCATACGCGGTAATTATTTCAGCTCCATACTTTCTAGCGTCTTCGACTTCTTTTGAGCGGGCACTTCCAACGCCCCTCATTCCTATCTGTACGATTCTGTCAAACCAACGCATTTCTGATGCTCGCCGCATTGGACTTGAATATCCCTCTTTCACCCCGTTAATCTCGTCCCTCCAATCTAAATGGGCATCAACGTGAACCAAGGTAATTTTTTCATCGCGTTCCATTGCGCGCATAACAGGAATGGAAACACCGTGGTCTCCACCAAGTGTAATTAAAGTAGAACCAGACGCTAATATCTTTTTTGCCACTATCTCTGCTTTACGATAGTGCTCCTCATGGCTGTCCGTTTGGGCTGTAACATTCCCGTAATCCACAACCTTCACATTTCGACCATCTAATAATTCCCCTCCCAAATCCCAATCATAGTGAAACCTTGTGCGTGGTTCTTCCCACGCTGCATCTTGGGCATTTTGCCTGATAGCGTCTGGGGCGTGGCTTTGATCATTAGACATTTCATGGGGTATGTACGGTAATCCAAAAGGGATACCAAGTATAGCGATGTCCGCATTCAAATTGTCAAGTTCGAGTTCAAGTGGAAAGCCAAGGAATGTTGAACTTGAACTCTTGGGGGTTTCAAGTAATTTGCTAGCCAATCATTACTCCTTAATTCTCAGGTTTTTGTTTTGCACGATTGTGCAAAATGCTTAATTTAGACAGCATGCAAAGCCGTTGGCAAATGTTGCCCATGATAAATTTTCCTATAAGAACAAATTTACTTTTTTGATTTTTTGGTTGCACTGTTTGTTTTTTTGTTTTTATTTTTTTTGGTTTTCAAGATTTCTAATGCAAGGTCTAAATTTACTTCCTCTCTCAGAGTTGATTTGGGGAGGGAAGCTTTTAACTGGCCGTGTTGAACATAGAGACCGTAACGACCTTCTCGGATAGTGATTGGTTTTTTATCCTTAGGGTGTATACCAATTTCTTCAGGAGGAGCCTTACGAGGCTTCTCTGCAAGAAGCGCAATCGCTCTATTTTCACCAATTGTTAACACATCGTCTTCGCCTTTAAGCGAAACGTACGTCCCGCCGGTTCTTATGAAAGGACCAAATCTTCCAATGCCGGCTGTAATTTCACCACCAGTTTCCGGATCAAATCCAATATGGCGTGGTAAAGACAAAAAAGAGAGTGCAGTTTTGAGATCCACGTCAGACGGGTTTAATGTTTTTAATAATGAGGCCCGTTTTGGCTTTTTTTTGCCCTCTGCCTCGCCCAATTGAATATATGCGCCATAAGGCCCTTTTCGTAAAGTAACATCAAGGTTTGTCTGGGGGTCGCTACCAAGTAATTTTGGCCCGGTATCAATTGGCTCAATTCCGTTGCTACTAGAATCAAAAATAGTGAGAGGACTGGTAAAGGTGCAATTTGGATAGTTTGAGCACCCTATAAATGCGCCACTTGCTGATCTGGCGCTGCTTATTATTTTAAGGATGCCATCACCACAGGCCAAACAACTGCGAGGATTTGAGCCGTCTGATCGCTCTGGAAAAAAATGCGGTCCAAGGGTTTCATTGATAACATCAAGTACCTCTGTAATACGTAGTTCTTTGGTTTGTTCCAACGCTTTTGAGAGTTCGGCCCAAAAATCTCTAAGGACAGCTTTCCAATTAAGTTTTCCGCCAGAGATTTCATCGAGTTCTTTTTCAAGATCAGCTGTATATCCGTATTCAACATAGCGGGAGAAAAAATTCTCCAGGAAAGTAGTTACAAGGCGCCCCCGGTCTTCAGGTTCGACCTTGCGTTTTTCCAGTCTTACATATTTGTGGTCTTGTAGTCTAGATAGTGTCGTGTGGTAGGTTGAAGGGCGTCCAATTCCTAATTCTTCAAGTTTTTTAACTAAACTTCCTTCGGTATAACGAGGAGGGGGTTGCGTGAAGTGCTGATTTGGAATGGCCTCTAATAAACTGACGGCCTCATCTTCCTTAATTACCGGTAACATTTTCCTTTTTTCGTCTTTTGTCCTTTCATCTGCTTCGCGATCGATTTTTTGATAGCCATCAAAAATTATTCTAGATCCAGAAGCAGCTAGGACGATTTGTTTGCCTTCAGTCGATAAGGTAACTGTCATTTGGTCAACGATAGTTGATTCCATTTGACTGGCAATTGTTTGTTCCCAAATGAGGCTATATAATCTGTACTGGTCCTCATTAAGATTAAGCTTAACGTCCTTAGGCCGCAGAGAAAGATCAGTTGGCCGGATTGCCTCGTGAGCTTCCTGTGCGTTTTTTGCCTTTGTTTTGTATAGTCTTGGACTAGAAGGTAGGTATCGTTTTCCAAAGTCTGTCAAAATTATATGGCGGCACGATGACAAGGCTTCTTTGGCGATCTGAACACCGTCTGTCCGCATGTATGTAATCAGACCAGTAAGTTCGCCATTAATCGAGACACCTTGATAAAGACTTTGCGCCACTTGCATTGTCCTCCGTGCTCGAAAGAACAGTTTGCTAGCAGCCTTCTGTTGCAATGTCGATGTTGTGAAAGGCGGTTTGGGGTTCTGTTTAGTAGTTTTTCTTATGATAGACGTTACAGAAAAAGAATTAACCTTTACAGAATCAACTGCTGCTGACGCTAATTTCTCCGAACTGAGATCTTTTTTCCCAAGTTTCTTGCCATCTAGAACCTTTAATTCAGCTTCAAATTGCTCTTTGCGTTGTGTCTCGAACAGTCCTGCAATTGACCAGTACTCTTCCTGAAAAAAGGATTCGATTTCTGCTTCGCGTTCACAGATTAATTTTAGAGCGACAGATTGAACACGTCCGGCAGATTTGGTGCCAGGCAATTTTCGCCAAAGTAACGGTGACAAGCAAAACCCAATAAGATAGTCCAAAGCATTACGGGCCAGGTAAGCATCAACTAGTTCTGAATTTATTTCACGGGGGTTTTTGAATGCAGCTAAAACTGAGTTCTTGGTAATCTCGTTAAAGACAACGCGCTGTACACTAATTCCCTTCAAAGCATCCTTTTCTTCCAGAGCATCACGGACGTGCCATGAAATCGCCTCACCCTCCCTATCGGGGTCAGTCGCTAAAAAGAGGCATTTTGCATTTTTTACAGCTTTTGCAATTTCATCAATTTGTTTTTGAGACTTAAGATCAATTTCCCAGTCCATTGCAAAGTCATCATCTGGGCGGACAGATCCATCTTTTTTCGGCAGATTACGGATATGACCGATTGTCGCTAGCACAGTGTATCCTGGCCCTAGATATTTATTTATTGTCTTGGCTTTTGCCGGTGATTCGACGACGACTACGTCGGTCATGAAATCTCCAAAATCTTATTATGTACGACTCTACTTCAAAAGATATATTGTTTAAAGGTTGGAGAATTGGCGAAAAAATAGGTCCCCGTCAATACTTTACAACAATTTTCTTCAGGAAAATAAAAAAGGATATCTCATTTTTTCTCTTTCCCGACAACTTTCCATCTTATTTTGATAACTGTTATTCAAGAGAAAAAGCAACAACTTTAATAAATTAATAGTGTAGGTTTTTGTAGGGATTAAATTTCTTTTCTTAACTACACATTTACTTCCGTGCTGCCTTTCCAAGCAGAAGCGCTGGTATTATTGCTATACAGAATACGAAGGAAATTAAAAGAAAAGAGTCTTGGAAGCCAAAGGCTCTACCTTGGTAGTAGACAATCTCGCCAAGATATTGCAGGGCGCCGGACATTTGGCTATCGGCAGCGATACCTTCAATCTTCAGAAGCTCCATGATGCTCTGAAGGACTGAGCGACTTGAGCTGTTCGAAGAGGTTTGGGAAGAAATTATCTGGTCGACATGATATGCAGTTTGCATCTCTATAACAACGGACGTAACTGCTACGCCAGTTGCTCCTCCCAGTTGTCGGATAAAAATGTATGTTCCCGCAGCTTTATTTAATTTATCTGTTGTCGTAGAGCTCATTGCTACCTTGCCCATATTAGGCATTACTAGGCCGATGGCCCCCCTACTCATTAGGGCATAAGCTGCCATTGACCAATAAGGAGTATTCACATCTGCACTAGACATCAAAAAGGCAGCAGTCGCGAAGATCATGCAACCCAGTATTATGGGTTGATAGGAGGGAATATAATCACTTAGGCGTCCTGATAACGGTATTAAGCTCACGAGAAGTATACCGGCAGGTACAAGAACAAGACCAGCACGTGTTGGCGTGTACCCTTGAATGGTTTGCACGAATAAAGGGATAGCATAGTTAGTAGCAAAATTGCCTGCTCCAAATGCAAAAGCAATAAGCATTGCTGAAGTAAATTGAGAATTTAGAAAAAGTGTTGGATCTAGGATTGGGTTTCTCGATTTGAGCTGCGAGTAGATGAAGGCAGATGATGAAGCAAGGGCTGCAAGCAAAAAAAGTAAGGTCCAATCAGAATTCCATCCCCACCGTTGGCCATTTCCAATGACGCTAATAAAAAATAGAATCGCCAAGGCAACTAGTGTATAACCGACCCAATCGAAATCAGGTGTAGTTTTATTTAGCTTTTTTGATGGCATAAAAGCTAATCCGAAGCAAAGTGCAATGAAAACAAGTGGTAAAACTACTAAGAATATGTGTCTCCAGGTTAACGCATCTATGGCGAGGCCCCCGATCCACGGCCCAAAGCTTGGGGCCAGTGTAACCCCCATCCCGTACATTCCTACGGCGAAGCCGCGTCGGTTGGCAGGAAACACTGTTATGATAGTAGCTAAGACTAGTGGTTGAATAATGCCGGCAGAAAAGCCTTGCAAAATCCTACCTGCAACTAGCATCTCTATATTAAGGCTCGAGGCACATACGAAAGCTCCTAAAGAAAAAATGCTTAAAGCAGTGCAAAAAACTAGTTTCTGCCCAAATGCTTCTATCATCCAGTTATTTAGGAGTTGGCTGGCAACCATCGTTGCTAAGAACGAAGTTGCTGCCCATTGTGCTATATGTTGGCCTATGCCGAAAGCACCCATAATACTTGGGATAGCTACATTTACCATTGTTGCAGATAGAACCATAGTCATAGACCCGATCAAGCCCCCAATGGTCACGAGCCATTTGTATTTTCTACCGTAACGAGAAAATAATATTTCAATTTCTGGGTTGTTATTTGGTGGCAATCTTGATCTCAGTCATCATTCCTGGTCGCAGGCGACCTTCACGTTGAGCTATAGTGATACGAATAGGAATACGTTGGGTAATTTTTGTAAAGTTTCCGCTTGGGTTAGGGCTTGGTATTAATGCAAAAGCACTAGTAGCTGTATTTCCTATAGTTTCAAGTATTCCGACGAACACTTCATCCGGATAGGCGTCAACCGTGACCTCTACCTGTTGGCCAATTTTTAAGCGTCGCACAGAGGTTTCTTTAATGTTAGCTTCAATCCAGATTTCTTCTGGATTGTGGAGTAGCAAAAGGCGTTGGCCGGGGTTAATGAATTCACCAACCTCAATAAAGGTTTTATCAATTACTCCATTTATTAAGCTTTTAATTTTACGATCTTCAAAGTCTAACAAATTTCTGGCGATTTTTGCCTTTATTTCTGTTTCTTTATTAAACAAGACAAGTATGTCCGCAGCAAGAATATCCAGTTTTGATTGCTCAGCTGCAACTTCCTTCACTTTTGTTCTGCTAGCTTTAAGATTAGCCAGGGCAATTTGATGTTCCCGTTTAATACGTTGCAATTTTGTTTCAGTTTGGTCGAGTTGGCGGCGGGATATGACTTTTTGTTGGTAGAGAGTTTTGGTTCTTTCTAAATCGCGGCGTATTAGTTCTAATTGGGGCTTTAGACTGGAAACTATTACTTGGGCTGCATTTAATTTTGATTTTTCTGAGGCAAGACGACTCTCATTCTGGTTTTTTACTAAATTACTTTCAGCTTCGATCCGTTTTTTCTGTGCGTGGATTGCACCTAACTGAGCTTCAAGTTCCGCGTTAAAGAGATTTGTGTTCCGAGAATCGATGTTTACCAGTGTATCCCCGATCTTAACTTTCTGGCCTTGATTAACCAGTACGTTTGTTACCCGTCCTGCCACCCGGCTCGAGACAGTTATTAACTTTGCGTTGATTCGGGCATCAGTCTCAAAAACGTGGGTTGTTCGATCCTTAAATTCGTAATACCCAAAAAAACCAAAGGCCACAACAAGCACGATTAACATGAGTATTGTTAAAAAACGGTGCCGATCATTGCCGTTTTCTTTCTGAACCTCTTTTTCTTTTGACTCGCTTGACTTTTCGCTTGTTGGCATGCGTTTCCCCTATCGATTAGCAATTATTCATAATCTTTTTTTGGGAAAAGTTTAGGTTCTTTACCGGTGGCAAGACGTTTAATATTTCCAGAGTGACGAAAGAAGGATAAGGCTACAAGTATAAGCGGAATCCAAAGAGCACCATATTTTTCAAGCCAGCAAAAATAAAGAGGAGGAAGTGACAATGAAACTAACGCGGCTAACGAAGAGTACCGGAATGTAACAGCAACAAGCATCCATGCGACACACGTGGCGATACCGACAGGCCAGAATGCAGCAAGGTAGATCCCAATCGTTGTTGCGACCCCTTTTCCCCCTTTAAATTTCAACCAGATTGGGAAATTGTGCCCAAAAACCGCACTAGCTCCAGCTACAAGTCCGAATTCAAGGTTTGAATTAGCTGAAAAAAGCAGGACGGGCGCACTTCCCTTGAGAATATCAAAAAATAGTGTAAAGACGGCAAGAAATTTTTGACCAGTGCGAAGTACATTCGTTGCTCCAATATTACCGGATCCGATTTTTCTTATATCCCCGAGGCCAGCAGCTCTTGTGATAATCAGCCCAAATGGCACTGAACCAATTAAGTAACCAATTACTAGAGGGAAAAGATATTCATAGCTTTGAAACATTTTTAAGCCAGATGTTAGTTTCACTACTCTTGATTTATTAACTATGAGCAATCGATAAAATATGTTGGGTAAAGATTAGGGTTATTGATTTTTTTACTCTTTTAAACATTAGAGCAGAATGTTGTGGTTTAATTGTTATTAGTTTCTATATTAAAGACAGCTCGTCCGTCTACTACAGTTCTTAACACTACACCTTGTACAGGCCGTCCATCAAATGGCGTGTTTTTTGACTTTGAACAAAGGTTTTGGTCATTAATTTTCCAACCTTGAAGTGGGTCAAATAAAACAAAATCTGCAGGCATGCCTTTTTCGAGGCGACCTGCAGGTAAATTCATTATACTAGCAGGAGAATAGGTTAACAAATTTATTACGTCAATTAGTTCCAGATGCGCATTATGGAATAACTCTAATGATATTGGTAGAAGAGTTTCTAGCCCAACCCCGCCAACTGCTGCCTGAGAAAATGGCAATCGCTTTGATTCCTCGTCTTGAGGACGATGGTCGGAGGCAATGCAATCGATGGTCCCATCTATTAACCCTTCTACAATTGCTTGACGATCAGTTTCATCTCTAAGAGGAGGGGATAACTTAGCATAAGTCCTATAATCACCAATGGCGAGCTGATTTAGTGCAAAATAAGGAGGTGCTGTATCACAAGTGACTTGAAGGCCCCTGTTTTTTGCTTGCCGCACGGCGTCAACAGATTCTAAGGTTGAAAGGTTCGAAAAATGAATACGCCCTCCAGTGCTTTCGAGTAAGCGGATATCACGTTCAACTATAATGACTTCCGCCTGTTTTGGAATACCAGCAAGCCCCAAGCGTGAAGCAGTATCTCCAGCATTCATATCGCCACCTGAAACAAGAGCCGGTTCTTGAGGGTGTTGGCAGATTAATAGATCAAAAGTATCGGCGTACAGCAATGCTTGCATCATTAAATGGGCATTTGAAATGCTTTCGAACCCATCCGTGAAAGCAACTGCTCCGGCTTTGGCAAGTAGTCCTAGTTCTGCAATTTCTTTTCCTGATAGACTTTTTGTAACGGCCCCATAAGGATAAACTTTTGCTAGACCAAGTTTTCGTGCCCGTCTTGCTACAAAGTCTACGACAGACATATCATCTATAACAGGATTAGTATTTGGCAGACAAACCAGGGAAGTAATACCCCCAGCAACTGCGGCTTGGCTGGCACTATCTAAAGTTTCCTTATGTTCTTCACCAGGTTCGCCTAGGTGAGCCCTAATATCAACAAGCCCAGGGGCTAGATAGGCGCCAAAACAATCTACAATGTCAGCATGTGAAGGTATATTTGTGCCAGATAAGTGCGAACCTACGTCTACGATTTTTGTGTTTTCCACAAGAATTCCCCCCGCAATATTAAGTTTTGTTGCAGGGTCAATTAGCAGCGCATTTTTATACGCTACGAGATCATTGATTTGGTTTTGGTGTTTTTTCATCAAAGAATTCCGGTTGGGAAGTATCTAGATTTATAGCTAAAGTTTCTAGAACGGCCATTCGGACAGCAACCCCCATCTCGACTTGCTCGCGAATGACGCTTCGAGAAACATCATCTGCTACTTCTGGTGCAATCTCAACCCCCCGATTCATTGGCCCAGGGTGCATGATAAAAGCGTTTTTTTTGGCCAGTTCCAGTTTTTTGTAATTTAATCCAAAAAAATGAAAATATTCGCGTGACGAGGGAAAGTAGCTGGCGTGCATGCGTTCTCGCTGGAGGCGGAGCATCATGATGACATCACAATCTTTAAGCCCGGATTTCATATTGTTAAATGATTCTACCCCGAGAGTTTCGACATTTGTGGGTAATAATGTTTTTGGTGCAATTAAGCGAATGCGCGCTCCCATAGTGCTAAGAAGATAAATATTTGAGCGGGCAACTCGAGAGTGCAAAATATCGCCGCATATAGCGATATTCAGTCCCATAATGTGCCCAACGCGTCGACGTATGGTGAGTGCATCAAGTAAAGCTTGGGTAGGATGTTCATGGCTTCCGTCACCGGCGTTAATCACCGCACAATTGACTTTTTCAGATAAGAGCTTTACCCCCCCTGAAGCAGGGTGCCTTACTATCAATATGTCCGGGTGCATCGCATTAAGTGTCATGGCTGTGTCAATTAATGTCTCCCCTTTTTTTATTGAACTTTGCAGTAAAGACATATTAATAACATCCCCGCCAAGGCGCTTGCCGGCTAACTCAAACGAGGTTCGTGTTCGTGTTGAGTTTTCGAAGAACAAATTGAAAATAGTCCGTCCTCTGAGGGTCGATTTTTTCTTATTAATTTGGCGATTCTGATTGATATAAGTTTCTGCCCTATTAAGCAAAAAGGCAATTTCGTTTGGGGAAAGCCCCTCGATCCCCAACAAATGTTGTCTGGAAAAGCTAGTTAACATATCAGATCGCGTATTTATGCCGGCTGGATTTTTCATCGGTTTAAGGATAGAGTATAGCACTTAAACATAAATTGAGGAAGACAGCATATTATATTCGGAAATTGTAAAACGGATCAAATATCGAACGTTTTATTCAAGATTTCGAAAGAATTATTTTTCTAATTTTGTTAGTAATTTTTAGGTATATATCTTGCTAAGATTGGCCTTAAAATAATTACTTTGCTTGTTTGTATTAGCCTCCATTGCAACGTACTGAGCAATAATTTCTATACTAAACATTATTTTAAATCAGTTGATTGAATCTAGAGCACCTTGCAATATAAAAGCCGCAGCCATTTTGTCTATAACTTGTGCGCGACGCGCACGCGACATATCTACTTCAGAAACAAGAATCCGTTCTACGGCGGCAGTTGAAAAGCGTTCATCCCAAAACGAAATGGGTAAGTTCGTAATTTGAAGAAAATTAAACGCGAATTGCCTAGTAGATTGACATCGAGCACCTTCGTTACCATTTAAATCGATTGGGAGGCCTATAATTAATCCTCCGACAAATTCATTTTTGATTATTTTCGTGAGTTCCTTCATATCTTTCACAAACCTGCTACGTCTGATTACTGTCAAAGGGCTAGCTACAACTAGTTTTGTATCCGACACTGCTAAGCCTATAGTCTTTCGGCCTAGATCAACTCCTAGTACACGTTGACCTGGTTCGATTCGCGATTTTAGATCTTTAATTTTTTCGATGGCCATTTCTTCTGCGGTAATACTTGCTCTTTGCAATATACCTTACATATCATAAGATTATAGTTCTACAGTGTTCCAAAAGCCTAGGAAACATAAATAATGGGAACCAAAAATCAATTTTGCAAAAATTTTACTGTGCAAGTGGTTAGTTGCTTTCTAGCTTTTTTCTTTTTGCAGCAAAAATATCTGTATGCCGATAGTACTGTTATGATTTTAGGAAGTGAAGTTACACCTTCACTTCAAACTTATATTACTACGAGCAGCGTAAATATTCGACAGTCAGCGTCTGTTAAAAGTAAAAAGATTGGCCATTTTAAGGCGGGAAAGCGAATAAAATCATTAGGGGTAACAAAGGATGGTTTTTGGGTTGTGGCAGAATCAAAGGGAAAACCAATAGGCTTTGTTTATCAAAAGGTGCTTCAAATTGTTCTCGATGGAGCTTTAGATGAAGACTTGGTAGGCAATATAAAGCTTAGTGGGAATCTAGCCTGTGGCTATAAAATTCACTTTGTTGGGAAAAGTCAAGTGGAAGGCCAGAATTTCTCTATGGCTGACTATGATGTCAATCTTTTCTGTGCCAAGGGAAAAACTGAAATTATTTTTCCGGCTCAAATGTTCTTAGCGGAGACACCTAATTATCTAGAAAAATCAAGTCCTGTATTTCAAATAAATCTGGATGTTTTAGACAACTACCATGCAGCTAATGATGTTTTTTCTACAATAATGTATTTTCATCCAAAAAAAAACGAAGTCATTCTTGGGGGCACAAGTTTCCTTGATTATGGAAAACGAGAGAATGTAAATAAGACCCAATCAGCTAACAACCTCGAAAAAGCACTTCGCGGATCCTTGAAGTTAGCATTGCATGTTTGGAATGGTCGAGCGTGGTCAGATATTATAAAACATTCAAAGAATAGAAAGGAAGACCTTTAAGTAAATTCGCCTAAGGACATAACGACTCCGTAGCTAAAATATTCATTCAAACACTTCTAGCGCCCTCATTTTAGAGGTTCAGTTCAAGCTACTTGTAGCTTTTTTTAAAAGTATCGTTTTCAAAAAATCCTTCTAGGATCTTTCCATCTGTATATTCATATACGCCCTTCCCATGGCGTTTCCCGTTTAGCCATTCACCGGTATATGTGGCTCCATTAGGATAGATATACGTCCCAAAACATTTTGTCCAGGTGGCCTCATCATATATACCCTGGCATTGTGGGAGGGGTTTTTCTTTTTGGTCATCAAGTTGCTTGAATCCTGAAGTTTGACGATGATCAGAAGATCGCGCGTTTTCAACTAGAATATCCATTAAGCCGCGTAAAAAACTGTCAGCCTTTTCAAGTTTTTTTGAAAGGTTAATTTATTGACACGGATTATTGAGACTGTTGTCTTAGCTTTAGCGCTTGCCATTCTGGGTTTCGAATCGATTAGTGCCAATTCTCCAAATAAACAATTTTCATTGAGTATAGAAAGGATTTCTCTTTTACCATTAATGGTTTTTGAAATTTCAACTTCGCCAGACTCTACGATGTAGGCACAGTTTTCTTCATCACCTTCTTCAAAGATTGTTCTTCCAGATTCAAATATTCTTCGATCAAGAACGGGTTTTCCCATTTAACTACCTATTTAATGGCTTACATGTAATTCTTAATGTCAGCATTACACTATTCAACAAATTTGTCTCGTAAAAATGATTTGTATGGAGACTAATGAAGTGAGCATCGGTCATGGCACTCAATTAAATCAGAATTTTGCCGCAAGCGCATGTCTGGTATTAGTTTATGACAAATTTCTTGTGGTCTATTTTCACATATCAAATAATGCTTTAGCAGATTTTAAGCCGCTTTGGCTTGCAGGAAAAACTAGCGAGTGATAGTTTCCACCTGCAAAATTTTTTCATTTTTAAAAAGAGACCTTAAATTAATGTCTTTTGACCGTAAAGTTGTTTATAACGTAGCAAATCTTGCACGAATTCGTGTTGCTGAAGAAAACATCGATAATTTAGCTACGGAATTGAGCGCCATTATCAAATGGGTCGAGCAGTTAAATGAGGTAGATACTTATACTGTTCAGGCAATGAATAATGTGACGAATTCGACCCTTCCCCAAAGAAATGACAGCGTTCTTGATGGTGGCTACCCCAAGGATGTTTTGGCAAATGCCCCAGAGAGCGTTGATGATTATTTTACGGTACCTAAAGTAGTGGAATGACGGACCTTATAGACCTAACCATTCATGAAGCATCTGCGTCGTTAACCCAAGGTGAGTTTTCGGCCGAGGAATTAGTGTTAGCACATATAAAATCTATTGAAACTCAAAGAGATTTGAATATGTTCATCACCGAGACACCAGAGGTTGCCATCCAAGGAGCGCGTGAATCAGACTTACGTAGAAGTAAAGGTATGGCTCTGGGGTGTATGGATGGCATTCCAGTAGCGGTAAAAGACTTGTTTTGCACTAAAGGAATATTAACGACTGCTGGCTCTAGAATTCTTAGCAATTTTGTTCCTACATATGAATCAACAATCACTGAGAAAATGAACAATGCAGGCGCGGTCCTGCTTGGCAAGAGTAATCTCGATGAATTTGCTATGGGATCTTCAACTACTACTTCTTTTTACGGATCTACAATAAATCCATGGAGGTCAAAAAAAAGGGTTGATCTAGTGCCAGGAGGATCTTCAGGAGGTTCAGCCGCAGCTGTCGCAGCTCAAGCGGCTATGGGCGCCTTAGGAACGGATACAGGGGGCTCGATTCGGCAACCTGCATCATTCTGCGGGGTTGTTGGATTAAAGCCTACTTATGGTAGATGTTCGAGGTGGGGGATCGTTGCTTTTGCATCCAGCTTAGATCAAGCAGGCCCTATAACCCGCAGTGTCCACGATGCTGCCATCTTTTTGTCTGCAATTGCGGGGTATGATGCAAAAGATTCTACGTCAGTGCCTGTCGATCCTTTGGATTTTGAACAATCTCTTTATTCAGGTATCAAAGGAATGAAATTTGGGATTCCTAAGGAATATATTGTTGAAAACATGCCGGCGGAAATCACTAAACTTTGGGAAAAAGGGATAACCTGGTTAGAGGATCGTGGGGCCGAATGTATGGAAGTTTCTTTGCCACACACTAAATATGCATTGCCTGCCTACTATATCATTGCTCCAGCTGAAGCGTCGTCAAATTTAGCTCGTTATGATGGTGTGCGTTATGGAATTAGAGAGAAGGGAGATACTCTCGATGAGATGTATCAGTTGACCCGGGCAAAAGGGTTTGGGGATGAAGTGCAGCGCCGAATTCTTGTTGGTACTTATGTGTTGTCAGCAGGGTACTATGACGCGTACTATGTTAAAGCACAAAAAGTCAGGACACTCATAGCAGAAGATTTTGTTAAGGCTTTCAAGAAGGTTGAGGCTATTCTTACACCGACAACGCCATCTGCTGCTTTTTGCGCAAAAGAAAAGTGCAACGATCCTATTTCAATGTACTTGAATGACGTTTTTACGGTTCCCGCTTCCCTGGCCGGATTGCCAGGTATTTCAGTGCCTGGCGCGTTAGATTATAATGGTCTCCCGCTTGGGCTACAGCTAATTGGGAAACCTTTTGAAGAAGAGACACTTTTAAAAGCAGCACAAGCACTAGAGGAAGGAGCTAATTTTGGGCGTAGCACTCCTAAAGGGCTAGAAGTTTAAAATATGGCTTATACGATCCAGGGAAAAACACAAGAGTGGGAAGTGGTAGTAGGACTTGAAGTTCATGCACAGGTGACCTCGAAGGCAAAATTATTTTCGGGTGCATCAGCGGCATATGGGGGTGCTCCGAACAGTCAGGTCTCCTTGGTAGATGCAGCTATGCCGGGCGTTCTTCCTGTTATCAATAGTTATTGTATCGAACAAGCTGTTAGAACTGGTTTAGGTCTAAGGGCAAAAATTAATGAGGACTCTGTTTTTGAACGCAAAAATTATTTTTACCCTGACTTGCCACAGGGTTATCAAATTTCACAGTACCAGAAACCTATTGTTGGCGAAGGGGTAGTAATGCTTGATATGGAAGATGGAACTAGACGGGAGATAGGAATAGAGCGACTTCATATGGAGCAGGATGCTGGAAAATCTATGCATGACCAGGCCCCTTCAAGCTCTTATATCGACTTAAATCGTTCAGGAATTTGTTTAATGGAGATTGTATCAAAACCTGATATGAGATCATCCGGAGAAGCAGGCGCTTTTTTGCGAAAATTGAGATCAATTATGCGTTATCTAGGAACGTGTGACGGAAATATGGAAGAAGGGTCAATGCGCGCAGATGTTAATGTTTCTGTGCGACCACTTGGATCGTCGAGATACTTAACCCGCACTGAAACAAAGAATGTGAACTCTGTACGTTTTGTTATGCAAGCTATAGAGTTTGAATCTAACCGGCAAACTGTTGCCTACGAAAATGGCGATAGTGTGATTCAGGAAACCCGTTTATTTGATTCACAGTGCTCTGAAACAAGGGCGATGAGGGCAAAAGAATTTGCACATGATTACCGGTATTTCCCAGATCCAGATTTATTACCATTAAAATTAAGCTCGAGCTTCATACAAAAAATCCAGGATGGTCTACCGGAGCTACCAGATGAGAAAAGGGATCGATTTATGGAAGATTATGAGCTTAAGGCTTATGATGCGGGGATTTTAGTGGCTGATCAAGAGGTGGCAAATTACTTTGAAGATATAGCGATTGACCATGATCCTAAACTTTCAGCTAATTGGATTATTACAAATTTATTTAGTGTTCTAAAAAAACTTGGTTGCAACATTGTGGAAAGCCCAATTTCAGCTAGCGATTTAGGAGAACTCATAGGCTTGGTTGAAGATAACACTATTTCTGGGAGGACAGCAAAAGAAGTTTTTGATACGATGATTGACACAGGTAAGAGCGCAAGCGATATAGTGGATGAAAAGGGTCTTAAGCAAATTTCAGATATAAGTCAGATTGACACAATCATCAAACAAGTTTTAACAGATAATCCCAAGCAACTAGCTCAAGTAAAAGCGGGAAATGCCAAAGTAATTGGCTGGTTTGTCGGTCAGGTAATGAAAGCAACTAAGGGTAAGGCAAATCCTGAGATTGTAAACAAGCTATTACGCGAAAAAATAAAATGAAGTTAAAAGTTTTTGTTTTAGGCATTTGATTGATTTCGAATTCAATTTATATATTTTTAGAATGCAATATGAAATCTTAATCTAAAGCGATGATTCGTAATGTAGTATCATAGAATTAAGAGTTTTATTGAAGATCGATGGTGTTTCGTACATTACCCAGTGTCCTGCGCCGCTGATGATTTGAAAAAGTGAGCTGGGATCATGACGATGAATTATGTCCCGACGCAGGGAGATTAATTTTTCTCCACCAGCGGTACTATCAAACTCACCCCATATGCCTCCAACTCTGCTTCTGATGTTAGGTAGATTTTGAAAAAAGCCATCACTGAGTGACATTTTGCGACTTTTCATTCTCGCGTGATGGATATTACTGTCGTGACAGTAGACAGCTAATTCATCAATATTTTTAGTTTCTTTAATCATAAGGAGTTCTAAATTTCGCAAATGGGCCTTTCTTCTTTCTTCCTCTGTCCAGTTTGGCCCCGGCAGTATAAGTCCATCAATTACATTGTGAAGCTTTCCAAATCCACTGGCACCAACGGCAACGAAGCTTTTACAGCAGGCCCCTTGGGCAACAGCTACGGCAGAACCTAGCAGTCCTCCAAATGAAAACCCTACAAGGTGGAAATTATTTCTACCTGCGAGGACAAGCCCCAAGCCATCTGAGATAATTTTTGAAAGCCCCTCAACTGTATGCGGTATTGGAGGGGTTGCAGAGCTTCCAAGTCCTGGTAAGTCAGGCACGATAACATCACGGTTACATGCAAAATATTCGATATTTGCAATCCAATGGGTCCATGAACCAAACCCGCCATGAAGCAGGACTAATGGGGGTAGGTTTTTTGAGTTTAAGGCAGGCCACTTTCTCCAAAACATCTCCCCATCTCCACAAGGTGTCTTTAGAACTTGTGAAAGCGCAATTATTCGCGAAATTGTTTTTTGAGGGCTCTTTTCGTGCTTAAAAATTATTTTACCCTCATTAAGTTAAAGCTATACCCACGGAATTTAAAAATTCCAGTATAGGGAAAGTGCCAATATTTCACTATAAAACATTAGAGAAAACACTTTTGAAAGGCTAAAGTCAGAAGAATTGCACGGGTTAGCCATACAGTTTTACTGAAATCAGACAATATCACTTAATGATCTAATTGAGGCGGGGCCGTAATCTTTTTTAGCATGCTAATTTAAAGGATTTTTGAAAAATATCTTCTTGATGGTGTATATGAAAACTATCTTTAGATTATCAGCCTGATACAAAGCTAGAGGTTTTAACGGTAGTAAAAGCCAAGAAGGCCAAAGTAAGATTCCAAAAATTCTATTGATATTGCTTTTGTAAATTCTATACCAATCGTGCAATGAGTTTTCTTATCTTTTGAACAGCAAAGAATGAGAGGTAAAAAAATTGACCGAATCAATTGTATTTCTGGATCGCGATACTATTGCTCCACACACAAAAATCCGTCGACCATCATTTGACCACACATGGAACGAATTTGGGAAGTCGTCTCCGCATCAGGTTCCCGCCCGCCTTAGAGGGGCAACCATTGCTATTACTAATAAAGCGCTAATAGGGGAATCTACAATACAACAATGTCCTGACCTTAAGTTAATTGCGGTGGCGGCAACAGGCTATGATGTTGTTGATACGTCTGCTTGTGAAAAGTACGGAGTTTCGCTGACAAACGTTAGAAATTATTCTTTACACTCTGTTCCCGAGCATACCTTTGCTTTAATTTTAGCACTTACTCGCCAGATTTTTGGTTATTGTGAGGACATTAAAAAAGGAGAGTGGGGAAAGGCTGGACAGTTTTGTTTTTTTAACCATCGAATTAGTGACCTCTTTGGGAAACGGTTAATTATTGTAGGCAAAGGCTCAATAGGAACTGCAGTTGGTAGAATTGCAGAAGTATTTGGGATGGAGGTTCATTTTAGTGGGCGAAAAGGTATTGCTGACGCAGGTTTGCCTTATACGCCTTGGAATAAATGTATTGAGATTGGTGACATCTTCACAATCCATTGCCCTCTTGACCCGTCTACTGCGGGCATGTTTGGTATACATGAATTTAGCTGTATGAAGGATAGTGCTATAATAATTAACACGTCTCGAGGGAATATAGTAGTTGAGGAAGATCTAATAAATGCCATAGAAAAAAAAATCATAGGGGGTGCAGCTCTCGATGTTATTAAAAAAGAACCTCCTGAAAACGATAGTCCTCTAATAAAGATTATGAAATATCCTAATTTTATACTTACCCCTCATATCGCTTGGTCTTCTACCGAAGCAATGCAGGCTCTTGCAGATCAAATGATTCAAAACATAGAAAATTTTCTGGCAGGCAAACCTTCAAGTATAGTTGTTTAAATTAATCGGTGTTTCAAATATTTCTGATTTTATTAGTAATGCACCGGGTAAGTTTGCTAAGCCTAGGTTTGTAGGCTCCAGCTATTTGTAAAGCTAGTTTATATATATTAGTGTCAAAAAAAGCTGTTAAAGTTGTCACGATATAGATTGGGAAAATGGTAGAATATAAGTATTAATTTTCAGAACGATAATTTGGGGCTTCTCGAGTAATAGTAATATCGTGTACATGGCTTTCTCTGAGCCCTGCGCTTGTGATGCGGCGAAATCTTCCATTTTGGCGGAGTTCTTCTATCGTAGTATTGCCTGTATATCCAAGAGAGGCCCGAAGTCCTCCTACAAGCTGATGGACAACGTGGGAGAGAGGACCTTTGTATGGTACCCTTCCCTCAACACCTTCTGGGACCAGTTTAAGGTTGTTCGAAATATCTTGTTGAAAATAGCGGTCAGCTGATCCACGGGACATTGCCCCTAATGACCCCATCCCTCTATAAGACTTATAAGAACGTCCCTGGTAGAGAAATACTTCCCCGGGGCTTTCATCCGTTCCAGCAAACAAAGAGCCAATCATCACAGAGGATGCTCCTGCTGCTAACGCTTTAGGGATGTCGCCAGCATATTTGATCCCACCATCTGCAATAATAGGTATGTCATTTTCTTTTGCAATTTCGGCTACTTCAAGAATTGCAGAAAGTTGCGGCATGCCGACACCTGCGATCATTCTTGTGGTGCATATCGTTCCTGGACCGATTCCCACTTTGATGCTATCGGCACCAGCATCGATTAGCGCTTTAGCTGCTTCAGGGGTTGCTATATTTCCGGCAACAACCTGGGTTTTGTTGGATAACTTTTTTACGTCCGAGACGGCTTTTATTACTCCTTTAGAATGGCCGTGTGCAGTATCGATTACGATTATATCTACCTCAGAATCTAGTAGTATCTTTGCTCGAGCAATACCATCATCACCAGTACCGGTAGCTGCCGCGACCCTAAGACGGCCATGCTCGTCTTTATTTGCATTTGGATTCATTTGAGCTTTTTCGATATCTTTAACTGTAATGAGGCCAACACAGCGAAACCTATCATCTACAACGAGTAGCTTTTCAATGCGATAGTGGTGTAAAAGCTTCTTTGCTTCATCCCGGCTTACATTTGCATTTACTGTTATTAAGGGCTTTTCTTTTGTATTTTCCGTCATAAGTTCTCGTATAGGTTGATCTTGGTTCATAGCAAACCGAACATCCCGGTTAGTTAAAATACCAACTAATTTCCCATCTCCTGGCTCGACTACTGGAATTCCCGAGATATTGTAGTTGTCTTTTATCTTAAGTGCATCCGCCAGTGTAGCATCAGGCGAAATTGTAAATGGTTTAAGAACCATTCCAGATTCAAATTTCTTTACTGTCCGAACTTCGCTTGCTTGTTCATCAATACTATAATTTTTGTGTATGACCCCAATCCCACCCATTTGTGCCATAGCTATTGCAAGTCGACTTTCTGTAACGGTATCCATTGCTGCAGACAAAAGTGGAATGCCTAACCGTATGGTTTTTGTAAGTCGAGACGATGTGTCTGTTTCAGAGGGAATAATATCTGACGCTGAGGGTATAAGAAGAACATCGTCGAAGGTAAGTGCCTCTTTTATTCCCTTCATGCCAACCTCCATCCTTATTTATTCCGAATGGCGCGTAATCATACACAGAAAGTTAGCATTGCCAAGTGGCGGTATCTTTTGGTAATTCAATTCTTATACCCTCTAGCAACGAGATAAATTTCTGGAGATTCTTTGTGGCTAGCGAGTGGCTTGAAGTGTTGGACTGTTGTAAAATGTAGTTTCAAAAGTTGTAATATATTTTTTTCAGCACCACCATGGAATACTTTACCAACAAAAGTTCCTCCATTTACAAGTATATCAGTTGCAAATTCGACAGCGGTTTCGAATAGAGCAGCTATGCGAAAATGATCAGTTTCACGATGACCTGTTGCAGGTTCAGCCATGTCAGTTAGAACCACGTTGGCCTTAGAACCAAGAATCGTTTTTAATTGGTGTTGAATTTTAGATGAAAAAAAATCCCCACAGATTATCGTTGTTCCTGAGATGCTCTCTATTTTTTCAATATCTAAGGCCACAATTCTTCCGTTTATGCAACGTTCCGCCAATACTTGTGTCCAACCGCCAGGGGCAGCTCCTAGGTCGACAACACGATGACCTTTTCGCAAAAATTGAAATTTGTCATCTAATTGAATCAATTTAAACGCCGACCGAGAACGATACCCTCTAATTTTTGCTTCCGCTACAAATGGGTCATTTAGTTGCCTTCTAAGCCAACGTGTTGAAGAAGCTTTTCGGCCTTTTGCCGAATTAAGTTTTACTGTTTTCCGTCTTTTATCGAATTTGTTATTATTTCTAGTATACCGCTGGCCAAATGAATCAAACATAATAGTATTTCCAATGATAACACGCACTATTGAACGTTTTAAGTCTCAGTAGATTTTAATAAATTATAATTATCACAGAAAATGATCCTTGTCTTCAGACAGGTTCTAATTATTAAAATATGGATAATTGTTTCAAGGGTTCTGACGTGGCACAAAATTTTTCTGTCATCCATATTATGGGACTATTATTTAATTGTTTTTTTGGTTATAAAAAAAGGTTCTCCAATTATATAAGCAATTACAAAGTCTTTATATTTTTGTTATTTTCTGGAATGTTAAATTTCTTTTAGCATTTTATGGTGGGGGATAGTTTAGTGGTAGAACTCTCGGCTCTGACCCGAGCAGCCCTGGTTCGAATCCAGGTCCCCCAGCCAAGGTCACCGTTGGGCATCGGACCTAAGACTACGACAGCACATACTATTTCAGTTGTTATGCAGTCAGTATAACCTCTATATGAGAGGAAGTATTGTCTATTTATTACGCTAGCGAAAATGGCGTAAGCGAGCGGTTTCTGGGTATGCTCGAAACTCCGGGACCTTTCCTTCGAGAAGCGCTGCTTGCATCTCAACCCAGTAATTTACCGTTAATAAATCGCTATGTATGTCCTTGAAAACCCGTTTCAGGCTGCGGTCCTTAATGCGGAGACCAACTTCTATCTCTTCTGGTAAGAAAATATGACCGTCTTCAAAGAACCATTCAGGGATATCTTCTTCACCCTCGTATCTTTCTCTATTTGTTCTTATCTTAATATCTGTTAGCGGTTCCACTGCATCGTAATCAAAAAGATAAACTTTAAGAAAATGGCTAACACCGTAGTTACGGCTATCAAGGTCTTTGTTGAATATGTTAGCAGCCGCGTTGTTTTTTATGCAGTATCCAAGATTAATTACTGCTCTTCGAATTTGTCCTAGAGATGCGTTCTCAAAGAAGATGGGGAGAGGGGTTAGCTTTGGTTGGATAATTAAATGCTGGAAAATAACACTATCACCCTTGATTGAAATTGACTTTTGTGCGTAGGAGTTGATTTCTGAGAGGAGTGAGGGTGAAAACCAGTTCTTTGGAAGTTTTAAATTTTGGTAAATAATGTTATCCAACATTGACCCGGTTCGGTTTATTCTATGCACTTTTCTGTATTTTTCTAAAACGCTATCAATTCCTTCAAAGTTACCCCATTTGTAATTTTTTGTAGGTTTGTCTCGAATAACTTTTAAGACATACGCAGACGATGCAGCTGAAAATCCCATTGCAACTGTTCCTCTAAAGCCAATTGCTGTATCAAGGGTTTCACCGCTTGCGGCAATTTCCTCTGCAATTTCTTGCAGAACCGTAACCTTTCCTATGTGATTGAAGCCAATAGTTGTATAATGGAGCCCAAGAGGTCGTTTTGGCATGGTTGATTGTAAGAAGGCAGATAACTCATGGTAGTACGGATTCGTAACGTGGAAATTAGCTAATGTGGAAGAAAAAATTGTTTGTGAGTGCGCCTCTTCGGTTAAAACGGCGTCAATGAATATCCCACTCGATGAATTAAGAAGTGCTAGAACAAATGGTTTAAGAACTGCGTGATCACTTATTATTCGCCCAACAATGTAGCAACCCCTATTTCTAAAAAAACCAGCATTTATCACTTGAATTTTTCTATTTTCTTTTGGCTTGTTGTCGTTAAATCCAAGTGCCATATTAGCGTAATTTGCGGCGACTTGTGAATCGGCTTCCAAATTTCCAAATGGAATTGAAAAATTTGGTATCTCCAGTATTCTCCCAATAATTTCTGGTTTAATAACTTGCTGAATACAATATTGATAAAAAATATTGTTTGTTCTGTTATTCCACATTTTATCCCTTTTGTTAATTGAAGGATATTTTCGCAAAGCGCGTGGCATCGGTTCCCAATACTCACCCATTAAAATTCTGCGAATAGAAAGGATAAAGGAATATGCAAAGTCTGCTTCATAACGTGAGCTAACTAGATGGGAAAATTCTTTTTCGATACGTGTCCAAAAGGGCTTTTTTTTCGCCAAGTCAGGTAGGATCGAGACAAGATTTGTTGAAACTTGCCGTACTGTTTCACTGTACATTGATAAGCGTTTTTTGCTTAGATTGAAAGCTGCTTGCCAGTGGCATTTTTCGAAGGCAATCTGAGCCTTTTTGGGTATAAGAATTGAATTATCGTAATATCTACTGAAAGTTTCGAGCAACCATCTGGCGGTAATATTTGCTTTTTCTTTTTCAGTTCCGGACGCTAGAATAGCAAATTGCAAGCTTTTTAAGTTTTTGTTTTTTTGTCTCTTGCCCATTGTAATTTTTGCAGTGAAGCCAGTCGACATCTATTGTATCAGTGCTTTTGAATAGAGAGGTCGTGATGTGAAAGTAAGAAAATATATCAATAAGCCACTATGCACAATAGAATGATGAATTGAAACTGAGCATAGAAGTTATCCAAAAAATCTGGTACAAGAGATGGTGTATAACCAAGATGAATGTCCATGAGTCCCCCTAACTATTTAATTATTTCCTTTGTATCGTGGCTACCCTTTCAAATTACAGGCCTACCGTTCATGGGGAGGTTTTTGAAGTTGGTATACAGGCGGCACTCAAAACGTTGGAAAAAAAGGTTGCTGAAAAAGCCCGTAAGATGGGCCTTTGATTTTTGTTACCATATGCTTAAGCTTGGGGGTATAGGGCGAACTGAATATTTTTCGCGTTTTGGAAGAAAGGAATTTATTTTTGATATCAGAAAGGTACATTTCTCCATCCTTTATCTAGAAGAATACGAAAAATACGGTTACGAACCTGATGTTTCTAGCATACTAACTTGGCTTTTTAGAGGGCACAAAGATGGAGTTTTTTTTGACATCGGCGCTAATTGGGGCTTTTTCTCTTTTTATGTTGCGTCGCTAGAGTTTTATAGCGGAATAGTGCATGCTTTCGAACCTATACCTGATACTATCCAAGATTTACGGCAATTTATCACTCAAGGTCAGCTTGAAACGCGCCTTACAGCTCACCAGCTAGCTTTATCGGATGCACCGGGGAATGCAGGGATGGTGGTTATTGACCCACTGTCTTCCGGTGTAACTAGAATTTGTGAAGGTGAGGGAGATTATTTGGTTGAGAAAGCGACACTAGATAGCATGAAATTACCAGCTCCTGAGGTAATGAAGATTGATGTTGAAGAGCACGAGTTTCAGGTGCTTAACGGTGCACGAGGAATTCTTAAAAAAGATAAGCCTTACGTAATATTTGAAAACTGGCTGCATGCTAGACCAGACCATTGTCTTCGTCCTCTCCGACTGATGGAAAGTATGGGGTATGTCTTATATTACCCGTGTTGGTATTATGGGGAGTGGAAGAATGGGTTTTTAAGTGCGGAGCTCATACCAGAACCAGATTCAGACAAACTAAGTTTGTGCTTGTGCCTTTTTCAGTCAGAAGACCGTTATCTGTTCAAAGACCAGATAAATGTTCTAGCTATACATCGTGATCGTTTGAGCTCATTGCCTGAGGGTGTTTGCAAAGTAAGGTCGTAAGTTTTCAAGGTAAATCGTACTATATAAGAAAATAGGATAATTTGGTTGCTATTATTTTTATATGCATTTCTTCAGTGGGGTATATTCTAAGTAATATGGCTAAGGGTTTGTGAATTTAGCATAGTGAAAAATATTAGATATGAAGGAGTGGAGACCATTCGTGCGACTCTGGCTTAAGTGCTCGCTTAGGCCTATATGTTTAATGAAGTCCGGAGGTGTTGCAATAATTTCCTGAGGTGTTCGGTAATTATAAATTTTTAATACAATCGATATTAGACCTGATACTATTGCCGCGTCACTAGTAGCATAAAAGACTAGTTTCCCGTTCATCGTATCAGGTTTGAGCCATACCTGTGATTGACACCCTCTAACTTTGTATTCGTCAATCATCCACTCTTTCGGGAAGGCTTCTAGCTTTCGACCGAGGTCTATGATAAATCGGTAGCGATCAGACCAATCTTCAAAATATTCAAATTCTTCAATTAGTTTCTGCTGTGCATCGAGGATAGTTTGGACTTTTTCCGCCATAATATTTTATCCACCGCCTTTCAGATAAACAAATAAGTATTTTCCAGAAAAATTCCAGGTTTAGTTGAGATTGAGGGCTTGGCGAACAAGTATTTCCAGACTATGCTGCTTCCAAGCATAAATCAATCTACGTGGGTTAGAAGTGTTGAGAAATATAGCGAAGTACACAATTGGAGCGTCTGTCAAGCATCGTATATATGGGTTTCGAGGTCTTGTGTTTGATGTTGACCCGGAGTTTAGTAATACCGACGAGTGGTATGAAAGTATTCCAGAAGAAGCTCGACCTAACAAAAACCAACCTTTTTATCATTTGTTTGCGGAGACCCCATCTCCAGACCAGTCTCCCTATATAGCATATGTATCTGAGCAGAACTTAGTTCCTGATGATGACGAATCGCCGATTGAACATCCCGATATAAAGGAGTTCTTTGAAAAAACTTCAGATGGACGCTTTATTCCGAGACAAAAATGTAATTGAGGTCACTTTTATTTTATTGATAGTTCAGTTTTCGCAAATATTATCCATAAGGCGCAGGAAAAAATTTTCTGCTAGGTGAATTTGATCTAGGGTTATAAATTCATTTGGTTTGTGGGCCTGTTCAATGCTACCAGGCCCACAAATAACAGCAGGGATCTCCCCTCGATGTTGATATAATCCAGCTTCAGTTCCGAAAGCTACCTTCTTATAATCATTTCTTTTGGCTAAGCGTTTTACAAAAGAGACAGCCTCATGGTCAGGTGAAATATCTAATCCAGGAACATCATTTACACGTTTGATATTAAATTTTGAGCTTTCACTTACCGCCTTCATCTTGGGCTCTATCTTTTCACTTGCATATGCCATAAACTGGGTTTCGATTTGATCTGGATCCTCATCCCCAATATAACGGAATTCAAAATCAAACGTGCAAACTTTTGGTACTATATTAAGGGCAGTACCGCCGCGTATAGTACCTACGTGTAGTGTTGAATGTTGGACATCATATAGTGGGTCAAAGGGCCCATCCTTTTCTATATTTCGCGCCATTGTTTTAAGAAATGCAATAAATTCTGCGGCGTACTCAACAGCATTTACTCCTAAAGGTGCGAGGCTAGAATGTGCTTCGTATCCCTCTACCTGTCCAACATAACTTCGCTTCCCTTTATGGCCAGTCACAACTTCCATGGATGTCGGTTCTCCAATTATAGCCATTATAGGTTTTACAGGAAGATCGTTGACAAAATCAATTAAGCTCCTTACCCCAAGGCACCCAACCTCTTCGTCATAAGAGAATGCAAGATGCAAGGGTACCTTTAGGGTCTTGCCAATAAATTTTGGAATGGTTGCCAGAGTAATACCAATGAAACTCTTCATGTCGCTGGTACCGCGCCCAAAAATTTTGTTTTCCTTTTTGACAATTTGAAAAGGATCTGTATGCCAGTCCTGTCCGTCTACAGGGACAACATCTGTGTGCCCTGAAAGCAGAACTCCAGAAACATTTTCAGGGCCAATCGTTGCATATAAATTAGCTTTGCTGCCTGTCTCGTTATGAATTCTGGAACTCGTGATGCCTAAATGTGCAAGATAACCTTGAACAAATGAAATCAAATCTAGGTTTGTATTCCGGCTAGTTGTATCAAAGGCGACTAATTTTTCAATCAATTCAAGGCTTGTGGCGCCTGGCATAATTTCTTCCTAAAAAATATTTATTGACTGGAAACATTGTAAGTTGCTGGTAACAAGTATTTTTTTGATGTTGTCAAAAAAACTATCGGATGAATGCGATACGACCTTAAAAGGGCAATTGACTAATTTGAGTTATCTTTAACCTCATCAAGATATAGTCTTTATAAATCTTTGTGGGTATTATTTTGGATAATTTAGTAAGGGTAAATATTTGTGCATAAATGCAGACAACCTTTTTTCTGGTTCAATCGAGGTTTCTTCCTTGGGAAAGATAGCAATTGTAAGCGGCTCAAGGAAGCCATTACGTTCAAAAATTAATATTTTTGCCTTTTGTTTGATACCGTAGGACGGTGAGATCCATCCGTCTCTAATTGATGATTCCCATTTTTCAGGGCTATTGCAAATAAACGTAAAAACAGTGCCACTAATAGTAACTAGTTCCCAAATACCGTTTTCTTTTTTTTCAATTGACGTTCCCACAGAAAGATGGAAGGGAATTTGCACGAAATGTTCACGGTTGCCCTCGAAGTCGTCTGAAACTATAAGGCTATGCGTATGTTTATCCAATGCAAATAGGCGTGTAGGAGTAACAGGCGATAGAAGGCGATGATATCCTGAGTGCGCTGCGATCAATAAATCTTGGTCAGGAGCAGTGGTATAATAACGAATTTCAGGTTTAGCATCGTTTTCCATATACCAAAGCCAATCCCAACGGGGGATCCTATTAATTTCTTCCTGGTCAATTTTTGGTGTATTGTGTGAGCTCGTGCCTCGGAAATAGTTTCTTTCCTTCCAGCTTGAGGTATAAACATAACAGCCTGAATCGCTAATTATCGGTATTCCACCTAATGAAGCTTCAAATGATAAGCAGTCGTTATGACCATGTCCGCCACGGCCACCCATACCGACAGGTCCGGCATCAATAAAGACATAATCAAGGTTTTTCCTAAATATATATACGCCAGAATCAACAAAAGCATATGAACTTGGTTCGCTATATGGAGGCGTTGTTGCATTTCCTGCTCCTAGCCACCAGAAAGTCTCATCATGTATCGGGTTGGCAGGGCTTTCATTTAAAGATGATAGAATCTCTGTTAAGTACTGATGATCATTTAACGGCTGTGTCCCCAAAGGCAAAGCACGGCCATCATCTGTGTCTCCCCAATTAGGGGCATTCCCATTTGGCATAGTATAAGTGTGAGCAAACTTGCCCATTTTTCTAAGTTTTTTCCAGTAGCTGGCTGGAACTGGCAGCCCATGGGTTCGCCGGGCCAGTGCTGGAAGCAAGAATAGCTCAGTGATAAGGCGATGATAATGTACTGATGCCTCCCGACTTACTCCATCATTAGGTACTTGTATAGGGAATTCTCGGACCAGAAGGCTCCAGGCACGTTTTCCCCAAACAGCAGCTTCACCCTGATACCCAAGAAACAAACTAATAATTACTAGCCCTGTTAGGTTTGAAGTGAGGTGATTGCCAGTTATATCCGCCCATTCTAGATTTCTTTCAATAAATTTTGCATGAAGATAAAATTGTACTAGTAATTTATTGCGGAACTCAGGGTTAGCCCATGCTTGGCTTTTACAGAAAGCCCCAAAGAGCCAAACAATAGATATAGCTCTTATTGCGACATCCATAGGGCATGCCCAGTTTGGGCCTAAACAAACAGGGTTCAGTTCTATCCATTCCTCGATGATGCAACGGGCCTTTTCAGCGAAGGGCTCGTTTCTCTCAATCATGTATGCTTGACCAACAGGCAAAACCCATTGTAGGCGTGATAATTCCCAGGGTACCTTTATGTCTGAATTGCGGTGCAGCTCTAATAGATCAAGTTTTAGGCCTGGTCTCATAGGCCATATTGCCCCGCTTTTGAAATCTTCATTCCACTGGATTGGGTTGCTAAGTTTGACATTACCCGAGCCCAAAAAACAAACTTCTCTTTTAATTGCTTTGCTTGCACGAGCAAAAAGTTCATTTTGCTGAATACTGGTTAGTGAATCTTTTATACTTAATTTGGCAATATGGAATATCGGGAATGGAACACGGTTAGCTGCTGAATAAAAGAACAAATCCGGATTGTCGAAGCCTATTCGTGTGGCGATTTTTTGAGCTGTTAGATATTTGGCTGCGAATGGTAACCAAATAACTGTCAAGTAATTGAATAGCTTCCGTCTAATATATAAAAGAAAGAAAGATGGTCGCTGCTTTAGACAGCGTGTGAATAATGTTCTCCCCGAATAGAGGTAGCGGTTAATGCGCAGCATCACCTGTAATCCAATGGTCATGCCAAGCCGTCAAGTTTAGCAGAACCCATAAATGCAGGGCATTGTCTTGGAGACCCTTCCGGTGCAGATCAAAGGCTTTTTTTATTCTACCTAGACGAAGTGGACCATCCTTGCATAATGGCGAGTTTAACAACCGGGATTCTGCTTCATGGCCAAAATCCCCTTTTAACCAATCTGCAACTGGAGCTGCAAACCCCATTTTTTTTCGGTCAAGAATTTCGTCTGGTATTATTCCTCGGAGTGCATATTTCAATAAATGTTTAGCCTTGTAACTGCTTATTTTCAATTCCCGGGGGATATCCATTGTTAGTTCTACAAGCTCGTGGTCCAAGAAAGGTACCCGTGCCTCTACTGAGGTCGACATTGTAATTTTATCGACACGCATTAAAAGTAGTTCTGGCAATCGAAGTTGGAACTCAGTAAAAATCATCTTGGAAAGCTGATCGTTAGAAAAACATAGGTCTGAGGCAGTTTTTGCGAATGAATCTATCACGTCTCCACTATCAGCTGAATTAACTCCATTAAGGTCCAGGCCATCAACACAAAAGTTAGTGTCTGACGGTAGAGCACCTAAATGGGAGTCATTGATGAAATCTTTTAGATGAATGCTCCAAAAAGCATTAGAGCCTCCATAAAAAAGTTCATGGCTAAAGTTAATTCTTCGGTTTATCTCATATGCTTGCTCAAAAACTGAATGACGACCAGGGAAAGCATGTGCAAGTGCTCTAAAAACTTGTGAAGAATTACCAATTAACCACTTAAATGCCCATATGCCAAACCTATCATAAAGTTTAAGGAATTTCATATAGCTATCATAACCTGCAAATTGTTCGTCAGAGCCTTCTCCGACTTGAACAACAGTAACGCCCGAATCCCTTGCCAACTTTGATACGAAATAAAGAGGAACACAAACCCAGTCAGCAAGAGGCTCATCCTGTGTGACTATTAGTTCATTTAGATAGTCTCGCATATTTTTTTCATTAATTTCAATTACATGGTGATTTGTTTTAAACTGACTCGCTATCTTTTCTGCGTACTTAATTTCATTCAAGTGAGTATGATCAGAGAATCCAACAGTGAAAGTGTTAACTGGGTTTTTGGAAATCCTGGACATTAGAGCTACATTTGCTGAGGAATCAATGCCTCCTGATAAAAATACTCCATAAGGCACGTCAGACATCATCCGGCGACTAATAGCAGTTTCTAGTCGTTTCAAGATTTCATCAGCAATAAGTTGTTGTGCACTTTTTTCTGAAAGTCCTTTAATGGACTGCTGAAGGCCGGATTTTCCCGGGGTAGCATTCCAGTATCGGTAGGCACTTGCTTTTCCGTCTGAACTTATCTTTAAAATATGGCCCGCAGGGAGTTTAAATATGTTACGAAACATAGTGAGCGGTGCCGGCGTCACCATAAAGCTCAGATAATGGGTGATTGCGGTGCCATTTACTTCTCTTGGCACCGAAGGGTTTGCTAATATCGCTTTTATTTCTGATGCGAACAGGAAGCGCCCATCAACGCGGGTAAAATAGATGGGTTTTATGCCGACACGGTCTCGAACGATTGATAGAGCTCCGGTTCTGACATCCCAGATAGCAAACGCAAACATCCCGATTATTCGATTGACAAGGCCATTGATTCCCCATTCTTTGTAACCATGAATAAGAACTTCGGTATCTGAATGATCGGTACGAAAGATATGACCCAATGACTCGAGTTCGGAACGCAATGATAAGTGATTATATATTTCTCCGTTGAAGCTAACATAAACAGTTTTCTCAAAATCTGCCATTGGTTGAGCAGCACTCATAGTTAGATCAATTATTGAAAGACGTGTATGTGCAAGACCAATATTTTTGTTTTTTGATAACCATATGCCGCTTCCATCTGGGCCACGGTGATGCATTGTCGAATTAAATCTAACAAGTTCCTTCTCAGTTACACGAGTGTTGTCTGAAAAAGCTAATATTCCCGAAATTCCACACATAAAATTTGTATACCCATCAAGTAAATTGTGTTTAGCTTCCTAATGCTAGCAAGTAGAAAGTTGCGTGATTAGACATTTTCTGGCGCTCTTATTTAAAAATATTTGGCGAGCAATAATTATAATAAAATTGATAATTTATCAGTGAATGGAAAAAATTAAAATCGGTGCAAAATATTTATGCCAACGAGTCTATTAAAATATTCAATTGGAAAATTCTTCCTATAGATTAGTGTTTGATAAAATACAGTGCGTGAAATTTGTAGTAAGATCAAAGGTAATTAGTAGAGTAATCCTTGTCATGCTAATTACAGAAACAGAATATATTTTAATTTAAATTAATTTCAGTATGATTTAAAAAAATATAATATCTATTAATTTTTATTAATGGCGTGCAGCCTTTTTTTTATTTAGACGAGTTGAATGCAAACAGGTAAAGATATTCAACCCATAAAAGTATTTATCAATGCGCTTCACTCAAAAAGTGGGGGCGGAATTACCTATATTTCAAATATAATACCACTCCTTGCTAGGCGAACTGATTTGGATATTCATATTTGTTTCAACCGTACTCAGCTTCCATTGTTTCCTCAATTGTTTAAATATTTACCGCAAACGGAACAGTTTCAATGTATTTTGCCCGATGTTAAAGTACATATAGTAGATTTTCGCCATACTTTCTGGCAAACTCTTTTATTTGAGCAGTTTAAAATTCCTTTTCTGGTTCACAAAATTAAAGTGGATGTTACCTTTTCTCCAGCAAACTATGGGCCCATTTTTGTCCCTCGGGCAGTTCTGCTTTTACGAAATGCCCTTAGTGTTGCTTTTGTTGAGCGAAGAGTGCTTAAACGACTCTATTGGGTTTTTTTATACCTTGGTACGCTGCTATCTGTATTTACCGCTAATCGAGTAATTTCGGTTTCTCATTATGCTAAAAAGGCATCGATTGGTGGTTTTGCGAAATGCTTCCCAGCAAAATTCTCGATTGTGTCGCATGGAGTAAGCAGAGTATTTCAGCCATCATCTTTCGAATTACGGAGCGAAACCGAGATTTTGGTTGTATCGGATATTTATGTTCAAAAAAACCTGCACACTTTGTTGAAAGCTCTTTCATTTGTGGTTAAAGAAAAGTCTTCTACTAAGTTGCAAATTGTTGGTCGGCCGATTGATATGAATTATTTTGAGCAATTACATGATCTAACGTCTGCTTTAAAAATAGAAGATTGTGTGACCTTTGTTGGAGAAGTTGGAATTAAAAGGCTTTGTGAACTGTATCAGCGGTGCGCAGTTTTTGTGTTTCCGTCAACGGTAGAAACATTTGGAAACCCTCTCCTTGAAGCATTAGCTTCAGGGGCCCCAGTAGCGTGCTCTAGAATTCCAGCAACGCTCGAAGTAGCCGGAGATGCGGTAAAATATTTTGATCCGCTTTATATTGAGGAAATTGCAGATGTCCTTTTAGAGTTATTGTCTGATCCGGTTAAAAGAAAACAATTAAGCCATATTGCAAGTAATCGTGCAAAGAAATTTTCTTGGGACCAGGCAGCAAAAGATACAGCAGAGGTATTTAGGGTTGCTGCTCTTGGAGAATAATTCCAGAAAAATAGTCAAAAATAATAATAATCGCTATGTGTATCAGTGCCATTTTGTGGTTGCTGAAAATGAGTGATGTAATAGGAAGTAACATAAAGGCGTTTGAATTTACCATGGAAAATGTGTTATCGTTCTTACATAAAGTGCAACAAATGTTAATTATTTTCATTCTTCTCTGAACATTCTAGAAGATATCGGACTTGTGCTTTGCGTCTAGTATAGTCCAAGTGATGTCTTGGAGAATGAATAGGGGTTTGAAGGTTGTAGGTTTAATCTGGGGAAAAAATGGCAGATACGGTCGATACGCTTGTTAAGTTCTCAAAAGTGCAAAAAAGCTATGATGGAGAGACTCTGGTTATAAAGAATCTTGATCTAGATGTGATGCGTGGAGAATTTTTGACAATGCTAGGACCCTCAGGCTCTGGAAAAACGACCTGCTTGATGATGCTAGCTGGGTTCGAGCCAGCAACACACGGCGAAATTTATCTTGATGGAAAGCCAATCAATGATGTACCTCCCCATAAACGTGGAATAGGGATGGTTTTTCAGAACTATGCATTGTTTCCGCATATGACGGTGGCTGAAAATTTATCGTTCCCCTTGCAGGTTCGTAATCTAGATAGTGGTGAGGTTGCTGACCGTGTTAAAAAAGTTCTTGGAATGGTGCAGCTTGAAGGCTTTGGAGGACGGAGGCCCAACCAACTTTCTGGCGGCCAACAGCAGCGTGTAGCTGTCGCAAGAGCACTTGTTTTTGATCCACTGCTAGTTTTGATGGATGAACCACTTGGGGCTCTCGACCGACAACTAAGAGAACAAATGCAATATGAAATTAAGCATATTCATGAAAATCTAGGGGTAACAGTAGTTTATGTAACTCATGACCAGGGAGAGGCACTAACAATGTCTAACCGCATTGCGGTTTTTAATGAGGGTGTCGTTCAGCAGCTTGCAAGCCCCGATGATTTGTATGAACGCCCCGACAATTCATTTGTGGCCCAGTTTGTGGGGGAAAATAATCGCTTTTCAGGAAAGGTTACAGGTCTTAATGGAAATTCCTGTACTGTCGAGCTGGATGTTGGTGGTGAAGTTCATGCATTAAAAGTAAATGTTGGCGAAGTCGGCGAGAAAACACAGATGTCCCTTCGTCCAGAGCGTGTTGAGGTCAATCCACCGCATGGAAAATACCAAAATGTATTTGAAGGAGTAGTTAAGGAATTAATTTATTTAGGGGATCATATCAGGACGCGCGCCAGCGTTTGTGGTCAAGATGACTTTGTAGTTAAAGTACCAAATTCGTCAGGACATGTGCACCTAAAGGAGGGTGAAATAGTAAAGTTTGGATGGAAAATGGAAGACTGTAGAGCGTTGGATGCGAAAAAGTAGAAGAATTTTGCAGGGTTATGATGTTTCCCGAGGCCTGCGAAGAGTATTGACTTAAACTGGGAAACTTGAGTAGATGAGTATTAAACTAGGGAGATTTTTTAATGAACACACTAACAAAAGTCTCGTCATTGACGCTAGCCGGGTTTCTTGCCCTTGGTGTTGTAGCGGCTAAGGCAGACAGCATTACGGCAGTTTCATGGGGTGGAGCCTATACCAAGAGCCAATTGAAAGCTTATCATGAGCCGTTTGAAAAAAAGTTTGGAATCAAGGTAAACTCAATGGATTATAATGGCGGTCTCGCTGAAATACAGACCCAGGTGCAATCAGGCAACGTTACCTGGGACGTAGTTGATGTGGAGCTTGCTGATGCAGTTAAGGGATGCGATGAAGGTCTTTTTGAGAAGATCGACCATTCGATTCTTCCGGCAGCTCCGGACGGCACACCGGCGACAGAAGATTTTCTGCCAAACACGCTCACTGACTGCGGTGTTGGGCAAATTGTTTGGTCTCAAGTCATTGCATATGATCCTGGCCAGTTTTCAGGGAAAAAACCTTCTACTATGAAGCATTTTTTTGATACAAAAAATTATCCAGGTAAGCGTGGCATGCGCAAGAACCCAAAGGTTAACCTGGAATGGGCTTTGATCGCGGATGGAGTAGCTCCTGGAAAGGTTTATGACACGTTATCTACAGCAGCTGGTATTGACCGCGCCTTTAAGAAGCTTGATAGCATCAAAAAAGATTTGATCTTTTGGGAAGCTGGTGCGCAGCCGCCTCAGATGTTGGCTGACAGAGAGGTATCAATGGTTTCTGCCTACAACGGTCGTATCTTTAATGCTCAGGTGACGGAAAATAAAGACTTTGTCATTATCTGGGACGGGCAGGTTTGGGATCTGGATCTTTGGGCTATTCCTAAAGGAACAAAAAACTTGAAAAATACGCTGAAGTTTGTTGCGTTTTCGACCGATACGCAGCGTAACGCCGACCAGGCAAAGTATATATCCTATGGTCCGGTTCGGAAGTCAGCAGCACCATTAGTCTCGAAGCATGCGGAAACAGGAGTGGACATGAAGCCCCACATGCCGACAAATCCGAAAAACTTCAAAACAGCGCTTCAGAACAATTATGTTTTCTGGGCGGATAATTTTGACGAGATTAATGAGCGTTTTAACGCTTGGATGGCGAAGTAACTCGTATCTGGCTAGAAGATGGGGGTGTAACCCCATCTTCTAGTTTATTAACATTAATCTTTTTGGACAGTAGGCTTGGCGATGACTTTAAAAGGTCAAATACTAGCGGCTGACGGCACTCCCCTTAAGGTGAAATTAGCGCAGACAAACCGTCGCCGACGTCTCCGGGCAATTTGGTTAGTTACTCCATTATTGCTTTTTGTCGGTATTACATTTCTAATTCCGATAGCCGATATGCTGTTTCGTAGCATAGATGATCCCGTGGTTAACAGACTTCTGCCAGAAACCAGCAAGCAGCTCGAGAGTTGGGATGGCAGAGGGCTCCCGCCTGAACTTGCTTTTGATTCATTGGCGAGTGAACTGAGGGCCCGACGCGCTGATCAGTCTATTGGAAAATTAGCGAGCCGGCTGAATTTCGAAAAAAGCGGGATGCGTTCTTTAATTACGAAATCGGGTCGGAAGCTTAAAAAAATAAAGGAAGGACCTTTTAAAGAAAAACTAATCAAAATTGATAAAAAATGGAAAGACCGTGATACCTGGGTTGTTATTAAGCGATTATCAAGCCCGTATACAGGCGTTCATTATCTTGCGGCAATTGATAGAAAGCTTGATAGTGAGGGGGATATAGTTTTTCAACCTGAGCATCGGCAGATATATGTATTGCTCTGGGTCCGGACCCTATGGATCAGCGTTGCCGTAACTGTTTTTTGTTTATTATTGGGGTATCCGGTTTCTTATTTATTGGCTACGTTACCATTAAGGATCTCGAATCTTCTGCTGATTCTGGTATTACTGCCATTTTGGACCTCCCTTTTGGTGCGTACCACTTCATGGATCGTTTTGCTGCAATCGCATGGCGTAATTAATGACCTAATGGTTGTTCTTGGAATTATTGGAGAGGAGCAACGAATACGAATGATTTATAACCAGACAGGAACCTTAATTGCGATGACCCAGATTCTTCTGCCGTTTATGATATTGCCGCTTTACAGTGTTATGAAGACGATACCACCAAGCTATATGCGCGCAGCTCAATCGCTTGGGGCTTCCCCCGCGTGGTCATTTTTTAAGGTTTATCTGCCGCAAACAATTCCTGGGATAGGGGCTGGTTCGCTATTGGTATTTATTTTGGCAATCGGCTATTATATTACCCCAGCGTTGGTTGGCGGACAAGATGGTCAGCTTATCTCAAACTTTATCGCACACCATATGAAATTCTCACTTAATTGGGGATTGGCGGGGGCCTTAGGTTCAATATTGCTGGCGTCTGTGCTTTTGCTCTATTGGGTGTATAATAAGATTGTTGGCATTGAAAACATGAAACTTGGATAGGCATTAGTAATATGGCGCTACCAGCATACATAGGACCTCTGGGTAGAGCGTGGCATTATGGTTTCCGTTTCTACTGTGGATTTGTCTTTACGTTCTTGATTGCTCCTCTGCTGGTCATTATACCGCTTAGCTTCAACGCTGAACCCTACTTTACTTTTAGCGAAGCAATGCTTCGGTTGGATCCTAGTGCCTTTTCGACCCGTTGGTATGAAGATATTATTAATAATAGACAGTGGGGTGAATCGGCTATTAACAGCATTATCGTTGCTTCATTCTCAACTCTTCTGGCAACAGTTTTAGGTACTCTTGCCGCACTTGGATTAAGTCAGGCGCAGATGCCCTTTCGTGGGCCAATTATGGGCTTGTTGATCTCGCCTATGATAGTCCCTTTGATTATTTCTGCTGCGGGAATGTTTTTTTTCTACTCAAAAATCGGATTAAGCCAGACCTATCTGGGGCTAATTCTTGCTCATACGGCGTTGGGTACGCCTTTTGTAGTTATTACAGTTACGGCAACGCTTATAGGGTTTGACCATAGTATGACGAGAGCTGCGGCCGGCTTAGGCGCAAATCCGACACAAACTTTCTTCAGAGTTACGATGCCGTTGGTATTACCTGGAATGGTGTCTGGTGCGTTGTTTGCCTTCATTACTTCATTCGATGAGGTTGTTGTTGTGTTCTTTCTTGCTGGTTTTGAACAGCGAACGATCCCTCGGCAAATGTGGGCTGGCATACGAGAACAGATCAGCCCAACAATCCTGGCTGTGGCAACATTGCTAGTCGTTTTTTCAATTGCATTGTTTACAACAATTGAGTTATTGCGGCGGCGATCGGAAAGACTACGTGGTATGTCTCCC
>PBKU01000019.1 GCA_002722175.1 Magnetovibrio sp.
TCTTTCATTCCTGCAGCCAAAAGGGTTTTTGTTCCAGTCTTTCCCACTCTACCTGTTACAACTACAACTTTTGCGTTAGACCTGTTACGTGCTTCCCTCCCCAATTCTCGCAAAGCTTCCATCGTATCCTCTACTATAAGCACCCGTGCAGTATGTTCCGCGCTACCGACATCTGCTTGGGTAAGTGCTGCTATCGCTCCAGAGTTCAACGCTTCGACTGCGAACTTGTTACCATCAAAATTATTACCTTTTATAGCAACGAATAGATCGCCGTTAGCTATTCGGCGACTATCTATGCTGATACCATTAGCAGACCAGTCTGCACAGCCGCCTTTCCCCGAGACTACTTTGAGCACCTCCGCTCCTTCCCAGAGCTTGCAATGTCCAATTCTACTCATCCAATGTATCCTTCACTGATGCTTTTATTACTTTAGAATCACTAAAGGCGTATACAGCATCTCCAATAACCTGTTCTTCCTCGTGCCCTTTACCAGCCACAACTAAAATATCACCTTGAACTAATTGACCGACTGCTTTTCTTATTGCTATTGCCCTATCTCCAATTTCAAGTGCTTTGGGGCAAGTAGAAATAATTTGATTGCGAATCGAGCTTGGATTCTCATTTCTCGGATTATCATCTGTAACAATAATGCTGTCAGCTAAAGTATTTGCTATCCGCCCCATTTCTGAACGTTTTTTGTTGTCGCGCTCGCCACCGCAGCCAAATACCAAATGCAATTTTCCTAGCACGAATGGCCTAAGCGCTGTTAGAAGGTTATTTAATGCGTCAGGAGTATGGGCAAAGTCGACATAAACGCTTGCGCCGCTTGGATGGTGCGCGACCAATTCAAGACGTCCCCGCACCCCTTTAAGCGATTGCATAGCTTTTAACGCTTTTTCTACTGGCGTCCCAGTAGAAAGAGCAAGACCCAAAGCACATATAGCATTAAAAGCTTGAAATTTACCTACTAACGGGAGAACAAGGTTAACTTCCTTGTTAAATACAGATAAGGTCAGTTGTTGACTATCTGCTAATGGTCTACTTTCGAGTAAACATATATCAGCCCCCCGAGTGCCAAACGTCATAATATTAGATACACTTTTCTTGGCCATTCTTATAAATTGTTTTGAATGGGTAGTGTCGGAATTTATTATAGCCGTACCTCGCTTATCAAGAATTCTGGAAAATAAGCGTCCTTTAGATTGAAGATAAGAAGTTTCTGTTTTGTGATAGTCTAGATGATCATTTGTGAAATTGGTAAGAGCTGCTGCCGATATTTTTACACCATCTAGACGGTGTTGGTCTAAACCATGGCTAGATGCCTCTATCGCAACATGTGAAAAGTTTGAATCGTCTAGAGCCGATAGCTTTTGGTGCAAGTAAACGGCTCCCGGAGTAGTAAGCTTACTAGTTGTATTTAGGGTTTTTGAAGATTGTAAATTACTAGTTTGAATTCCAAGAGTCCCAATACTTGCCGCATTATTTCCTGCAAAGCTCCAAATTTGTCGCAGAAAATTGACGACTGATGTTTTCCCATTAGTCCCTGTAACGGCAGCAATTTTTGCTGGCTGCCTTTGGTAAAATTCTGCAGCTAACAATGCAAACCGTTGACGTGGATTTTTATCAAACAACCAAATAATATCACAAGAGACATTAAGTCTTTTTTTAGGATAAACGCGGCACAAGATAGCGACAGCACCTTTTTGCACTGCATCTTCAATAAAATCTACTCCGTCCGCCTTGTTCCCTGTTAGAGCTGCAAAAAGAAAACCAGGCTTTACGCAGCGAGAATCGCACGTCAGGCCTTTTATTTTATGACCTTTTATATCCATGCTTAATCCAAAAACATTATCATACCCAAAAAGACTTAGTAAGTAATGGCGCTCCGACCCATCGCCTCTAATGATCTCCGTGCAATAATATTAATTAATGTGTCTTCCGAGTATGCTGAAGAAGATAACGCTTTTAGCGACCCCTTTTTATACAATTTCCTAGTGTTTTCTGTAACTTCTTCCACTCTATTTTCACTATTCCCCTTTAAGTTTCTTGATTTAATATCACCTTTTTTCATAACGCTTCTGGCAGAAATTTTTTGAATTACCTCTTTTCTTTTATTTTTATCAACTTTTTGTATTTCAATCGTTGGAAGAGTAATAACGTCGCCAGAAATTGACGGAGCTAATCCAAGAATAGGAGCTGCCACTTGCACAACGCGTTTTACAATAGGTGCTGAAACCCAACCACCTGTAGAATATCCATACGTAGCTTTATTACCTTGTGGTTCATCTAAAATTACAAGCACCAGGTAACGTGGCTCATGAATAGGGAAGACACCAACAAAAGAAGAGAGGTTAGCCTTCTTGACATATTTTCCACCAAATTGTTTTTGGGCCGTGCCGGTTTTTCCTCCAACAAAATATCCGGGGGCTTCGGCCTTCCGCCCTGTCCCTTTAGCAACGACCAAACGCATTAATTGTCGAATTTTTTGAGAAGTCTCAGACGTGACTACCCTTTCACCTTTTATCTGCGCACCAGGAGCTTTTTTTATTAGAGTTGGGGTGACCTTGATGCCATTATTTACGAGCCCTGAAATACCTCCTGCCAACTGCATTGGTGTTACCGCGAGGCCGTGACCGTATGCTATTGTCATTATATTGATGTCGCGCCAAGATGAAGGTTTAAGGGGCCGTCCAATTTCTGGCAACTCAATCGAGGTTGGATTGAGCAGACCGAACCTTGATAAATATTCCCTTTGCACTGCACCGCCAGCGTCAAGAGCTATTTTTGCCGCTCCTATATTTGAAGAGTATAAAATGATTTCGGGAAGGCTCAACCATCGGTTTTGAGCATGAAAATCATTAATGGTAAATCTCGATATCTTAATGGGGCTCGATGCGTCATAGTTACTTTTCATCGTAGTAACACCAGAATCTAAAGCCATTGCTACGGTGAATAATTTAAATGTTGAACCCATTTCGTAAACACCTTTTGCTACTCTATTAAAAGCGGCGTTTGTGTGTACCTTACGATCATTGTTGGGATCAAAGTCCGGTAGAGAAACCATTGCGATAACCTCGCCATTACGAACATCCATCACAAGACCTGCTGCACCAATGGCACGGAAAGCACTAATACCAGAGGTAAGTTCTTTATGTAAAATATCTTGGATTCGTATATCGAGAGATAAACGAATCGTAGACTGCCCTGACTTCAGGTTACGGTCATAATAACGCTCAATTCCTGAAATGCCGTAGCCATCAATATCGGTCAATCCGATAACATGTGCAGCAAGCCTCCCATGAGGTTGGACCCTTTTTTCTTCTCTCTGGAAGCGTAAGCCTGGAATACCAAGTCTATTGACCCTGTATTGTTGATCAGGACTAAGGTTTCTTTTCAACCACACGAACCTGCCTTTCCCAGTCATTTTTCTTTCAATTACTGTTTCATCCATATTAGGAAACACTGTTACTAGTTTTTCAGCAGCATCTTTTGCATCCATTACCATAGCAGGGTCAACGTAGAGCGACGCGGTTGGCAAATTCGTAGCTAAAACTATGCCATTTCTATCCAATATATTCGCTCTAGCTACTTGACCAGAGTCGGATTCCAATTCGTTGATAAACCTAAGATCGCGTTCGCCTGAGAATATTGTTAAATCTACAAGACGAATACCTACCGCTAAAAAGCCCATAAAAAAAACAGCGGACGCTACTAAGAGTCTGTTTCTACCAACATCAAGCGATTTTTTGCGCAGATCTTCCAACCGTTGAACGCCTGAGTTAAAGTGTTTTTCAAATTGACTCACTGCTTAGTTCCCTTTTCGGTAATTATTTGTGACCCCTTTTGAATATCTAGGTATTTTGCTGGTAACGTTTGGTCAATTTGGTCAAAACTAATAATCCTTGAAGAATCAATGCTATGTAGATTTAGATGACGAATCGCAAGATTCCGCAACCGATCAGGTTCATTCAAATGACTCCACTCCGCCTGCAATACATGGATACTCTCTCGATCTTCGGCAATTTCTTTTTCCATACCCATTATTCGGTTATTTAAGGTCTGCACTCGATATTTGACAGCAAACAGACTTATTGTCACAAATCCCGTTAATAATATCATAGTGAAAGTTGGTATTCGCATTTTAAAATTTCTCACTTAACCTATTTCTGGAAGTTGACTGTTTCGTTCCGCCCAGCGCAACCTTGCTGATCGAGCGCGAGGATTTTTTCTTATTTCTTTTATACTCGGTTTAATAGGCCGCCTCCGCTTTAAACTGAAGGTTTCAGGAACACCTTCAAATACCAAGTTAGGAGAATGGCGGGAAGGTTTCCCTTGCAGCCCGCTTCGTTCAAAAAGAAATCTCTTAACACATCGGTCTTCTAATGAATGGAAAGAAACGACTGCTAGCCTACCACCAGGTTTCAGCAATAGTTCCGAATTCGTCAAAGCATCTGATAATTCAACCAATTCTTCGTTAACGTAGATACGAAGCGCTTGAAAGGTTCTTGTAGCTGGATCAATTCCACCAGTCTTAGCCCTAACCGCCTCACGCACTATATTAGCAAGCTGAAGAGTTCTTGTTATTGGCTTTTTTTTGCGAAGATTAGTAATTGCTCTAGCAACACGTCGTGAATACCGTTCTTCACCATAACAGAAAATTAGGTCTGCAAGATCAGCCTCTGGCATGTTGTTTACAATATCTAATGCCGAAACTTGGGAAACACCCATCCGCATATCCAGAGGCCCATCTTTCTTAAATGAAAAGCCGCGTCTTGGGTCATCGATCTGCAGTGAAGATAAACCTAGATCTAGAACGATCCCATCAACCTGGAACACGCTGTAATCTGCCAATAATTTACGCATGCCGCCAAAACAACCGGTCAGAAAGCGAAATCGATTAGGGTAATTTTTTTCCATTTCTGAACCAATACTCCGAGCTATGGGATCACGGTCAATTCCCCAAACAAAACAGTCTTTGGCCTCTAGCAACGCCTTTGAATACCCTCCGGCCCCGAAAGTTGCATCCACATAGCTATAGCCAGGTTTTGGTTCCAAGACAGAAACAACTTCTGCCATCAAAACAGGAGTATGAGTAGAATTAATCAATATTAAGTCCTATACACCTATTCTGAATTAAGACTACTAAGAGAAAGCGTTAAACCACGGGTACGAAATCTTTCAATAGTTGGCTCTCGAACAGAATGGTAAATTTCAGGTCGCCATATCTGGAAACGAACGCCACGGCCAACAAATACTACATCGCTTTCAATTTCTGCTGCATCAAGTAACTCTGCCGACAAAATAATTCGGCCTTCGCTGTCAAAAGCAAGTGGAAATGTATTTTCTAAAATTATAGATAAATCGTCCTGGTCATCAGAAAACATCGGTAACTCATTCAATGATTGAGAAATCATTCTTATGAACCTTTCGCTGCATGCCTCTAAAGCAGTATACTTAAACTGGGGGAACACATATACGCCATTAAACGTCTGTTTATTAAGTGCGGAGCGAAAAGACTTCGGAACGGTTACTCGCCCCTTCTTGTCCACTTTATTTAGGTGTTTACCGACAAACAGTTCCATTTAATGTCCCGCATCAGTTTTTTGTGTCTCGAAAAAGCACCTGCATACTGCCAATACTTAGCAACCAACGCCTGTTAATAATAACAATCATATGACAAACGGCAGTTTGGGATATTTTGGGATATCACGGTGAATACTGGGCGTCAATGGGATAAATAAAAAATCGTGGTTAATAAATTACTTATTTTCAGGTGCTTGCAGATGAAGTTAGATGCATTTTATTAACAAAGATTGATTGCATGACAGAAGTTTTAGATCTACACGCATAATCTAATTCAACTCAAAAACATTATTAATGGGATATATTGGAATAAGAGGCAAAACAGTTTTGTAAAAACTTCTAAGATATATTAGATGCCAGATAGTCTATAAGCCGGGTTCTGTCATCCAAAAAGGATGGATGGTTATTCATCTTACGATATTCGTTACCGAATACCTCTAGCAACCTACCCGGACGACAGCGCGGGAACACGCTTTCTGGAGGACCAGAGTGCCATCCCTATTTGGTTTTGCTCCCGGTGGGGTTTACCATGCCTCTTTCGTTACCGAAAGAGCGGTGCGCTCTTACCGCACCTTTTCACCCTTGCCGTTGGCCGTTTAGCCGTTACGGCGGTTTGTTTTCTGTGGCACTTTCCCTAGGGTCGCCCCCGCCGGGCATTACCCGGCACCGTATCCCCGTGGAGCCCGGACTTTCCTCCTGTCGTTACACCGCTGCAACAAAGGCAACCATCCGACCATCTGGCACACTTAGCTTAGCCTGATAGGCACAAGCCTGCAAGTAAACCTTCACACTCAGTATCCCAAATTCCATTTATGCAGTTTGGGCGAAAATGGCGTTGGAAAGCTCGAATAGATGCCTTTTTATCTTTTATTTCATAACCAAAACGATGAAGATTTACAGCGGGCATTTCATGATTTCCTGAAATTTTCTTTGGCCACAAGCCAATCCCCCGCACTGCAAGTCGTTGCCACGGAAATAATTCGCCTGGATCAAGTTTCCGCCTAGGGGCAACATCTGAATGCCCTACAATATTTTGGGCAGGAATAACATGGCGGGCAAGTATTTGAGCACATAGTACCTCTAAAGCTGCTATTTGTGGTTCAGGAAACGCCTGATAACCAAGCTCATGCCCTGGATTAGCTAGCTCGATGCCAATTGAACGTGCATTTATATTCCTTGCGCCACGCCAAAAAGCAAGCCCTGCATGCCACGCCCTCTTCTCTTCGTCTACCAACTGAAAAACTGCCCCATTTTCACAAATACAATAATGCGCACTTACTCCCGACTCCGGGTTACACATCCAATTTATAGCTGCATTAGCTGTTTCCATACCCGTATAATGTATCACTAATATATCAATATTTGTGAAACTTCTATCATCAAAATTAGGGGAACGCCTTGTTTTCATCCCAATTTTCCTAGCTAAAACAACTAATGATTTTGCACAAATCCAATGAACCGTATTACTAAGTCAGTAAGGTTAAAGTTGTCTTACAAGTACGTTCAAAAAGTCAACAACAAAGGAGTGTGATTTATGTCGGGAAATTGAAACAAATAAACGCTAAATATGTTATTCTTTTTACGAGGAAGCTCTTAATGAGAAATAGCGGAAAAAATTAATGAGTACCGCTAAATAACCTAAGAATTCTTGTAATAATAGAAGCAAGAAGGTAACACCTTAATTATTATGGAAAGTACGAAGAAATATAGAACTCACAAATTTAACACCTGAATTCGTGAAAAACTAACACCTAATCCGCAGACATGGATTCCTATAGATTTAAAAGCGAGCACACATAAGACTATGAGAAACCACGTTGTTTTTGGATCTGGTCAAAAGCGTTGTTGATAACCGCTAGTTTTTCATTTGCCAGTTCAATAAATTCTTGCGGCAACCCCTCCGCGATTAGACGATCAGGGTGGTAGTCCCGCACTAACTTTCGATAGGCCTGCTTTACTTCTTTTTCTGAGGCTTCAGGTTTAACGCCTAAAACACCATAAGCGCTCAAAGATTCACTCTGATCCCCACCTCCATCTCTCCAACTGGCCAGATGAATGGTTTTTAACCGCTCAAAGTCTCTATCACTTAAACCAAAAATTTTCGATATTTCTGCGCAAAATTGAACTTCATTCTGGTGAATTTCTCCGTCTGCTTTTGCAATATAAAAAAGGGCCCCAAGCAATTCTTCTAATACTGCTCGATCTTCATGAAACATATCAGAAATTTGCTTTGCATAAGGCTCAAACCCTATTGAATTCTGTTTTGCTTCATTGAAGATCCTACCGACACCCTCTACCTCCGAAGGGGGAATATCAAATATCTTTTTAAACGCATCTACTTCTTTGCGATCCACATGACCATCAACTTTTGCCATTTTAGCAGACAAGACTATAACAGCCGTAGTAAATGCAACTTGTCGCCCGTCGATACTGCTGCTTATTCCCGCTTTTTCAGATTTCATTGTATCGTATGCGTGTCCCGCAACAGCTCCTAAGATTGCTCCCAAAGGCCCCCCTAAAGCAAGTCCTGTAAAACCGCCAAAAACTTTACCCCATATACTCATCATTTCTTTCCTAAACTAAAAACCAACAAATAACCGTAATTTAGATAGATTGTTAATTTTCTACTTTAAAAAATATATTTTTGGAGGAACGCTTACAATGTTAGAAACCACAATGTATCATACACAACATTTTTCACTATAAGTTCATTTTAGCTGTTTAAATTATGATTTTTGTTTTGCCCAAAGCCGTAAAGGATATAATCCATGATATTAACTTCAAAGTCAGTTTTCCTGATTAATTTTGCTTACTCGGCGGGCAGCTATAATGGTTAACTAACTTGACGATATGAACTTACTAAAAATTTCGATATATTGTATCAAAGAATGTTCACTTATACATTATATATAAATGGATTCATTTTTCTAGCAGTAGGTTTAATAATAGCAACTTTGTTTTAAATTAGTTCAATTCTTAAGTCAGAATCACGTTAAGACATCCATCGGCAAATTGCAGCCCTACTAAGTGGGAATATAAATCAGGCTGAAATCTCACAATGACTCACTCAAGGAAAAAAGCAAAGGGATGGGAAATTTGGATTGATCGTGGCGGCACTTTCACCGATCTTGTTGCCAAACGACCTGACGGACGAATCGTGACGCACAAATTATTGTCAGACAATCCTGAAAAGTATCAGGATAGTGCAATTTTTGGAATACGAGAGTTACTTCGCATTTCTAGTAGCAGCAAGATACCCGTCTCCCAAATTTCTAGTGTCAAAATAGGAACTACCATTGCAACAAACGCCCTAATTGAACGTAAGGGCGAACGAACGTTTTTACTAACTACAAAAGGTTTTAAAGATGCACTGCGCATCGGGTACCAAAATCGCCCTAAATTATTCGACCGACATATAAAACTTGAGCAACTGCTTTATGAGCGAGTTGCGGAAGTATCAGAAAGGATATCTGCTACTGGAGAAATTGTCGCCCCACTCAATGAACAAGAAGCGAGGGATGTGCTTAGAGAAGCATACTCATTAGGATTTCGCTCGGTCGCAATAGTGTTTATGCACGCATTTCATTATCCAGCTCACGAAAATAGAGCTGAAGAAATTGCAAAGGGTATTGGGTTTACACAAATTTCAACTTCTAACAAAACAAGCCCTCTAATCAAATTTATCCCACGTGGTGATACCACGGTCATAGATGCCTATTTATCTCCAATACTTCAAAATTACGTAAAACGAATATCAAAAGACCTTTCAATCAAGGAGAATTCCCAACCAAAACTCATGTTCATGCAATCGAATGGTGGACTAACCAAATTTCCGCATTTTAAAGGAAAGAATGCAATTCTTTCTGGACCTGCGGGTGGCGTGGTAGGAATGGTTCGAACAGCTGAGTTAGAGGGTTTTTCCAATATAATTGGATTTGACATGGGTGGCACATCAACAGATGTTTCTCATTATGACGGACAACTCGAGCGGGTTTATGAAACAATAATTTCGGGAGTCAGAGTACGAACTCCTATGATGAAGATCCATACTATTGCTGCTGGAGGTGGGTCTATATTGCATTTTGATGGGGCACGATTCCGCGTAGGCCCAGATTCGGCAGGAGCCAATCCAGGACCCGCTAGTTATCGCAGAAACGGGCCGTTAACAGTAACTGATTGCAACGTTATGCTAGGCAAAATTCAAGCTGACTTCTTTCCCGCGCTTTTCGGGCCTGGTTCCAACCAACGTTTAGACGTGAAAGTGGTTCGAAAAAAGTTCTTAAAAATGGCCCAAAAAATTTCTTCGGGCAACGAGGAACCAGTCCCCGAGCCAGAAGAAATCGCCGAAGGATTTTTGCGAGTAGCAGTAGAAAATATGGCTAACGCAATAAAGAAAGTCTCTGTTCAACAAGGCCATGATGTAACCCAATACACCCTTAATTGTTTTGGTGGCGCAGGCGGGCAACACGCGTGTTTAGTTGCCGATGCACTTGGGGTTAAACAAATTTTATTACACCCTTTTGCGGGCATGTTATCAGCTTATGGTATAGGGCTAGCTGATGTTCGGGTGATCAGAGAGAAATCCATTGAAGCTTTGTTAGAACCTGGCATTCAGCTTAATCAAGAAATCAACAAACTAAAAGATGACGCGGAAAAAGCTGTAAAAGAACAAGGAGTTTTCCCAGAGAACATTACTGTGCAAAACAAAGTGCATATTAGGTACCAAGGCACTGACAATGCCATCGTTGTTCCTTTCAACACGCCAAAAAAAATGAAGAAAACTTTTGAGCAAAAGCACCAAAAACAATTTGGCTTTATAAACGAAAACAAGGGAATTGTATTAGAGTCTTTATCTGTGGAAGCTATCGGAAGTGAAAAAGAAATTTCCACCTTAATCAAGGCCGAAACAAATACCGTTTGCCAAGAGGCTTCTATTGTTCCAATTTACTGCGACGGAACATGGCAAAATGCTTCTATGGCCCACCGTTCAACGCTAAAGCAGTCTTTGGATGGACCCGCAATCATTTTAGATAATGGGGCCACAGTTATTGTGGAACCGGGTTGGTCAGCTCAACTAACTCCAAGACAGTCAATTATATTAAAACGGGTTGTATCTCGTCCAACATTTCATGCAGTTGAAGCTAAAGTTAATCCCGTAATGTTAGAAATTTTTAATAACCTATTCATGTCAATTGCTGAACAAATGGGGACAACTTTGGCTAATACTGCACATTCAATTAACATTAAAGAACGCCTTGATTTTTCATGTGCCCTGTTTGATCAAGATGGCAATTTAATTGCTAATGCGCCACATATGCCTGTTCATATTGGTTCTATGGGAGATAGCATCCAATCTGTTATTAAAAAAAATAAAGGCCAAGAAAAGGTAGGTAACGTCTACGCTTTAAATGCACCATATAATGGCGGAACTCACTTACCAGATATTACAATTGTTACTCCAGTATTTGATGACTCTAAAGCAACTATTTTATTTTATGTGGGCTCACGTGGACATCATGCTGATATTGGGGGCATTACCCCCGGCTCTATGCCGCCAAACAGTAAATCAGTTGAAGAAGAAGGTATCTTAATTGACAATTTTTTGCTCGTTGAAAATGGGATTTTTCGTGAAAATGCAATTGTAAAGCGCCTCTCGGCTGGGCCACATCCTGCCCGAAATATCAAACAAAATATTGCTGATTTACAAGCTCAGGTCGCCGCCAACGAAACCGGTGTTCGCGAACTTAGGAAATTAGTCAAGAATTTTGGAATAAAAGTTGTTCACAACTATATGAAATTTGTACAGGATAATGCTGAAAAGTGTATTCGGAATGCACTTGATTCACTGCATAGTGGGAAATTTAAATATATAATGGATACTGGAAGTAAGATTGAAATCGATATAAAAATTAACAAAAATAAACGATGTGCTACGATAGATTTTACCGGCACTTCAGCTCAGACAAACAATAATTTTAATGCTCCGTCATCTATCTGCACAGCTGCAGTTCTCTATGTTTTTAGAACTTTGATCGATGAAGACATCCCACTAAATGCAGGCTGCCTAAAACCACTTAATATCATAATACCAAACGGCTGCATGCTAAAGCCCGATTACCCCGCTGCTGTTGTCGCCGGAAACGTAGAGACATCACAATGCATAACTGACGCTATTTATGGGGCTCTAGGTGTTCTAGCATCATCCCAAGGCACTATGAACAACCTAACCCTTGGGAATAACGAATACCAATACTATGAAACTATTTGCGGTGGTTCCGGTGCCGGACCGAATTTTGACGGAACTGATGCTGTACATACCCATATGACCAATTCTCGTCTTACTGATCCGGAAATACTTGAAAGCCGCATGCCTTTGCGAGTTGAAGAGTTCCAAATTCGACAGGGTTCTGGCGGACACGGGAAATATATAGGTGGCAACGGAACTATTCGTAAGTTACGAGCTCTAGAGCCGATGACCGCTGCAATCTTATCCCTACATCGAAAATTTGCACCTTTCGGATTAAACGGAGGAAAACCTGGTAAACGCGGTCACAATTGGGTAAAAAAAATAAATGGCTCCGTCACTAAATTAAACGGAACGGACCAGCTAAACCTAGATGCCGGAGATGTAATCGTCATTGAAACTCCGGGTGGAGGGGGTTTTGGGCATAAGGCGCAAAAAAAGTTATTTTAGATTTCTCTCCTTAACACCATGCTTCCGACTTTACTGTTAATTTTCTGATCTTGCTATTAGCAAGCTCTTCGTTGAAACCTCAAAAAATAATATTAAATTTCCTAGATTTTTCAAAAGCTTTCACATAGTATCTTGGTTTTAAGATAAAAGGTTAAAGGGCTGACCCTAACCTTAACTACTACTTGATGCCGGGACTAGAAAAAAGCAGATCAAATTAAAAATTTTCTAGTTTATAGAAAGACTAGTCTTTTGTGTTTCCTGGCTAATGTTGTAATACAGATCTGTTTTAAAGTGCGCGGATAAAAATTATGCTATTTTTTTCTCATTTAGCTATAACTGGGGTTCTGGTACTTTCTTTTATCACGACTACCTTTGCTAACCCTCTGGAAGTCGAGTTGAATGGGCTGATCGCAAACCACCCACAGATCAAATCTGCAGAAAAAAATTTAGAAGCATCACGCCAGGAGGTAGGGTCCGCATTCTCACAGTTTCTCCCAACCGTTACAGCGTCTGGAGATATTGGTTACGAAGAGATCGACAGTCCAAGCACCCGTAGCAGCCAAGCAGACGGCGACTGGAATCGCGCTAAAAATGTAGCTGGCGTGACGGTTTCACAAAATCTTTTTAATGGGTTCTCTAACACCTCAGCGGTTAGAACTGCTCGTTTAAATAAAGAAATAGCACGTATCGGTGTGGAAACTACTCGCCAAGACCTGATCATGGAGGGCATAGAAGCTTATGTGGATATCCTCCGTCAACGTAGCCTGATCGAATTAGCACGCGAAAATGAAGCTACGATTCAGCGCCAATTAAAACTAGAGGATGAACGAGTTCAACGGGGTTCGGGAATAACTGTAGACGTCTTGCAGGCAAAATCCCGGCTACAGCTTGCAAAAGAGCGACGTATAAATTTTGAGGGAGGCTTAGAAGACGCTATTTCCCGCTATATGCAAACTTTTGATCACCCGCCAAATATAGATGAAATGGTTGACCCCTTCCCACCAATGGACCTCATACCTAGCGAATTATCAGCAGCCGTCGATATAGCTACGGCTAGAAACCCAGCCATTGGAAACTCTGGAACCTCGATAGAAGTGGCACGCGAAAGTCGTCGGTTAGCCCGAGCCGAGCTTTTCCCAACAATTGATCTGGAAGGTGCTATGAATTACGAAAAGCATAACAGCGCTACAATAGGAACAAGAAGAGATTACTCAGTCGTAGTTTCTGCTTCGTGGGATCTTTTTACGGGATTTTCCTCTCGTTATTCACGTGCAAAAGCAAGCTATGATTATCAAGCTACCAAGGACGATTACGAATTTTCTTTGCGTAAAGTTATTGAACAAACAAAGTTAGCATGGCAAGCCTTGCTTACAGCTCGCGAGCGTCTTGAGCTCCTGGAAAATGCTGTAAATATTGCAACAGAGGTTTTCGGGTCAAGAAAAAAGCTACGAGAAGCCGGTAAAGAGACCGTTATTAACGTTCTTGACGCGGAAAATGAAGTTAATAATGCACAAACAAACTTCAATTCAGCAACCTATGATGAGCGGGTCGCTGTTTATCGGCTCCTACGTGCAATGGGGCAACTCAGCAAAAACAATTTAGGTCTCGATTTCTAATTAACTGAACTAGAGTTTTCAATGGGATAACACAAAATTTACTTATACGCCGACTATATGCCTAAACAAAATGAAGCTCCAACAATTGTTGAATAGTCCCATAAAGAAAGCGCCAAGTTGCATATGCTTATTACATGTCTGAAAACCTGACCCAATTATCTGCTTTCAAAGCGAGAGAACTATTTAGTTCTGGAAAAATATCCCCAACACAACTGTTATCGGCATGTTTAAACCGTTACACAGCGCGCGAAAGGAAAATCGGGGCGTGGGCTTGTTTGGACCCCGAAGATGCATTAAACCAGGCAAAACAATGCGATTCGTATAATAAAAGCGTCCTAAGCAATCGCCCTTTACACGGCCTTCCAATCGGTATCAAAGATATTTTTGATACGGGTGACCTTCCAACTGAATATGGTTCAAAAATTTTCTTGGGTCATCAGCCACAATACGATTCAAACGTCGTTAAACTGCTTAAAAAAGCGGGCGCTATTATTATGGGTAAAACTATAACCACTGAATTTGCATTATCGGCGCCAGCAAAAACCCGGAACCCCGTGGCGTATGGCCAAACTCCAGGGGGATCCTCAAGTGGCTCAGCAGCAGCTGTCGCAGATTTAATGGTACCTCTGTCAATCGGCTCACAAACTGGTGGGTCAGTCCTAAGGCCTGCCTCATATTGCGGAATATATGGCTTTAAGCCGTCCTTTGACAAGATATCATGCGAGGGAATGATGCGCTTAGCAGAACGTCTAGATCATGTGGGTATTTTTGCCCGCCATTTAAAAGATATAGCCTTAGTCAGCGATGTTTTGATAAAAACTGAGCATACAACACAATCTAATTCTATTTTCCCTAACCATTCGATAAGTAAAGCTTTAGGTACACCACTTCCGCGTAAACCTCGTTTAGCTTTTATAAAAGGGATTCCCTGGCAGAAAACAGAAAACTATATGAATGATCTTTGTCACCACTGGACTAGATCTTTAAAATGTACCGTCGATTACTTGAAACTTGAAGAACCGTTTGACTGCGCTTTAGACTGCCATACTACAATCTTGAATGCTAATTTGTATTATAACTTCAAACATCTACTTAATAAATACCCTAAAAAATTTCATCCAATAACCAAGAAGCGGATTTTGGCTGGCAAAGGCATTTCCGCGTCCACTTATATTGCGGTACTCGAGAAGACTAACCTGATCGAAATAGAGGCTCAAAAACTATTCACCAAATTTGATGCTTTAATTACTGCATCTGCTCCTGGGCAACCTCCTTCCCTTGAAACCACTGGAAGTTCGGTGATGCAACAAACCTGGACATTGCTCGGCAACCCATGCTTTTCTCTCCCAGTCCTTACAGGGCCAAATCGATTGCCTGTTGGGATTCAAATTATAGGTGCCAGGGGAAATGACAAATTCCTTTTCAGGGTAGCTCGCTGGCTTATGGACAGAACAAGATTTCATCCTTAAGATTTTTTGTCAATTTCCTGCAATAACTGGTCACTTCTTCTTGATAATTGATTAAAATGATAGTCCGGAATATTGTAAGCCCAGCTAGAAGTACGCGCATTAATTTGCGATGCCTTCTCGCCACCAACTGCCCGAACAGTTATCCATTTTTTCTCCGCGCTGGAAAACAACGTAAGGTTTAAGGTTGTTCCGCCTTTTATGCTATAGTTGACCACTGTTTTTTGAGCATCTGCTAGCGACAATTTGTTTGCTTTTCTTACATCATTGAGCAACAAATTATCGATGACAGACACAAAGGACCTTGGAATGTCAGTATCCATCACGGATTTACCTGCAGGTATATCAACCAAAACAAACCCATCAGGACTTGCATTTACTTTAACCGTCGTCCCATCTGGGTGAGTAATAATCACTCCTTCTACTTGATCCTCATTTATATCAATAATCTGGCGAACCAACCAATCTCTAGGTTCGACCCCCAAATCGATATGACCAAGAGCCAACCAAGCCTGTTCTTCATTTGGACGGCGAACATAAATACCTCCGGCGCCGGCTGTTTGCGGCAAAGAAAAATTGCCGCGGCCAACGATCAAATCTGCCATCGAACCCATATCCTTATCATATAAAGTAACTTGCTGCGATTTTGCCAAAGAGGCCCCTGGATTTTCTAGGTGTAATTTTTTTAAACGATCCTTTTTCCGTGTTTTGGCCTCTAAGAACTTTAGTTGAGAAAGACCAAAAATAACCTGAGCTATCTTGTTTTCTTGAACTGGATAGTTATCGGATTCAACCAAGCCCCAACCTGACGCTCCCTTCTCAAAAGTCAAAATATCCCCGGCATGCTGAACCTTGACCTTCATTACAGTGTCTGCTGTTTTGATTAGCTTTGGGAAAAATAGTTCACCATCAGGGATTGCCGCCTTATATGATGGCTTAAGGCTCAAAGTGATAAAAACGAGAAAAACTGAATAAATTGCCCCAGTAGAAAGAATAAAAAAGTTTCGCTTTGCCACCAACTTTTACTCCTACGCGCTTACCTTGCCTCGCTTTGCTTTGCGAAGTGCTGCCCACACTAAAGAAAAAAGCCCCAAGATAAGAGGTATAAATGCAATATTAAAAAACTTCAGCCATCCATCCAAATTATCAATATCCCTCCGTAAGGCTAACTGCACTCCACGCAACTCTTTGCGAATTAATACCATCTGGCGACGAAAGTCATTAACAGCTTCACGATCTTCCTCATTAACAATACTGTCTCCATTCACCTGTTTTTGTTCCAAAAGATCATTCAGTTTTGCCTGCACCACCGCTAAACGTTTTTCCAATTCCTGTTCTTTTACGAGGTATTTTCTCTCAGCATTTTGCCGAATGTTTTCTACCAATGTAAACGGCCTGCTGGTCTCGCCACGTCCACGAAGCCCAATTAGTGCAGGGCCACCACCTAAGTTTTCAAGAAGGTTAATAACAAACGCACCGTTATGTGCATGGGGTATAGATAAAAGCTTATCAAAGAGTTTACGTTCTTGTATCCAAAACTGATCATGCAGCATATCTGTATCTGCTACGACAACCACATTAATGGATTTTTCGGCAATAGTTTTATGAGAACCTAGTTTTTCTTTTGATACTGAGTCCAAAGAATAAGCTGATTTAGCTTTTCCTTTAATTCGCGCTGCAAATGTTAATGTTTTACCACCTGGTTTGAAATCCCTGTATAGGCCCACGACGTCCGGTTGATTTTGAATTTTTTTACGTTCTATTTGCATGGCTTTCTTGCCTGACCTAATTAGCGGGTAAAATTCAGTCCCAGCACTTGGAATAGCCTCCAAGATGCCCCCTGACGCAATATTAATACGGTCTATTTCTGCTAGAGCCGCATCGTTAGAATCTAGATTTCTCCTACCAAACTTCAACCATGCAACATAATCAGCCGTTGCGACTTTACCCTTCAAATTCACATTAACGCGACGGGCCGACTCAAGATCTCCCAATACGCTTTCACGTATCAACTTAACCCCCCAAGCACTTAATATCTTGCCAAAGTCAGATTCCCCAGCTTGGGGGACCCCACGATTCAAAGCCATCCCAATTTCGGCATTTGGGTCTACAAAAACCAGTGCTCGACCGCCGTTCAACACAAACTGGTCAATTGCATACGATAGTTGAGGTGTCAGATTTCGGGGATGGACTATAAGTAGCGTGCCAACTTCCTTGGGAATTTCTGAAGCATCAGGTTCAATAGTCTGAACATCAAATAAATCATGCACCTGATTCATCACGGCCCACGGCTGCATTCTTTGAGAAGTTACCCCAGGTGTCATTTGTCCGTTTATTGGCAAACTTGAAACAAGTCCAACCGATTGGCGCTGAGTAACAGATAATTTATGGATTATCTTTGTCAAATCATATTCCAAGAATGCTTCCCGCTCTGAACTCATGTATGGAATAGTTTCGATATCATCTACGCTATTTAATGCCACTAACCCAAAGTACCCTAAATCACCCGCATTACCTAATGGAATACCCTGAATCCCAAATGAAACAGCTCGATCTTCAGTATCGGAAAATGGCTCAGGGTTAAAAAGTTCTAGGCGCACTTTCCCTCTTGAGATATGCTCGTACCGTTCAAGAAGTTCCCGCACTCGACCAAAATAAGCAGACTGAGCAGGGCTTATTTCTCCTAAAATTTTTGAAAAATAGAGCCGGACAACAACTTCTTCATCTACATTCAATAATACTTTCTTAGTTCCCTCTGAGAGAGTAAAAAGACCCTGTTCTGAAAAATCCAGGCGGAAACTCTTGAAAAAAGAGCTTGAAACTATGTTCGAACAAACAAAGATGATAAGGGCAAGTATTATTGAAAACCCGTGCACTACTGAACGATTAAAATGCTTTGAGAGAACCATTTCAGGAGCCTTTTTTCAACTCAACAATAATAATGTTCGAAAACAAAAAAAAGGCTATCAAAGACCCAAAAAAGAATAAATGGTGCAAATCCATGATGCCTCGCATCATTTCACTAAAATGGGTTAAAAAACTCATCTGAGAAATTACTTGAACAACTGGGGCTGGTGCCCAAGACCGAAAAAAATTCAGAACTAATTCCACACCACTCATTGCAAAAAGAAAACAAATAACTGCGGCAAGTATAAAGGCTATCACTTGGTTCTTAGTCATAGCAGAAACACATGCCCCAATTGATAAAAAAGCACCTGAAATTATAAAGCTCCCCAGATAAGCTGCAAAAACCACCCCATTATCTGGGGTGCCCAACACATTAACTGTGATCCACATAGGAAAAGTCAAAAATAATGATATCCCACAAAACATCCAAGCAGCGATAAATTTTCCAAATACCGCCTGCCCCGTCGAAACAGGCAATGTTAATAAGAGCTCGATAGTTCCCGACTTTCTTTCTTCAGCCCATAATCTCATAGCTATCGCTGGAACAAGCATTAGATAAAGCCACGGATGGTACGAAAAAAATGCGTCGAGATCTGCTCTTCCCCGGGCAAAAAATCCCCCAATATAAAATGCAAAAGCCCCTGTCAGTGCTAGGAAAATACATATAAAGATTAATGCTATGGGAGTCGAAAAGTATGCGCGAAATTCTCTCTTGATTACAATATGTAATTTATTCATTTTCTTCATCTACCTCGGCCACCTGCTCCGTAACAAGACGAAATACTTCCTCTAGTGCTCCGCGTTCTGTGTTCAGGTTAAAAATATTGTACCCCCTGGAACTAAGCATCGCACTGACCTCCAACGTTATATTTTTATTTTTTTTGGGGAATACGCGAATTTCAGCTTTGTTACTGTCTTTCTGATCCATCTCTGCAGATTCGACGGTTGTTAACCTGGAAATATCTGAGAGGGCAGCTTGTGCATCAACGGAATCAAGCTGAACCGTTAACGAATTACGAAGAGGCGAACGTAATAACAATTCTTCTGGGGTTCCATCCACCAAGATGCGACCATGAGCAATGATAATTGCTCGGGTGCAGACTGCCTCAACTTCCTCTAGAATATGCGTTGAAACAATAACTGCCTTATCTGCAGACATATTCCTAATCAGTTGTCGGACTTGATATTTTTGATTTGGGTCTAGTCCGTCGGTTGGCTCATCAAGGATGAGGATTGGTGGATCATGAATTATTGCCTGCGCTAATCCAACACGACGTTTATACCCTTTCGATAATGTTTCAATAGTCTGGTTTAGAACTTTCCCGATATCTACCTTATTGATAGCTTCTTCAATTAAACGTCGCCCCTCCGATCCATAAAGACCCCGAATTTCAGCAATAAATTTTAAAAAGGATTTAGGTGTCATTTCCCCATATAGCGGTGCGCCTTCCGGAAGATAGCCAATCATTTTTTTAATTGCGACAGGTTGTTCGGCTACATCATGGCTGACAATCTTGACCGAGCCAGACGTTGGTGAGAGAAAACCCGTAATCATCTTCATAGTGGTTGATTTCCCCGCACCATTTGGTCCAAGGAAACCAAGCACTTCCCCCTTTTGCACATTTAACGAAATATTGTCAACCGCACGTAGAGAACCAAATGCCTTCGTTAAATTATCTAGTTGAATCATGGATGTCATGGATCAAACATTTAACCTATTAGACAGTATATCCTATCTTTTTCAAACTTAAATTACTGTTTGTAAATGAATTAGCAGGCTCGCCCTTTAGTTCAAGGTCAAAAGCAATTTTTTTTTTTTTTAAGGTCAGCACTACCTATCTCGTAGGTGGTTTCAAGGAAAAACAATCTTACTTCACCTTCTTGGGCGGATTGGATGGTATAGGCAACCCTTGGAGTGAGGGATGACAGCGCATGTACTGCGGGGGGTAGGCAGCTTCCGCATTCAGTTCTTGGGCTGCATGCCATACCCAGCGAGGATCATATAATGCCCCGCGCGCTATTGCAATAAGATCAGCTTGCCCGCAAGATAAAATTGTTTCTGCTTGGATTGCTGTCGTGATTTTTCCCACTGCAATTATTGGAATTTTACAATGTTCCCGGACCTTTGTCGCAAAACCTACTTGGTAGCCTGGCCCCGCCACAATATCGGCATCAGGTACGTTCCCTCCACTAGAAATGGTGATGAAATCGCACCCATGTTTTTCTAACTCTTTAGACAAGTAACAGGTATCGTCTACCGACCAACCGCCATTTTTCCAGTCTGTTGCATTTACTCTAATGCCAAGCGGCAAAGATTCTGGCCAAGCCTCCCTAACTGCCGAAAATACCTCAATTGGAAAACGTATCCTGTTCTTTAATGAGCCACCATATGCGTCAGCCCTCATGTTTGACAGCGGCGAAAGAAATTCTGATAGCAAATAACCATGCGCCCCATGTATTTCACATACTTTTATTCCAGCCCTCTCGGCTCTCTTAGCTGCCTGCACAAACGCATCAATTACCTGCCTCATATCGGAAGTTGTCATTTCTCGTGGAACATGCCATCCCTCACTAAACGGGACTGCCGAAGGGGCAAATGTTTCCCATGCGCCTCCCTCAGATGTTAAGGGCGCTCCACCGTTCCACGGCTCTGCCGCAGAACCTTTACGTCCTGCATGTGCTAATTGAATGCCTAATACCGAATGGCCATAGCTATTGCAAAAATCAACAACACGCTTTATTGCAAGTTCTGTTTTTTCATCCCAAAGACCTGGACAGCCGGGTGAAATGCGCCCACGAGGTTCGACGCCTGTTGCTTCCATAAAAATAAGTCCTGGACCCGAAATAGAAAAACAGCCTAAGTGCATTAGATGCCAATCGCCAATTACACCATCAACCGCACTATACTGGCACATTGGTGATACTACGACACGATTTTCAAGTGTTACATCACGCAACTGTATTTTAGAAAAAAGTCTGCTATCTGACACAAAACTCGTCCTTATTTCTTTGTTTGATCCGGAGCATATTGGGTTAACATAGAGGGTGGTATAAAGAAAGCCCTGTTTAAATCAATCCTAGATTTCCACATTATTGGGCTTATCTGTGGTATATCATAAATCTTTAATACGTAGGCAAATATTAAATGGTTGCAGAAAAACAAAAATATTTACTGATTGTAGCGCACGCACCATCTGAAAATACGCTTTTGATGCGTGATAGGGTGGTAAAAGGAGCAGCCACCTCTAATACTGATCGAGTAATTGTCAACTGCTCATCACCTTTCGATGCAACTCCAATAGAAGTGAAGCAAGCTGACGGGATTATTCTTGGCACCACAGAAAATCTCGGATACATGAGTGGGGCTTTAAAGGATTTTTTTGATCGAGTATACTACCCATGCTTAGACCACACGCAGGGAATACCATACGTCTTATATATACGGGCGGGTCATGATGGCACCGGAACAAAACGTGCGGTTGAAAAAATAACTACTGGATTAAAGTGGAAGGTTGTAAATTCTCCACTAATTTGCCGAGGTGAATGGCAAGACAGTTTCCTGACCGAATGCGAGGAATTAGGTGCATTAATGGCGACCGGAATCGACGCAGGTATCTTTTGATAATTATGTTTTTCCACCCTCAGGTTTTAGGACAATACATTAATATATTCTTTTCAACATGCCCGATTCCAAACGATTTTTTACTTCGCCGTATACCCTCCATCGACGGGAATTATCTGTCCAGTTATATACTGCGAACTATGAGAAGCTAAAAACACTGTGATTCCATCAAGGTCCTCAAGTCTTCCATTGCGACCTATAGCCGTCATACTAGCATGATGATCAGCTATTTGAGAATCGCTAAAAACAGGTGCCGTCAGATCTGTTGGGAAAAAACCCGGAGCAATTGCGTTTACACAAATATCATTTGCGGACCAAGTTTCCGCCATAGCACGGGTCAACTGAGCTACACCTCCCTTAGAGGCTCCATAAGCCATTCCATTTGAGAAAGCTCGAAAAGATTGCATCGACGCTATGTTAATAATTCTACCGTTTCCCTTCTTCTTCATTCCAGGCACAAACCCCTGAGCCAAAAAAAATGGAACAGACAAATTAATCATCAAAGTCTTGTTCCAACTCTCCCACGAAATTTTTTCAGCTGGTTCCCGAAAATTAACGCCAGCTGCATTTATTAAGATGTCCGGGGACCCAAATGGTTTTTTACCTTCTTCAAGCAGCAGGTCAATTGCTGACAATTTGGTGAGATCAGCCAAACAAGTAGCAGCATTTCCTCCTTCCGTAATTACATCCTGCGCCACTCCATCTAACAATTCTTGCCGCCGGGCAACTAAAATCACACTAGCTCCTGCTAAAGCCAAGATTTTAGACATATGACAACCTATTCCTGACGATGCTCCCGTGACTAAGGCGACCCGACCATCTAGGCAGAACAAATCTTGAATGACCTGATTTCTCAAAAATTAATCCTTACGGGTCTAACCTGAAGGTTTCGTTTGGAAAATATTTTAATAAACGCACATCCCCTGTCCGCGCATGCGCCTCCATACCTTCAAGCCGAGATACTCTTGCTGTAATAGCTGCCACCTCTTTATTTGCACCCTCCGTCATTCTTTGGGTTGTTACTATTTTAATAAATTTGTGAACAGATAGACCGCCCGTATAATGGCTTGCCCTCTTTGTAGGAAGAATATGATTTGTCCCTGAGCATTTATCACCAAACGCAACCGTAGTCTGCTCCCCTATAAAAAGCGAACCATAATTTCTTAACCTTGAAACATACCAATCCAGATTTCTGGTATGAAGTTCAAGATGCTCAGGACCGTACGCATCACTGATCTGTGCAGCTTCTTCATCATTCTCACAAAGAATAATCTCACCATAATCCCGCCACGCCGCATCGGCTGCATTTCGCTGCAATTCTGGCAATAAGTTGATTAGCGCTTGCATCTGGCCCTCTACTTTTTTGGCTAACTCACTACTAGTAGTAACCAACCATACAGGTGAATCGGGACCATGTTCTGCCTGCCCCACCAAATCAACCGCTACAATCTTCGAATCCGCGGTTTCATCAGCAATAATTAAAATTTCCGTTGGCCCAGCAAAAAGGTCTATACCTGCACGCCCATACAAGGCTCTTTTTGCTTCGGCAACATACTTATTGCCAGGGCCAACCAAAATATCGGCTTTAGAACCAGTGAATAGACCAAACGCCATTGATGCTATTCCTTGTACACCCCCAATTGCTAGAATATTATCAGCACCACATAAATTCATTGTATAAAGAATTGCAGGATGAATTCCATCATACTTTTTATGCGGTGTCGAACACGCTATCACTTTTTCAACACCTGCGACTTTTGCCGTAGTAATACTCATAATTGCTGAAGCCACATGTGCATAACGACCACCAGGCACATAGCAACCCGCCGTGCTAACAGGAATTAGCTTCTGGCCTGCCCAAAGTCCTGGCGACAGCTCAATTTCAAATTCAGTTATACTTTCTTTTTGTTTTGCGGCAAAATCACGAACGCGGTCATGAGCAAAATTCAAATCATCTTTCAATTGCTGGGGCACCTGCTCGGCAGCATGAGCAATTACCTCTTCAGAAACAATAATTTCACCGCTATAGTTGTCTAAACTTTTTCCGTAACTTCGTGCAACTTCTTCTCCCCCTCCTTCAATCTTTTTCAACATCTCAGAAACCGTCTTACGAGTGTTGACTTCATCACTCGAGGATGTTTTTTCAGCCTTTTTTATAAATTTTATCGCCATACTACTTCCTTATTAAACAAATGAATTATTAAACTATTGAACCGATCAACTTTCAATTATAGATATTGTGTTCAACACCAGATTAATTATTAAAATGCGATTGATTTTGAATCACTGTAATTTAATTTCTTAGGCTCAACACGGAGAATTCGTCAAAAAACGCCAACATTCATTTAAAAAATAATGTGTGAATATCACTCGTATCCTCGCTTTAATGAAGTATGCACGCAAGAATAAAAAGGACGCTTAGTGAAAAACTCCAAACAACCATCACTTGGTTCTGCTTACGATTTTATAATAATCGGTGGTGGATCCGCCGGCTGTGTACTTGCAAACCGCTTATCTGAGCCCCCCCGATCACGTGTTCTATTGCTAGAAGCAGGTGGACGAGATTTGAACCCATGGATTCATATTCCAGTGGGTTATTTTAAGACACTTCACAATCCCCGCTTTGATTGGTGCTACAAAACGGACCCTGAACCAACACTTAATGGGCGGTCAATTGACTGGCCTCGAGGTAAAGTGCTCGGAGGTTCTAGCTCAATAAATGGCCTGTTGTATGTGCGAGGACAACGTGAGGATTACGATCACTGGCAAAAACTTGGGAACTCAGGCTGGTCATTTGATAGTATATTACCTTATTTTATTCGAGCCGAAAATGAGGAGTCCCCAAAAGCTGGCTATTATGGAAAGAACGGCCCCTTAAGTATCAGCAATATGCAATTCCGACGCAAAATTTCTGATGCTTTTATTGAAGCTGCTGTAGAGCTCGGCATCCCAGAAGTTAATTATTTTGACGCGAAAGAACAGGAAGGTGCTGGTTATTTTCAGCTAAATACAAAGAAAGGCCGTCGTCACTCAACTGCCAGGGCATACCTAAGTCCTGTTAGCAAAAGGAAAAATCTAGATATATATACAAATTGCAATGTTAGCAGAATAATATTTAAGAATAATGGAACTCTAGAAGCATCCGATGTTGTATATCATGATCAAAATCAAGAAAAAATAGTAAGGCTTAAACTGGGCGGTGAAATCATCCTTGCAGCAGGGGCCATTGGATCTCCGCAGATTCTACAGTTATCTGGTGTGGGTCCCGGGGCTTTGCTAAACAAGCTAGATATTCCAGTCTACAAGGAATTATCAGGAGTTGGCAAAAATTTACAGGACCACCTTCAAATAAGATTAATTCACGAGGTCAATGTACCGACACTTAATGATGAAATTAACAACCTACTTAAACGTGCATGGATTGGTATCCAATATGCAATAAGCAGAGGAGGCCCCATGAGTATGGGAGCTAGTCAGGTTTGTATCTTTACTAAGACCTCCCCCGATCTGAAGACGCCTGATATACAATTTCATTTTCAACCTCTAAGTGCAGACAAGCCAGGTCTCAGAATGCACTCTTTTTCTGGGATTACATCATCCGTTTGTCAACTTCGACCCGAGAGTAGAGGACAGATACAGATAAAATCACCATATTTTAGGGATTACCCATCAATTCAACCAAATTACTTATCCGCAAAGCATGATCAGCTCACTGCAATTTCCAGTATGCGTTATGCTCGAAAACTTATAAGAACCAATGCTTTATCAAAATTTGTTGTGCGTGAAGTAACACCTGGAAACGCCGCTGAAAGTGACGAGGAGTTACTCAAAGCAGCCCAAAATATCTCACAAACGATCTATCACCCAACCGGTACGTGTAAAATGGGAAATGATGATTCATCAGTAGTAGATAATCGTCTAAAGGTACACGAGACAAAATCGCTTCGAATCGTTGATGCGTCAATTATGCCTACTATTACATCTGGCAATACGAACGCCCCAACTATAATGATAGCTGAAAAGGCTGCTGATATGATCCTTGAAGATAGAAAATTCTAGACCTCGTAGCCTCCCTCTGCTGAACGGTTGGCTAGAAACTTGTTCTTAGTCCCCCACCCTTCGTTTAATACATAACTTGAAAAAAATTACAGATCACCACTGCAAAAAAAAGCACCTACCCCTGTTACCATTCCCCAACTGCTTTCGCAGCGTATTGTAAGAGCCCTTTAATAATTAACTTTGCCTTAGTCAAAGGCAGGCATGACTTCGTTAATAAAGAGATCTAGGGACTTCTTTTGTTCTTTTAGCCCCAGTCCAAGGCTCGCATAGTAGATGAAGTGATCAACCCCTATCGCCTCGTAAAGACGAAGTTTCCTAATTGCTTCTTCCGGTGTCCCAAATAACAGATTCTCTTTAAGCATTTGTGAATCATATTCATCACGATTCTCTAATTCAGAAAACTCGATCTCCCTTGGAAAACCTTTTTCAACATCGCCCAGATTCTTAAAGAGGTTTTCAAATTGTCCTAGTTGTCGCATTGCAGCCTTTACTGGCACTTCAGAATCTTCCTCACGTTCATAAATCACCGTGTGCCGCATAGAAGCAAAGATAGGCCGTGATTTTCCAGGATTTTCTTGAAGGGCCGTATCTAAACGCTGCTTATAGATCTCAACCTCAGACATTGGTCTCGTCAGCGGCCACGACATAATATTACAGTCGTTTTTAACTGCATAATCATAAGTTATGGGTGCACGGGCAGCGACCCAGATCGGGGGATGCGGTTGTTGCAAGGGTTTCGGAACCGAGGTCGCTGTAGGAAATGACCAAAAGTCGCCATCATGGGCATAATCCCCTTGCCAAAGTGCTTTTACTGCAGGAAGCATTTCCTGCATATATTTATAACCGTCCGATTGCTTCAAGCCTGGATGCATAATATCAAATTCGCGCTGATAGGCACCCGAACCAATTCCGAATTCAAGTCTTCCGCCACTATATAAATCAAGAAGAGCTGCTTCCCCAGCCACATTGACGGGATGCCAATAGGGAGCAACTACAACGCCTGTCCCAAGCCGTATATCTGACGTATGGGCTGCCCACCATGTAAGAATCTGAAATGGATTTGGTGCTATCGTCATTTCGAGCGCATGATGTTCTGCTGCCCAGACAATTACAAAGCCACCTTCATCCGCCATCTGCACCATTTTCAAAGTATGGCGTTCCACATCTTTCATCTGAATGTCAGATGTTATTCGTTCCATGTTAATAGCAAGTTGAAACTTCATTTTTCCTCAAAAAAAAACAATTCCAAATATCACTTTTGTTAATGTTTCAGAATACCGGTAAATTTAATTTAATCGCTGTTCCTAAAAAATTACTAACCTTGACCTTGGACACCTTGCAGATCCAGATCTGCTTAATAATTAATAATATCTATGCCAAATTTGTAAATCGAAATTTTTAAACCGATTTCTTTCAAAACATTAATGGCTACAGCTAAGACACCGGTTCAATTTGCTTTTATTGAAAATAATAAGATAATAAACATATAATTTTGTAACATTAATTCTTCAGTTGAACGTGGGTGAACAACATTGACCAAACATATTGAAATTAAGCGTATAGATTCAGTGCTTGAAGTAACACTCAATAAACCCAAAGTAAACGCCATAGACGAACAAATGAGTCGCGAACTAGGGCAAGCATTTATGACGTTTAGAGATGATAATGATTTGCGAGTCGCAATCTTGACTGCGGAAGGAGATCGAATTTTTTCAGCCGGTTGGGACCTAAAATCACTGGATTCCGGAGATGCTAAGCTTGATCAATGGTGGGAAAATGGTGATTACGGTTATGGGGGATTTGCAGGGCTCACTGAAAATTGGGACCTGAACAAACCAGTTATTGCCGCCCTAAACGGTCTGGCAATTGGAGGAGGATTTGAACTTGCCATGGCTTGTGATTTAATCATAGCTTCTGAACATGTTGAATTTGGCCTACCCGAAATGCCTCTTGGAATGATTCCAGATGCAGGTGCCATTCAACGACTGCCTAGACGTATTCCATACAATATAGCGATGGAAATGTTTTTAATGGGACGAAGAATGGGGGCCAAGGAGGCAGAACGCTATGGTCTTATCAACAAAGTAGTTAAGAAAGAAGAGTTATTGACTTTGGCCCGCAACTGGGCAAACCAACTATCGGAAGCAGCCCCCCTTGCACTTCAAACTGTTAAGGAAGTTTTGCGAAAGATCGAGTGCCTTCAACTTGAAAATACCTTTGATACGATGCGCACTGGTAATTTGCCAGTATATCGCGCAATGCTGAAATCAGAAGATGCTGCAGAAGGTGTGAGGGCGTTCGTCGAAAAGCGAAAACCAGTTTTTAAAGGTCGATAAGAGGCATACGTCTAAGATGTTAGTAGCACCTGATAAAGTAAAGTCAATTGCTAGTATTGGCGGAGGACCAATAGGTGCAGGATGGACTGCAAGCTTTTTAGCCCACGGGTACAATGTAGTTAGCTACCTACATGACCCAGCTGAAGAAAAGGCGTTTCGCCAGTTTCTCTCAACGGCCTGGACTAGCCTAAATGCTCTTGGGTTTTCGGAACATGGGTCCTTAGATGGGCTGACCATAACATTTAAGCTCACTGATGCAGTTTCTAATTGTCATTTCATACAAGAAAGCGCCCCCGAACGTCTAGATATCAAACAAAGCCTCTACAGAACGCTCGGCGATATGGCCAACCCATTGATAGTTATTGCTTCCAGCACCTCCGGCCTCACGATGACAGATATCCAATTATACTGTAATACTCCCGGGCGGACAGTGGTTGGTCATCCGTTCAATCCGCCTTACCTTCTACCCCTTGTTGAAATTACCGGAGGAAAGAACACCTCACCAGAAGCAATTTCCTGGGTCAAACACTTTTACGATATTGCTGGGAAAAAACCATTAGTATTAAAAAAAGAAATTCCAGGCTTCATTGCGACTAGGCTCCAAGAAGCCTTATGGAGAGAAGCTTTACATATGGTCGCTAATGGCGAAGCAACCCCTGAACAAATTGATCTCGCACTAATTAACGGCCCTGGCCCACGACTCGCGCTGATGGGGCAGTGTATGGCATTCCACGTTGCATGTGGCGAAGGAGGTATGGCGACCAACCTTGACCAGTTTGGCCCAAGCCTCAAATTACCTTGGTCAAGACTAGCCGCACCCGAACTAACGCAGGAACTTCGTGATCGGATGGTTGATGGCTGCAATGCAATATCAGGGGGACAATCATATAGCGAGCTCGCAAAAAAACGTGACGAAGGCTTAGTTGCTATTTTAAGTGCCTTAAAAAACCATAGAACTATTTTCACGTAATTATTGGATTAATTGCATTTGTAAATTTGCAGAACAATTGGCTGACGGCTTTAAACTAAACGTTCTAATTAATCTAATGGCTTAGGAGGTGCATAATGAATTTTGAAGTAATGGTCACATGTGCAGTTACAGGAGCAGGTGACACTGTCGAAAAAAACCCTAATGTGCCAGTTACTCCCCGTGACATAGCAGCTTCAGCTATTGACGCCGCAAAAGCGGGAGCTGCGATCGCCCATATACATGTTCGTGATCCCGAAACCGGAAAAGGTTCACGAGATCTAGAACTTTATAAAGAAGTTGTAGACCGGGTCCGCTCCAGTGGTACCGATGTGATTATTAATCTCACCTCTGGAATGGGGGGCGACTGGGTTGTAAATGAAAAAGATCCATCGCTACCGGGAGCAGGGACCGATATGATAGGGCCATCAGAGCGCCTTGCACATATTAAAGACCTTCGTCCTGAAATTTGCAGTCTAGATTGTGGCACCATGAATTTTGGTAATGGAAATGAGATCTATATATCAACACCTCCGTACCTCAGAAAAATGGCCGAGTTAACAAAAGAATGGGGTGTCAAACCCGAGCTTGAAGTGTTTGAGCTCGGTCATATCCGGTTCGCAAAACAAATGATCGCTGAAGATCTGATCGCTTCACCCCCGATGTTTCAAATCTGTCTCGGCATTCCATGGGGTGCTGATCATAGTGTCGATTCTCTTAAGGTCATGAAGGATGAATTACCGTTGGATGCTGAGTGGGCAGGGTTCGGTATTTCCCGAATGCAAATGCCTATGGCTGCGGCTGCAGTTGCCATGGGTGGGAATGTCCGAGTCGGTCTAGAAGACAATATTTATCTGGAACGCGGCGTGCTAGCAACAAACGCCCAACTTGTAGAAAGATCAATCGAAATAATTACCAGGATGGGTGCAGATATTATGACTCCAACCCAAGCAAGAAAAAAACTGTGCTTAGCAGAATCATAATCTTTTCGAAAAAAAAATGGAGCACAATAAATCAAGCTAGCATCTTCATGCTTAATCACGCTATGTTTATGCAGCAAAAACCAATACTTCATAGTTATCCCGTTGTGTCTCATTAAATTTTTTTATACTTTTACTGTACCCATTGCGTTCAAGAATTTATTTCTATCAATCCCTATAATGGAAGTTGCCATGGCTCTAGAACTTACTCACGATCAAAAAATGTTACAAGATACTGTTGATGCTTTTTTAGCCAATGAAATCTACCCATATGAAGAGGAGGTTGATCGCACTGGAAAAGTGCCAATAGATCTAGGCCGGCAAATTGAAAAGCGCTCCAAAGAAGTAGGTCTTTTTTCGGCCAATCTACCTGAATCAGTTGGCGGCGGTGGCTTGGATTATCGGGGTATGGCATTGTTAGAACGTGAATACGGAAAAACATCTCATGCACTCCATTCGTGGATAGGGCGGCCAACAGAAATTCTTTTAGCATGTGAAGGGGAGCAGAGAGAGCAATATCTTCTACCGTGTGTACGGGGTGAGAAGCGCGAACTCTTTGCCTTAACTGAGCCTGAAGCTGGATCTGATGTAATGTCAATGAAAACAAATGCAAAACCAGATGGAGATGATTGGATATTAAATGGTTCAAAACACTTTATTTCAGGGCCTAAAATGCCTGATTTTGCCATTGTTTTTGCCGCGACAGGGCTAGATGAAACACCTCGTGGTCCTAGAAAACAGATAACTGCTTTTTTAGTTGATGTTGGTATTGATGGCTTCAGTATTTCAGAAGGCAGCCGCTGTGTCAGTTATCGCGGCTATAATACGTTTCAGCTAAATTTCTCGGATGTTCGACTTGGCCCCGGCCAAATACTTGGAGAAGCAGGCCAAGGGTTAGAGCAGGCAGGCAAGTGGCTAGGAATGAATCGGGTCTGGGTCGGAGCATCCTGTTGTGGAAAAGCAGAAAGATTGTTTGATTTAAGTGCAGAATGGGCTGCTACCAGGAAACAGTTTGGGCAGCCAATTGGTAAATTTCAAGGGACAGGCTTTAAACTTGCTGATATTGCCGTTGAGTTAAGAGCGGCAGATTTACTGGTAGTTGACGCTGTCAAAAAAGCAGAAAAAGGAATTATGACCGATTCGGATGCAGCCATGGTCAAACTTTTCTGCTCTGAAATGCTCCACCGAGCCGCTGATCACGCGGTCCAGATATATGGTGGGATGGGGTTAATGGAAGAAATGCCAATCCAACGGCTATGGAGAGATTCTCGCCTTGAAAGAATCTGGGATGGCACTTCTGAAATTCAACGTCACATTATTTCTCGTTCCATTTTAAGGCCACTAGGTGCGTAACCATACTCCAAAACATTATTTTTCTGAATGACACCAAAGCAACGAAAAAATATTGCGAAACTTTTTAATCCACGCCACATAGCAATCATTGGCGGCCGAGATGCAGAAGTCGTTATTGGGGAATGCTTAAGAATAGGTTACCAAGGCTCTATCTGGCCAGTTAACCCAAAAAGAAAAAAGATTGCTGGTATCAAGTGCTTTAAATCCATTGATGACTTGCCCGGGCCTCCCGACGCAGCTTATATCGCGATCCCTCGAGAAGCTGCTGTGGAAGCGGTTAGAAGTTTGTCAAATATTGGGGCTGGTGGGGTCGTATGCTATACGGCTGGGTTTGGTGAAGTTGGAAAGAAAGGAGCGGAACTAGAGAAAGCTCTTATCAATGAAGCCGGAGAGCTTGCTCTTGTTGGGCCAAATTGTTATGGCATAATAAATTATATTGGTAAGGTTGCACTATGGCCATTTGCACATGGAGGTTCAAGCCCTGGCTTTGGTGCCGCTATTATCACACAAAGCGGAATGCTTTCTTCTGATCTCACCATGAGCCAACGGTCGTTCCCTTTTGCATACATGATATCAGCAGGGAATCAATCCGTCCTTCAACTTGAACACTATATTGATTTTCTCAGCGATCTTCCTGAAGTTCGGGCAATTGGTTTGCATATTGAAGGACTTACAAATGTTTCTAAATTTTCTACAGCCTGTCTCAAAGCAATAAAAGCCAAAGTACCTATAGTAGCCCTTAAAACAGGGGCATCAAAAATAGGGAGCCAATTAACGTCGAGCCACACGGCATCACTATCCGGCGATGACGACCTATATCAGGCACTCTTTGATCAACTTGGGATAATTTCCGTTTCAAACCCTGTACAATTAATCGAAACACTAAAATTTATTTCCATCGCGGGTCTACCAAAAGGATATCGAGTTGCCGGTCTAACCTGTTCAGGGGGGAGTGCGACAATGATCGCCGATTATTCAGAACGCGTTGGATTAACCCTCCCAAAGCCCTCAGCGAATACACACAAAAAACTAACTAAATTATTGCCTCATACCGCTACTGTCTCAAATCCTTTGGATTATACAACACCTATTTGGGGAATTACAGAGCGCGTTACGCCTGTTTTTCAGTCCTTCTTATCTGATTCGGCCGAAACGGCGGTGCTCGTTCAGGACTACCCCCTACCTGGATTAGATGAAAGCAAACAAAGCTACCTTAATGATGCAATGGCTTTTATTACATCAGTGCAAAACCTTGAAATTCCCGGCGCTATCTGTAGTACTTTTCCTGAAAATATGGATAAATCCACGCGAGAAATGTTAATAGAAAATAATATCGCACCAATGCAAGGGCTACATGAAACCCTTAACGCTGTGGCCGGCGCTGCCTGGCATTACCACCGACGCAAGAGCATAAAACCGAATAAGCCGATAATTTCTCCCGTCTCCTTTAAATGGGGGACTGTAAGAAATATCGATGAGTGGGAAGCAAAAAAATACCTGAACACGATGAAAATAAGTATTCCCCCCGGCCAACTAACTACTGCTTCGCAAGCACCAAGAATTGCCCGTAAGATTGGTTTCCCAGTTGCCGTTAAGATCGTCAAAGAGGGCCTTGCGCACAAAACAGAAGTAGGGGCAGTCGCTCTAAATTTATCCTCTGCAAAAGAGGTAGAAATGACAATCGCTCAAATGACGAATGACTATCGAAAGCATTTTTCTACCCATCCCCCAGATTGCTTTCTCGTTGAAAAGCAAGTAGGGCCTGTTCTTGCTGAATTACTTGTTAATATCCGGATCGATAAAATTTTTGGGTTGGTAATGACATTGGCAAGTGGTGGTATTTTCACAGAACTAATAGATGACAAGGAAACTATCCTACTACCAGCGACCCGCCGTGAATTTTCAACATCCCTTAAAAATTTGAAAATTGCGCATTTAATTGCCGGGTATCGCGGAAAACCAAGGGCGGATCGTAAGAAAATAATAGATGCCTTAGTCAACCTTGCAAACCACTTTAGTGCCCTAGTACCTTTAATTCGCGAAGTCGAAATTAACCCCCTGCTTATCCTTTCTGACTGTGTATCAGCAGTCGATGCAGCAATATGGGTCGCCTCACAACCAAAAGCTGACTTCACTAGCGCATAGTAAATGGGTTAGACATTGGTTCTTCTGACGTGTTTACCCATATAGTCTTTGGCCTTGTATAATCATAAATTGCCTGAAAGCCGCTTTCCCGACCATAGCCTGACCCTTTAAACCCACCAAACTCTGCGATTGGCGATACGACCCGATAAGTGTTAACCCAAATAATACCAGCTCGAACTGCTTTGGCCACCCGCAGCGAACGAGCCCCATTCTTGGAAAAAACCCCTGCTGCAAGACCATGCTTTGTATCATTTGCATGGTTGATAGCTTCTTCCTCTGTCCTAAAGCGGAGAACACTTAATACGGGGCCAAACAATTCGGTGTCAACAATACGGTTGCTTTGGTCTGCACATTCAATAATCGTTGGTTCATAATACCAACCACTGCCTAAATTAGACGGCCGTTTCCCGCCATGAAGGAGTTTTCCTCCTTCTTCTTGAGCATAATCTACCTCAATCTCAATTCTGTCCAACTGGGCTGTAGTTGCAAGCGGCCCCATCTGAGTAGAATCTTCCAACGGATCGCCAATTTCAATATTTTTAGCTTGTTCAACCATTGCCTCTAGAAATTTGTCTGCAATAGTATCCTGTAGGTATAGCCGTGACCCTGCCACGCAGCTTTGGCCACTTGCACCAAATATTCCTGCTACAGAGCCATTAACTGCGCTTTCGAGATCTGCATCATCAAATACAATGAAAGGCGATTTCCCTCCAAGTTCGAGTGATACCTCAGCAAAATTCTCCTTGGAATTTTGAATAATATGGCCAGCCGTGTCCGGTCCGCCTGTAAAGCTGATTCGTTGCACTAATGGGTGGGATGTTAGTATACGCCCACACGGATCTCCATGCCCCGTTACAATATTTACCACTCCCGGTGGGATCCCTGCCTCTTCAATTAATTTACCAAACTCTAACATCGCTGCAGAGGCATGCTCCGAAGCTTTCAGGACAACCGTATTACCGGCAGCCAACGCCGGTCCAATCTTTACAGCAACAAGAAACAATTGTGAATTCCAAGGCACAACCGCAGCTACGACACCGAGGGGTTCACGCATTGTAAATACACACATGTCTGACTTGTCGATTGGCATGGTATCACCATGAACTTTGTCAGCACAGCCCGCATAATAATAAAAAAATTCTGCTATATACTTCGCTTGCCAACGGGTTTCCTTGAGCATTTTTCCAGTATCAATACTTTCAACTCGTCCAAGCTCTTCCGATTTTTCCGCTAGCAAGTCGGCAAGCTTGCGCAAATATCGACCTCTCTCGGTTGGTGTTGCCTTTGACCAGGGTCCTACAGAAAAAGCTTGGTGAGCTGATTTAACAGCACGGTCTACGTCATTTGCTGTTGCTTCCGGAATTGTAGCCCATGGCATTCCCGTTGCAGGGGTTAGGCTATTAAAACTCTTTCCATCTTCAGCGGCAATCCATTCACCATCAATTAACATTTTATACTCTGCTAGCTCCGTCATCTTGTGCTCCTCTCTCATCCCCTGGCATAAATTTCTTTTCAATGGCGACAACAAAAAATCATTAAGTTACTCTGAATAGCTAGTTGACGTATATCCCTAAATATTTACCTTTACAGCAAATAACATTTTGTTGGCAAAAGGAAAACCCATGGATAAAAAAAAACAAGTCATAGGTGCACCATTAATCATTAACGGAAGAACTCTCTCACTTTCACGCGCCATACGGGCAGGTGACTTTGTTTTCCTCACTGGACAAATCCCATTTCAAAATGGAATTCCAATGACAACTGGAACAATTGAAGATCAAACGCGCGTTGTCCTTGATGAAATAACAAAAACGCTCAAAGAAGCCGGCTGTGGACTTTCAGACGTGGTAAAAACTATGGTCTGGCTAGTTGATAGAAAAGACTTCCCAGGCTTCAATACCGTATATGGAGAGTATTTTCCCTCCAATCCGCCTGCCCGCTCCGCTGTCGCGAGCGACTTGCTGGTTGATGTGCGTGTGGAAATTGAGGCTATCGCCTATAATCCTCTTTAAGTATAGCACTATGAAGAAAGTTTCTGTAGACGGTACAATTTATGAGAGGAAAGGTCATGGCCCACCCGTCGTTTTGGTGCATGGGTTAGGCCTAAACCGCGGTATGTGGCAGTGGTTGACTTGTGATCTAAAGGATTCTTTTGAAGTTTTTACCTTTGATCTATTTGGGCATGGGGATAGCCCGAAACCGCCCTCAAAACCATCATTAACCCTCTTTTCAGAACAGATCAATAACTTGCTCAAAACTGTTAGACGAGGGAAAGCCGCTATTGTTGGGTTTTCATTAGGAGGGATGATTGTCCGCCGATTTACCCAAAATTACCCCCACTCTGTAATGGCCTTAGCAATACTAAACTCTCCACATGCCCGCACAACTTCCGAACGTGAAACCGTACTGGAACGTGTACGACAAGTCGAAGAATATGGTCCCGAAGCAACTATAGAGGCCGCGTTGGAACGTTGGTTTACGCCTCAATTCCGTATCGCTGAACCAGCGATCTTGGAAAAAATAAGACAATGGATCTCGGCAAACGACCCGAATATCTACGCAAAGAACTATCGCGTTCTTGCTGAAGCTGACACGGAGATTCGTGAGGTTATTAAAACCTTCAGTTGCCCGACGTTAGTAATGACCGGAGAAGAAGATCACGGAAATTCACCAAATATGACACTCGAAATGGTCAATGCGATTCCCAATTCACGTGCAATAATTTTACCTAAGCTTCGGCATATGGCACTAGTCGAAGATCCGAAACTGTTCAACCCACCATTGGTATCATTTCTAAAGAAGGCATTGATAAAACGAGAAAGGATATGATAATGACTGATACAAAAAAATTAACAAATTCATTGTTAGAAGCTATTGTTGAGGCCTTTAATTCAAAAGATATTGATCGTATCGTTAGCCACTTCAAAAAAGACGGTGAAATGATATTGGCAGCAGGGCCTGGTCGATTTGGAACTAAGCTAAAAGGTCATGACGAGATACGAGACGGCCTAAAAAAGCGGTTCGAAAGCATTCCAGACATCAAATGGACTGAAGGCGAGCATTGGATCTCCGACAATAGGGGAGTCTCGCGGTGGCGCGTTACAGGCACACCGGTTGCCGGCGGTATTCTAGATAGTGTAGGTTGTGATCTCTGGGAGTTTGAAGGAGAAAAAATTCTCAGAAAAGATACATATTACAAGCAATAAATAAATTAATTAGCTAGTTACTAAGGCCCGCGTTGGCTACATTGAATTTTCATTAAGAGCAAGCATTAAGCAACTTGAGAAAACCGCCAAACTATTTCGTTGGAGAGCCATTCTGGAGTTTACCACATGACAAAAACAACAGGTCTTAAAGCTCCATTTTACGATGATGTTTGGAAACAATTACGTAAGGTTACACCTACAATTGAAACATCAGATACATTGCCAGCAGCGTGCTACAGTGATCAACAGATTTTTGAGTATGAAAGACAGGTTATTTTTAACACCTCATGGAACTGCATTGGTCGAAAGGATCAGCTAACCAACGCAGGCGATTATGCAGCTCTTGACCTTGCCGGCGTACCACTAATTATTCTGAAAAATAAGAAAGGTTTTTTACGTGCATTCGTAAACTCATGTCGACATCGCGGTATGTATCTTCTTGAAGGACGAGGATGTGTTCGCGCTATTACCTGTCCATTTCATGGATGGACATATAACCTAGATGGCAGTCTGGTCAGTGCACCTAAGATACAAAGCCTCAGGGGTACAAACAAAAGTGATTTTAATCTTATATCCATTCCTCTTGCAGTAGCCGATGGCTTTGCATTTGTATCATTAAGAAACAATCCGCCAAAAATCGATAGATGGCTTGGGGATTTTTCAGAACGACATGCTCCATGGTCACTAAATAATTTTGTAACAACGTATAGAGAAGAGTTTGAAGTTGCATGCAATTGGAAGCTCTTTTTAGATGTGTTTTGCGAATGGTACCATTTACCTTACGTTCACTCGAAATTAGTTGGGGGCCACTATGGAGTTCCTGAACCAATTGATAAGGTTAACGGTAACTATGCATCCCAATTCGGGATGATTGAAGGGAGGGGGGGGTTAAGCGGTGAATTTTCTAAGAACAAACACGATCAATTAGCCTTTCCAATGATTCCAACTATAAAAGGAAGAGACAGGCTAGGTGGTCGCTACAGCTGGGTTTTCCCAAATCTTGTTTTCTCTGCAAACCCCGACGCATTATGGCTATATGAAGCATTCCCAATGACAGTTGACCGAACGCGAATTGTATTTTCATTCTGCTTCCCGCCTGAGACAACTAATGAAGTCGACTTTGAAAGCCGTGCAAAAAACTACTACAAGCGGTTACAAGTAGCCGTTCAAGAGGATATTGTTATCCTGGAAAAGCAGCAGAAAGGTTTGTCTATTCCATATCATAGAACTGGGCGTTATTGCTTGGAACTTGAGCCAATGGTAGCAAAATTCGCCCATTGGTATGCACAGCAATTACTAGCTTCACGGAACATTAACAACTCGAATTAATTCAAAATTATTTTCGCTTCCGCATATAGATAACGGTATGCTACCCTAGTCAAAATATCGTGTTTATTGAAAAGAATTAGAAAGACTAATGGCTAAAACTGTTGGATTTATTGGCCTAGGAGCAATGGGGTCATCAATGGCTCCTCATTTGGCAAAGGCAGGGTATCAAGTTGTCGGATTCGACATAAACGCGCAATTAAATTCCTCAAAACGCTTTTTTCAAGCAAAAACTTTAACTGAACTATTAGTTTCTGATGTAATTATTTTTGTTCTGCCAAATGGAAAAATTGTATCAGAAGTTGCGTCCCGCCTAGTGAGCCTAGGATTGTCCGCACTATATATAGATATGTCATCAAGCAACCCTATAGACACCTTGTCCCTTTTTGAAAAAATATCAAGCAATGGCTCTACCCTGATCGATGCACCTGTATCAGGTGGAGTAACTCGTGCTCGCACAGCAGAACTAGCCATTATGGCTGGTGGAAACAAAAAAGATATAAAAATTGCAAAACCCTTGTTATCAACTATGGGAGAAGTAAAAATTGCCGGTTGCTTGGGTGCAGGGCATGCTATGAAAGCGCTAAATAATTATGTTTCTGCAGCAGGGCTGATTGCAAGTTTTGAGGCATTAGCGACCGCCCGGGCTTTTGGGATCAAGCCGGAAACGTTTATTAGTATTATTAATTCTGCAACTGGCCGGAACAATACAACTGAAGTTAAACTGGACAGATTTGTTATTGCCAAAACTTTCAACTCTGGTTTTTCTCTCGACCTGCAAACGAAGGATGTAGCTATTGCGGACTCTCTAATAAGGAGGTTTATTTCAGAAAACTGTTTCTCTGAAAAAGTGCTAAACTATCTTTTAACTGCCTCTAATACTCTCCAAAAGGGAGCAGATCACACCGAAATATACCGTCTGGTAGACAAAGACTAGAAATATCTGAATCTATCCTTCTTCAATCTATTTTCAAAGTTAGTTTATAAAACTTGTGGAAATACTTGTAGTTTTAACAAACACAATAACCCTTTAAACAAGGATAAACAAAAAAATTAGTTTTCTACTTCAAATGTTATAATGTTTTTGCCGTGTTAGGCGTTAGGCCAGGTATGTGTGAAGGGGTATTTTATTATGCACATCCATTAAAACCCATCATTGATATCAACTCTTTTGACGTCATAACATGGCAGTAGATCATATTTATAATTTCTAATTCCTTATCGTGCAGCTCCATTGACCCTGCTGCACAGCAATCTTCAAGAACAAGAACATTGAAGCTTTCGTCAGCAAGACTTCTCACTGTAGAAGAGACACACTGATCAGTAAAAATTCCACAACATATTACATTCTTGATACCGATATTCTGGAGAATTAGCCGCAGATTTGTTCCAGTTAAGGCCGAATCAGTTGTTTTTATCACACAAATCTCATCCTCCATAGGCTGCAAAAAATCTACCAATTGTGATTGTGGTGAATTTTTTGGTAAGAGCAAATTGTTCCAACCTGGCATTTTTTGGCTTAACGAACGATCACGTCCGTCTCTTGTAAGGCATGCTATTCGAGCAAACATGCATTCCACTCCATGGGTCCGAAATAGGTCTAAAAGTTTTCTTATTCGTGGAATGACAAGTTCATGCATTCGGTCGTGAAATGGAGTCCAGGCGTCATATCGCTGTCTCTCTTCAATCTCTACGCTTTCTCTATCTAACCGCTCCAGATAAGTATTCTGCACATCGATAACGAGCAATGCCGTTTCTTCTGGGACCAAGTTAAAATCTTCGGGCTCTGGAGCGCCGTCATAATATATTGACCTATACTTTGTTTTCCAATTCACCCGACAGACCCCGATACTGCGCAAAAATCTAAATCTAATATCTTAAAAACCTTTTTCTAGTTTCAACATTTTATACATGGATAAAGCTAGAATTAATTATAATGAGTGCTAAATTTTAATCGTTCCGAAAATTGATGGTGTCCAGAAAATTTTTACAGTCACTCAATGAAACCACATCGCCAAACTTAGCGTCAATATCAAACAAATTCCAGTCGACTGCACCCGGGATGCGATCACCTATGCACTCTCGAACAGCAATCGGTCTAAATCCCTCAGCAAGCCCATCACAAATCGTTTCTCGAACACAGGCTGTTGCGGTAACACCGGTAACAAGAATTGTATCGATTCCTGCGGAACGCAAATAACCTGACAGATACGTGCCATGAAATGCGCTGGCCCCCTTTTTTATAAGAACATGCTCGCCATCACGGGGGGCTATTCGGGTGTCAATGGCCCAAAGCGATGTATCTTTCTGGTTGACCGCTTCAACTGGTATCTTGTTGTGCCACAACCCCATATCGGTGTGAGGGTCATTGCGATCAGTATTTTGGAAACACGTGGTGACATGAACAATCAGATGATTGTGTTCCCTGCACGATTTCATTAATTCCTGGACTCCCGGAATTATTTGTTCATCAATATTTTCACACGTAAATGGATTACCTGGTCTGGTCCAGGCATTTGCCAAATCAACATTTATCAATGCAGGCTTGCGCCCAAACCCTATTCGGCGCTGAAAACCCCTGTTCCGGTATATTTTTGTTGCCTCGCGAAATGCTTCTTGAAGTTTACCTTTCAGCTCGTCCAGTTCCTTATCCATCAATCCCTCCAGCGCCAGTCTTTTCTTTACTCATTGAAAGATAGGTTTTTTTAATTCAGTTATAGTTTGAGTTTTTCTTCCAATGCTCATCGAGATATTTGAGAACAAGATCAACGTTCGATATATCTGCATAGCGACGCTCCACATCCCTCAAATTATCTTTATGCGGTTGTTCATTGTGGTCGCCAACACAGTCTTCAGGTACAATTGTTCGATAGCCGTGTTGGAAGCTATCTACAACAGACGCGCGCACACATCCCGATGTTACACATCCTGTAATGATTGTGGTGTCGATGCATTTACTTGTAAGCAATGTAATTAACGGTGTTTGAAAAAAAATTGACGGTCCACTTTTTATAATATTCGTATCATACTCTGGATCATCAATTCTTGAATCCATGTCGCATTCGGGGTTTCCTATGATCAGATCTTGGCAGGCGGCTACTTTCCAATAAGGCAATTCTTTTCGGGAACCATAACCCATAACACATTTTGCTACTAAAACATTTGCCTTTCTCGCGGCTACAAGAAGTTTTTGGGTATTCTTTAGAGCTCTTTCGATTAGAGGGGAACCACCCATTTGGAATCTGGGATCAGTGAAGGCGCGCTGAAAGTCGACCACTAAAACAGCTGGTGTCGTTCCGAACCCCACCTCAACTTTTCCGTAAGTAGAGTATTGTTTTAATGAGTTATCTGCAATTTCACTCATCGCAAAGTTTCCCGACAAGGTCTTTTCCTCGGAAAAGGCATAGCTTATAGATAGATCGTCCGAACAATCTCATCGTGATTGCCTTCTAATGATTTAACGAAACCGCCATCACTTACCATCCCATCGCGCAGAATAATGAATCGATCAGCCACCTTAAATGCAAGGGAAAGATTTTGCTCAACCATTAGCATTGTAGCCCCATCATCTTTCAAAGCTTGGACAATATCTCCAATTTCATTGATAAATTGTGGCGCTAAACCGCCTGATGGTTCATCAAGTAATAATAACTTGGGATTGGCCATTACAGCACGCCCAATAGCAACCATTTGCTGCTCTCCCCCTGACAACGACCGTGCCTGCTGGTTGCGTCTCTCACTAAGGCGGGGAAAGTAATTGAAGACAACCTCAAGCCGCTGCTCGATTTCCTCCCGATTGCGAACTGCTGCCCCTAGACGAAGATTATGTTCAACAGTCAATCCCGGAAATAAATCACGTGCCTGCGACACCTGGATGACACCCAACCGAAAAATCTTGTGTGCAGCAAGCTCTGTGATATCAGTACCATTAAAAACAATTCTCCCCGACGAAGCTCCAACAAAGCCACTTATGGCATTGAGTGATGTAGACTTTCCACTTCCGTTTGCTCCAAGGACTGCCACCACCTCACGTTCTGAAATATTATAATCAATGCCACGCAGAACCTCTTTCGTGCCATACGAAACATGCAGCCCACTTACACTCAACACTTCATTATGCGTGTCCAAGATACGCCTCCAAAACTTCACGGTTTTGCCGGACTTCTTCAGGTGTTCCTTCAGCAATCAACTCACCCGAGCTTAAAACAACAATTGTATCAGAACCAGACATCACCAGGTCGATAACATGTTCAATAAGCATGATCCCTATTCCTTCTTCTCCGGCAAGCCTCCGGATAATATCCATCATTCGATCACGCATCGGTGGAGAAAGACCTACTACTGGCTCATCCAATAAAAGAAGTGGGGGCTCGGTCGCAAGCGTCCGAACGATCTCAACCATGCGTTGTTGGCCGCCAGAGAGGTCTTTCACAGGTTGTTCAGCAGCCGCCCCCAAGTCCATAAGGTCTAGTAATCGTTTAGCTCGCAGAATGCCTTCACGTTCTGCTTCACGGGCTTCGGCAAGACCAAGGACAATGCCAAAAAATCCACTTTCAATTTGGACATGCAGGCCCGCTAATACATTTTCCAGAGCTGACATTTCCGGAAAAAGCCCGCCCGTTTGAAATGTGCGACGCACCCCCTTCACAGAAATATCATGAGGTGCTAGCCCGTGAAGCGGTTCCCCTTTGAAGAAAATCTGTCCCGCTGTCGAAGGTACGTAGCCCGATATGGCATTAAAAAGAGTGGTTTTTCCAGCACCATTAGGACCAATTACTGCACGCACTTCACCGGCAAACGAGTCAAACGTCACATCTGACAATGCCTTGAGGCCAGAAAAATTGACTGATAGCCCTTGCACTTTAAGCAGTGGTTCCATCGATCAATCCCTATAGTACCGTTCTTTAAACGCAGGTGAAATGCGCCAAAGCAAACTGACTATCCCCTTAGGTAAAAATAAAAGAACCAAAACAATTATAATCCCAAAAAACAATTCATCCATTCCAGGAAATTGGCGAAAATACTCAGGGAGCGTTGTTAAGGTAATCGCTCCAATCACACTTCCAACTATACTCCCTGTACCACCTACCAAGACCATTCCAAAATGGATAATTACCTCGGTCAGACCAAATGCCTCTGGCAGAACACGCTCCGTTAACACTGCAAACATTGCACCTGCAACACCCACTACGGATCCACTCCAGACGAAAGCTAGAACAATATAGCGAGCTGTGTGGATTCCCAATGAAGCAGTCGTAGCCTCATTCTCTCGAATAGCTACGATCGCTCTACCTATTCTCGAACGCATCAGATTAGAGGTTGCCTTGACAAGTAAAACTGCCAGAAGAAGAAACACAAAGAATTTTGGCACTTCAGAATCAAGTGGTATTCCCAGAAAAAAGATATCATCTGGAATCCTAAGTCCATCACTTCCTTTTGTAACATCATCGCCATGAAGATACACCCACCGCATTAGTTCGCCGAAGGCCAGTGTGATAATCGCGAGATAATATAGCCTGATTCCCCGAAGGGCGGTGACACTTGCAAGGAACCCTGCCAATCCGCCAACAATGGCCGACATCAAGATAGAAAGAGTGTAAGGGACGCCCCCATACACCATTAAAATGGCAGAGGTATAGGCCCCAATTCCAAAAAAAGCCGTATTTGCAAAGGCTAGCTGACCCAAATTACCAATAATGATATTAAAGCCCACGGTTACAAGCGTATAGACTAAAATTGCATTAACTATCCACAGTAAATATTCATTGGCAACGAATGGAATTATTAAAGCAGCTACTGGCACAAGGTAATAAAACCACCTCAGCTGGTTGCTTGTAATTAATGATGTATTGCCGTTCTTTTTTTCCACATTAATTCCTCTTAAACTCGAACCGTCACAGTTCGACCAAATAACCCGGCTGGCCGAATTACTAAAACTGCTACAATGATAAGATAGGCAGTAATATCCTGCAGAGATGAATTGATGTAGAAGCCAAACAATTGCTCGGCCACCCCCAATAAAAGGCCACCGACCACTGCCCCCCCGAGTGAGCCAAAGCCACCCAGGGTCATCGCTGCAAACCCGCGAATTAGAAATGTTGCGCCAAGGTCAGGGTGCAAAAGCGATATAGGCGCGATTAATATCCCTGCCAGTGCCCCCATAGCCAGACCAACCCCCCACATCGACTGGTGGAAGGCACGAACATTCACACCGATCAAGGTTGCGCCTCTTTCAGACTGGTATACAGCCTGAATAATTACGCCCGTCGTAGTCCTGTAGAATATGAAGAAAAAAATCAGTAAAAACACCGCAACAATCGCAGAAATAAATAATACGTCTCCGGTAACTACCAGGTTGCCAATGAAAAACGGTTCTATATCAAAAACTCTTGGCATCGGGAATACTTCACGTCCCCACAAAAATCTTGCTCCCCCCCTAAGTACATATCCGAGAGAGATACTCATCATGGCAAATCCTATGTGAGGTCCGGCCTTAATTGGATCGATAAACCCCCTGCTAACACCAAGGCCCATTCCCAGCATTATCAAAACTGCTGATATAGCAGCAAAAACATATGGTAATTCAACGTAAATTACCAAGACGTAGACAAAAAAAGCACCTGCCATAACAAAATCACCATGGCCAAAATTGACGATAGTGGTAGCCCTGTACACGACCGTAAGGGAAAGTGCTATCAGAGCAAATATAGCCCCTTGAGACAGACCGCTGAGCGTTAGCTGAAGGAAGATATCCATTAAACAACCAATATTATAACTCGCAAGACATCGCCTAGCCCTAGCCTCCCAATCTTTTGAATTAGGAGGTTAGGCGCCAAGCCACTAAACCCATATTAAATTACCAGGGTTTACCCCATGAAGAAAGTACCGTTGGGTTGCCATCGACGAATCCGGCCACCGCTGACTTCTTACAACCATGGCGATCTGTCGCGGACCAGGTTATATCGCATGCAAGGATACCTGTGGAGAGACCTTTTATTTTATCGAGTTCCGCTATAAATTTAGAGCGTGTTAGGTCGGGACCAACGTTTTGCAGGGCTTTGACTGCGGCAACCCCGCTAGCCATAGACACAGCACTAAATCCAGTTATAGTCTCATCCGGATTGTATTTAAGAATGATATCATTCCATTTTTTCATCTTAGGTCCATCAACCTTGTCAACAAAAGCATGTAAGACATAATAATCTTTCACGGCATCTTTATCGCCCAGTCTTTCCAGCGTGTTCTCAAGGTCTGTGCCTGCAGTTCCCATAACCGGTATTCTAAGGCCATATTTTTTTGCATCACGAAGGAAAATAACTGTTTCCGCTTCATACAAACAACCCAGAATAAAGTCCGGCTTTGCGCCTTTAAGTTTAAGCACTTGAGCTGTAGCATCAGTCTGACCGCGTTCAAGGGCTTGCTCTAAGACAATTTCGCCACCCGTTGCTTTAATTACCTTTATTGCAGGATCACAATACGCCTTAGCCCAGTCATTTGTATGGGTAATCATGGCAATACGTTTTGCGCCAGGCTTGCTCATAACAAATTCGCCCATCGTCGAACCATAGGCAGGTCCTGCTGGGACACCATGATAAATGCTCTTTTTTTCATTCACAGGCATTGTTATCTTTGGATTTACAGCGTGGGCTATGATCCATGGAATGCCTGTTGGCGACACCGTTGGCTTGACAGCCATCGCAACAGCACTGCAGGAATTCCCATGCAAATAAAACACCTTGTCCTGATGAACAAGTTTTTTTGCAGCTGCTATCCCTTTTGCGGGAGCACAAGCAGTATCTTCCGGGAACATCTCAAATTTACGCCCATGAATTCCACCTTGGTCGTTAATATGCTTGAAATATGCCATGAGCCCAATCTGGGTTTTACTATAACTTGATGCATTACCCGTAAACGGACCCATCACGCCAACTTTAATTGCCTTATCAGTTAATCCTGTTGTTTCCCAGTCTTCCGCTTTAACGGTATTTCCAATTAATAGCACGCCTAAGGCCATCGCCCCGAACATACACTTTATAAGAAAACTTTTCATTGCTCTCCTCCTCTTGCAATACTTCCTTTGATGGTAAAGTCATATCATTATAACTTATTTATTATATTACTTCCCCAGAAAACTAGAGTAGTAGACTCTCCGACACTATGCTCCTACCAAGATTACCTTCTTGTCAATGTAAATAAACAGAATTTTGAAAAAAGCACGATACATTCTTATCTTTAATCTCTCTACTCTAGCACATATTCTTGTATCTTTTACCCAAATCTCCATGAAACCCAAAGGCCAATATTATAGAGATTCATTCATTTTTTCATTGAGTTCATATTCATAAATCTCTCGAGCAGCTTGTCTGTTAATTTTTTTATCACGGATGTCCTTCAAAATTTGGTCAACTGACCGTTCTTGCGGAGCTCCGTATCCACCGCCACCGGCAGTTTCTATTATGATCCGATCACCCTTCTTCAGTTCCGTCACTAGTTTTGAAGGTATAATTTCGTCAGTTCCATCAAAACGAATAACTCTGGAGTGAGACCTTGCACCATCTAACCCCCCATTGTAACCTCGTGCCGCACAATAATGGCGTTCCCCGCGATGGGTAAATTTGATCTCACCTTCCAAAATCTCATATTCCCTGAAAACTCCTAGACCGCCCCGATAACGCCCACAGCCACCAGAGTTTTGACGCAAACCAAAGCTGTTAATGCGGATTGGGACCTCTAGCTCTAAAGCCTCGATTGGGAGATTCATGCAATTTGATGCGTCAGTTTCAATAACATCTACACCGTCAGAATCAATTGCCGCGCCGCTGCCACTAGCAATAAGTTCCCCTACAACAAAATGCTGACCATCTGGGCGATAGCCGCCAAACTGAAGAATAAGCATTTCACTTGCTGAATCCGCTGTCACTTTATGTGGCAACTTCTCACGAAAAGCACTTACCATACATCCGGCTATTCTTTTAATAGTAGATGTCCGAGCATTAACGGGTGCCGGCTCCTTAGGATTTACAATAGAACCTTCTGGCAATTCCAGGCTTATAGGCCGGAAACAGCCACCATTTGTTGGAATTTCCGAACCCGTCAAGACACGTATGGCGAAACATGCTGCCGATAAGGAACCTGATGGGACACAGTTAAATGGGCCTTTTACTTGATCGCTCGTATCACCAAAATTAAAACTGATGTTGCCTTTTTCAACTATTGCTTTAACAGCAATTTTTATTTTCTTGTCAAGAACAACACCGTCGTTATCGAGATAATCTTCATAGCGGTATACTCCATCAGGGATCTTCATGAGAGCTTCACGAGTCATTGATTCAGACCTATCAAGAAGCAATTCAAAAACCTCCAGTAAAAATTTTGCTTTATATGCCTCACACAATTCTGATAATCGTCTCTTTCCGACAGTACAAGAAGCTATTTGTGAGTTAAGGTCGCCTAAAAAAATGTCTGGAAGACGAACATTTAATTTCAAAAGCTCCAAAACATTCTGGTCAAATTCGCCTGCAACACAGATTTTTATTGGCGGAATTCTTATTCCTTCCTGAAAGATCTCAGTAGCATTTGTTGGAACAGAACCAGGCGTCATACCCCCAACATCCTGATGGTGGACCATCGTTGCACTGAAACCTAAGGGCTGCCCATTCCAGAAAACAGGCATTATTATTGCAATATCAGGTAAATGTGTGCCCCCAAGGTACGGATCATTCATGATGAAAATATCCCCATCACACATCGTTGCGACAGAATACCGTTTCAGAATTTCTTGGACAATTGGTATCAACGTTCCTAGGTGAATAGGTATAGAAATAGACTGTGACAAGGTCTCACCATTAAGTGTAAACAGGCTTGCTGACGCATCTAGCCCTTCCTTGACTATCGGGGAAAAAGCACTCCGCAGCAGAGAATGCTGCATTTCATTTGCAATGCCTTCGAGTTTGTTTCTTAATACTTCCACAGTAATCGGGTCAAAAGAATCTAATTTGTTTTTCTTGTTATTTTTTTTCGCTTCTCTGTTCATTTTACCAACCTCTGCTCAATTACAATGTCGCCCGAAGGGTAAACAAAACCTTCCCAACCTTCGTCTATAACTGTCGTACTGTCTAGCTGTTCTATAATTGCAGGCCCGGAAATACGGGTCCCAGGGGGCAAATGCTTGCGTTCAAATATCTCCGCCATCTTTGACGTATTGGATTTTAGAAATAATATCGAACGCTTCCCCTTCGAACTAATATTATTTAAATCGCCAGACGCTTTATCAGAAAACTCTTTTTTCTGGTTTGACCTATGGATACTTCGTAAATTTATTAACCTGACCGGAGCGTCAATCGAGTGCCCATAAATCGTATCATGCGTATAGTGGAATTCTTCAACTAATTTCTTGAGGTTTTTTTTGTCCCCTTCTTCAAATGGAATCGCCAAGTGATATGACTGCCCAACATAACAAACATCCGCTAGATGCTGAACTTCCACCTCTGACCCTTCAATTCCCTCTGCCTCCATCAAGCTGCAACATTGACGATCGAGCTTTTTCAACACATCAAGCAAGTCACCCAATGCGACATCAGAAATATTTTTTTGGAAGGAGGATACGGCTTCGTGCTCAACAGGGGCCGCCAACAACCCTGAGGCAGAAAGCACGCCCGGACTTCGGGGTATAATAATTTTTGTAATTCCCAACTCACCGGCTAATGCAACTGCGTGAATGGGGCCGGCACCCCCAAGCGCAACCAAAGCAAACTGACGGGGGTCAACTCCCCTCTGGATAGACACCAAACGAATCCCCTCCGCCATTTGCGCATTAATTACCTGATGTATTCCTTTTGCCGCTTCCTCAAGGGAAAGGTCAAGAGGGTCTGCTATGTTTTCTTCTATGGCCCGCCGAGCCAACTCGTGCCGAAGTTCGATAGAACCCCCGGCAAAATATTCGGGGTTAATAAACCCAAGCACTAAGGAAGCATCTGTTACGGTCGCATCTTTTCCTCCACGACCATAACATGCTGGCCCGGGAGAAGCCCCTGCAGAATTAGGACCAACTCTCAAGCCACCTGCAGTGTCCAACCACACCAGACTTCCTCCGCCGGCGCCAATAGCATTCACATCAACCATATTAACTCGAACAGGAAATCCTTGTATTTCGCCTTCAGCACGCAGATTTGGCCGCCCATTCTTTATCAAAGCTATATCACAGCTTGTCCCCCCAATATCCACACTGATCAAGTTGTTGATATCCAATGACTTTCCAACCCTTGCGGCGCCCACAACCCCAGCAGCAGGGCCAGACAAAAAGAGGCGAACGGGGCTCCGCCCGGCAACTGAGATTGCCGACATGCTGCCTCTAGATTGCATAATCTTTGGTTCGGTTAACAAACCTGCTTTTTTCAACTCTTCATCGAGGCACGCTAAATAGTCCGAAACCACAGGCTTCACATAGGCATCAAAAGCTGTGACGACGGTTCGTTCATATTCGCGAAATGTGGGATCAACTTCACTGGAAATTGAAATCTTAATTTCTGGAAACTTCGAAGCTAAAATATCCCGGGCACGTAATTCGTGCACGGGATTCAGGAATGAAAAAAGAAAGCAAATCGCAATTGTTGAGACACCCTCGTCAATTAATTCTTGTCCGGCTGTAATGACGGAATTTTCGTCCAAAGGGGTCAAGATTGAGCCATCACTTGCGACCCGTTCAACAACTCCCTTTCGACGGTGACCGGGCGCCAAGAACACCGGGGACTGAGGTTTAAGGGTTGATTCATAAAGTTCCCGACGCATCTGACGCCCAATTTCAAGCACATCTGAAAATCCGTCTGTCGCTAGAATTCCTAGACTTCCTCCTTTCCTTTCTATTAATGCATTAGTAGCAACCGTCGTTCCATGACAAAATTTGCTTATTTCGCTCGAAGTAACCCCAGACACAGATCGAAGCTGGTCCAGAGCCTCTAGTATCGCTTTACTCGGATCCGATGGTGTGCTTGGAAGTTTTAAGGTGCTGAAAGGAATACCATCACGGTAGCAAACAATGTCTGTGAAGGTTCCCCCGGCATCAACTCCCACTTCAATTTCCGAATCAGATTTTGGCTTCATCATCTCAAATAAGCGCCCAATTTATAATTGACCGAATGCTGACAAGAATTCCTAGCGCCTCGGTCATCACCTCTATGGCTAATGGTAGTTAGTACTGGTAAAACATAATTGATTTCCGATTAAAATCCAACGCACCGCGGAGCACGCACCTTGAACCCGCATATTTCTAAACAAAACAATAGTAGCAATGTCAAATTAATTCTAACAATTTTCGTACCCTTGGCTTGCGGATATTTCTTGTCCTTCTTTTATCGCTCCATAAACGCGATGATTGCACCCAGTCTAGTGAATGCGTTTGGCCTTTCTCCTAGCGAGCTTGGTTTAATGACAGCTGTTTATTTCCTTGGGTTCGGACTGTTTCAGCTGCCATTGGGAATTTTACTCGACCGCTTTGGCCCGGCAAAAGTCCAGAGCAGCCTGCTTGCAGTCGCTGCCATTGGAGCCGCCTTGTTTTCAGTCAGTGAACGTTTTGATCTGTTAATTGCAGGACGAGGCTTAATTGGAATAGGTGTTGCAGGAGCTCTGATGTCATCTTTCACAGCATTTGCTCTCTGGTTCCCTAGAAATATATTACCATTGGCAAATGGCTGTTTCATGGGCATCGGGGGTGTTGGTGCACTTGCAGCGACCAAGCCAGTTGAATGGATGCTAACTATAACAGACTGGCGCGGTCTATTCCTTTTATTGTCAATTACAACTGCAACCGTTGCCTTATTTATCCGAGCAAGCCTCCCAGATACCAGAAGTACATCAACACCCATTAATCTAAGAGCTCAGATTTTGGATCTAAAAGAAATTTATTCCAACAAGTTTTTTTGGCGCATTGCCCCGCTTACCGTTTCGACAGTAGCGACAGGGTTCGCCATTCAAGGGTTGTGGGCGGCAGCTTGGCTGCGCGATGTCGCAAATTTAAAACCAGAGGGTGTTGCAAACCACCTGCTGTTCATGGCCTTTGGCATAATATTCGGCCCAATAGCGACTGGGATCATTGCCGAGGCTGCCCGCCGAAGGAATATCTCGTTGTTAGGACTATATGGAACCATAGCTACTGTATTTATAGTATTGCAGGTCCTAATAATTTTCGCATGGACCCAAATTAGCTTTTTCCTATGGACAGGCTTTGGTTTTTTCATCAATGCAATGTCACTATCGTATGCAATACTTACCCAAGCCTTCCCAAAAAATCTTGCCGGACGTCTTAATACAAACTTGAATATGATGATGATTAGTGCAGCCTTCGTGGCCCAATATTTAGTAGGCTGGATTATTGAATTTTGGCCATTTTCCCTAGCCGAGGGGTATCATCCCCAAGCTTATAGGTTCGGTTTCGGTCTTCTCCTAAGCATTCAATTTTTCTCATTGGTGTGGTTCGCGCTGCAGCCGATCATATTCTTTAAAAAAAATCTAGAAAAAGAACATTGAATTTTACGGCAATGCACCCCTATAGTACTCAAGGAATAGGGGGGGTTGCATGAATTCTAGTATAGATGCCGTTGAGCTAACAAAGAGTCTAATAGGCTTTAAAACTATTAACCCGCCTGGAAATGAGCGGGCCTGTGCTGAATTTCTTGGCAATTTGCTTGAAGATGCGGGATTCGCTATCTCCTATCACGAATTTGCCGAATGTCGAACCAACTTGGTCGCGCGGATTGGTTCTCAGACAAGTAAAAATCCGATATGTTTCTCGGGACATATAGATACAGTTCCCTTAGGCAGCACCCCATGGACTGTTGACCCGTTCTCGGGAGAAACGCATGAAGGAAAATTGTTCGGCCGCGGTAGCAGCGATATGAAAAGTGGGGTCGCTGCTTTTGTGGCAGCAACTATTGAAATATCTCAAGATCTCGAAAAAGGAAACGGCGTTATATTGGTTATTACAGCTGGCGAAGAAACCGGCTGTGAAGGTTCTTACCATCTTGCTTCACTAGAAGGTGCTCTTGGAGAGGCAGGCTCGATGGTCATTGCTGAACCGTCCTATAATCAACCCTGGATTGGTCATAAAGGGGCGCTTTGGTTAACAGCGAGAACCACAGGTGTCACCGCTCATGGATCAATGCCTGAGCACGGGGAAAATGCTGTATACAAAGCGGCACACGCTATTAGCAAACTCGAAGATTTTGATTTCAATATTGCAAGGGATGAAATCTTGGGCAAACCAACCTTAAATGTCGGTACCGTACAAGGGGGGCTAAATATCAACTCTGTCCCTGATCTAACAGAAGTTGGCATTGACATCAGAACAACACCAAACCAAGACCATGACACTATTCGGTCAAACCTTAGCAGTTATCTTGGTGAGGATGTAAATCTGGAATCAATTGTCGATGTCGGAGGAGTTTTGACAGATCCCAATAATGAGTGGATGCAAGAAGTTTTTGATATTATGGCAAACATCCTTGGAAAACCTCCAGAGACACGTGCGGCCAGCTACTTCACTGACGCTTCCGCCTTAACGCCCGCTTATGGCGGCATACCAACTGTTATTCTCGGCCCGGGAGAAGCCGCAATGGCCCACCAAACAGATGAATACTGTATGGTTGATCGGATTCCAGAAGCTGTTGAAGCATATATTGAAATTGCCAAGCGGTGGAATGTCCGATGAACATAGCTCAAGAACCAAACGAACTAACAGCTACTGATGCACTTCATTGTATTAAATCTGGTAAATTTTCCTCCAAGGACTTGATTGAATCCTGCCTAAGTCGTATCGAAGAACGTGAGCCTCTAGTAGGAGCATGGCAATTTCTCTCGCGGTCACACGCGCTTGAAGCAGCAGATGCTTCAGACAAATCAGCTAATAGAGGAAAGATCCAGGGGATCCCTATTGGGATTAAGGATATCTTTGATACAGCAGATATGCCAACGGAATATGGCTCTCCTATTTACAAGGGTAATATCCCCAAATCAGACGCTTCAAGCGTAGCGCAAATAAAAGGAGAAGGTGGCATAATCCTCGGTAAGACTGTAACAACAGAATTTGCGTACTTTAACCCTGGGAAAACTATAAATCCTCATAATGCGCAACACACCCCGGGAGGCTCGTCAAGTGGTTCAGCGGCGGCAGTCGCAGATTTTATGGTCCCCCTCGCCTTAGGCTCCCAAACCGTAGGTTCCACAATTCGCCCAGCTTCATACTGCGGAATTGTTGGATACAAACCAAGTTTTGGTTTAATAGATCGAACTGGAGTTCGCACATTAGCTGAAACATTTGATACAATTGGAATCTTTTCAAGAACGGTTGCGGATGCTGCTTACTTGGCTTCAATAATAGGCCGTCGACCTTCCCTTCAGCTTAAAGGGCCTGCTTCAGCGCCGGTAAATATTGGAATTTGCCAAACTCCCGAATGGAGTGCAGCAGATGAAAACTCGCGGGCTGCTTTTTCCAGGGCAGCGGATTTAGCAGATAATGCAGGCGTAAATATAAAGGAAATAACTCTATCAGGAGTTTTTGATGCGCTAGCAAGTGCGCAAGCGCTAATAACTGACTTTGAAGCAGCTAGTTCAGCTGCCTACGAGTTGACATATCACCGGAATAAAGTGAGTAGTCGGTATATCGAGAAGGCAGAGATTGGCCTGTCATGCACAGAACAGCAGTACGATGATGCACTCCTTGTTGTTTTGGCCGCACAAGCTGAATACAGCGAAACGATAAAGGAAGTCAATGTATTGATCTGTCCAAGTGCAACAGGGGAGGCTCCAAAAGGGTTAGAATTTACCGGTGATCCCATTCTAAATCGTTTAGGTACAGCATTAAAAGTACCCTGTATAAACGTACCTGGCTTGACAGGAAAAACTGGGCTGCCTGTTGGAGTACAGGCTATTGGTGGTTTTAAGCAGGACGCAGAAACGCTTGTAGCAGCATCCTGGCTACAAGAAATTTTGAAAGTTGCATGATCCACAATCAGAAAAATAATAGGCTTAATGAAACGCTGCTAGCCAGAGTTGCAAGAGGTTTTTAAACATGGACGATTTTATTGGTAGGAAAAATTTAATTCCTAAAGAACGATTGAAAGAACTGTGCAAGCGGTCTGATTTAAAAGGATGGGCACAAACTTTAAGCCATTTTGGCGCCATAGCGTTAACCGGAACCGGTCTTTACGCAACTCTAGATTCCTATTGGGTAGTACCTTTCTTCATAGCCCATGGCATTTTGTTAAATTACCTTTTTGCGGCCCAACATGAGTATAACCACTATACTGCCTTTAAAACGCGTTGGCTAAATGATGTGTTTAACCGCATTACCGGTTTTATTCAGCTCTATCCGCGCGACTTCGAACGCTGGTACCATTTTGAGCATCACCGAAACACTCAAGACTGGAAAAATGATCCGGAATTAATTAGCCGCGGAAAACCATACACATTGTGGACATATCTACCATATTTAATTGGGGTGACTTATTGGACTGGCCGGATTCAACGATTATTTGTTGTAGCCCTAGGAAAAACAGCACCCTATTTTACAGAAACGCAGGCGCGAACGATTGTTCTGGAATCACAACTTCATATAGCTGCGTATAGCTGCATAGCGCTAATCTCAATTTATTTTGACAGCTATCTCGTGCTAACATACTGGATTGCCCCGTTATTTACGACTAAGATTTTCCAAAATGTCCAAAATATAACAGAGCATACTGGGCTTTCCCATAATCCGGATACGGTTCATAACACGCGTACGATTGATACATGGTGGATATTCAAGTGGATGGCCTGGAACATGCAGTACCATACCGCGCACCACACGTTCCCTGCGGTTCCTTTTTATAACCTTCCTTTATTGCATGCTGAGCTCGTAAAGCATATAGGATTTACCCCCCCGACTACCAGCTACATAAGATTTCAATGTAGGTTTATTCGCCAACTGATCAAAGCGCCAGAAACTTGGGATGGCGTTCCTGAAGTTCACCCGTTAACAGACTCTGGTTAAAAATCTGACGCATGCAAGAACTTCACATATACCAATCACGCTGGGCAATGGAGCTTCGAAGACCCGATGGTGTCGAAAGAACAGATGAAGAGGCCTTTTCGATGGTATCAGAGGCCGGCTTTGATGGGATGTGTCTGGATCTCGGAGCATCAGACATGGAGACAGCAAGTTCAACATTACCACTTTTCAAGAAATATGGACTGGGTTGCATGATCAATGCCTTTCCAAGATCGATTGATGAACTCCAACCCGTTCTCGTTATGGCCCGTGAATTTAATGCTGAATACGTAAACATCATAGGCCAGGTAATGCCCTTCACCGTAGATGAAGGAGCAAGGGTTGTTGAGCAATGGGTCCTAATGGCAGATAAAGCTGGAGTACCAATTTTGTTTGAAACTCATCGCAACTGCCTCACAAATGACTTGTTCTACACATTACAGTTAATGGAAATGGTTCCTGAAATGCCTATTTGTGCTGATCTTTCCCATTATGTTGTCGATCGTGAATTTTCATTCCCACTAAGTGAATACGACCAAAGCCTTGTTCACCGTATTCTTGAAAGGGCTGACAGCTTTCAAGGTCGAATTGCAACAAGAGAACAGATTCAAATTCAGCTTAATTTCCCACAACACCGCAAATGGGTGGATCAATTTTATGAATGGTGGGAAAGCGGATTTCGTTTGTGGAAAAATCGCCATCATTCTAATGACATATTGATATTTCTTACTGAACTTGGCCCACCTGAGTATGCGATTACCGGGGCTGATGGATTTGAATTATCTGACCGCTGGGAAGAGTCACTACAAATCAAGGATTCAGTCAAGAAGCTTTGGGAAACTGCATGAAGTGACCAATATTCTTGACCAAACCCTACTCTTTTGCCAGTCGTTTACTTGGGTCAAAAAATGGTTTTGGGGCAACAATCATAGGCAATCGATGGCCGGGACTAAATACTGTTGCACGAGTCCCAATTTCAGAATATTCATTCTCCACCAAAGCAAGCGCAATGTTGCGCCTAAGCCTCGGTGAAAAGACTGCTGAGGTTACGACACCGACCTGGCTGTCACTAACATGAATTGGCCAAGGTTCGTCATTTGGACGCTTCAATGGAGGTCCTTCGATTTCAGCGCCAACCAAGCATCTAGAGACACCATTATCACGCATGTGTTTCAATGCAGACTTGCCGACAAACTCATCGTCCATATCTAAATCCAAAAGACGTTCCAGGCCCATTTCAAAGGGATTGTTTTTAATATTCATATCGGCAATGTAGGAAAGCATCGCCCCCTCGACCCGGCGTATTGTCGACGTGTGGCCTGCTTTAAGCCCCAACGGCCCACCAGCAACCATTAATATTTCCCATAACTCGTCCCCTCGCGAACTATCCCTCAAGAAAATTTCATATCCGCGTTCACTAGTCCAACCTGTTCGCGAAATAAGTAACGGAATATCATTTAGGCGAGTTTCAACAAATTGATAATAAGGCAGGCTAAGAATTGAATCGCCGAATAGAGCTTCCAAGACCGCTGGTGATTTTGGACCTTGCAACTGCAATGGTGAAACATCGGGTTCCTTAATTTCAACCCTTAAGCCTGAGTTGACTTGCAATCCTTTTGCCCACAACAGGACGTCACTATCTGCTAGTGACAACCAAAAATGGTTTTCCCCAAGGCGAAGTAATACAGGGTCATTAATTATCCCGCCCTCAAGACTAGTTACCAAGACATATTTACATTGGCCAATTGCGCAACTGGCGAGGTTTCGGGGAGTCAACAATTGGGTAAAGACAGCCGCGTCTGGCCCTGTGATTTCCACCTGCCTTTCAGCAGATGTATCACAAAGAATGGCATCATTTACAAGATTCCAAAAATTCTGTTCCGGATCTCCGAAACTTCGCGGAATATACATGTGATTATAAACAGAAAAACTTGTACATCCCCAACGCATTGTTGCATCAAAAAACGGAGATTTACGAATCTGCGCACCGAAACCCACCTGTCCCGTCAGATCAAATGTCATATCTAAGAAAATTCCTTAAAAAGTGAAAAATTACATTATCCTTTTTTTGTGATAAAGGCTCATACTCCTCTTCCACGCATCAGCAGAACTAAACACGTGCTTGGGGATACAACTGATTATGCCGATCGTTCAGACACGCGGCCGGCGGGATTTCAAGCTAAAACCGTTCACTAGGCGGGTTTTATCTCCAACTTTGATCAAACGTTGCTGGAATCGCCCTTTCCAGTCTTCAACTTCAATGATATGAGGAACACTAAAGTATAACAGATCAAGTAGTTTTTGCGCGTTTCTGCCCTTGGGATTTTTTGCAAGGACAAAAGTAGGGTAGCCTTCATCTGTAATAAGAAGAAGCTCGTAGCTTGTTTCTGATACAAAAGTCTCTACGGCTTCAACAACACCGAAATTCATTTCAATTGCAAAATGATGATTTGCAAAGTCGTGCCCAAGGATAAAACCGTCCTCTGAAACTTTACTACTATAGGTGCGGAGATCCTGAAGGGCGCCTTCATAGCTGTGGACCGCGTCGATATACACCCAGTCTAGGCATTCATCAGAAAAGTCGGTTGCTGCGTCTGATGAAAACTTCCGCAGAATTGAAATCTGTCCACTTTTTACTGCACTTGAAAAACGATTACATACGGCCATATAACGCCGGTTCTGTTCATCTTGATCGGCGTTGTTCGGGTCGTTCTCATAATCATCGCGACATTGGTAAATCCAGGGGTCAACAAGATACAATTTTTTTGGTTTGTTGATTGTTGCGATTTCATGGGAAAAATTACCTTCCGCAACTCCGATCTCAGCAACTTTCCCGTCTTGAGGAAGACTAGGCAATAATGCAGTTCTAGGAATCGGACAGATTAGCAAATCGTTGCTCCTCAACAAATAGCCACATATAATGCTACCACAGTTTAAATCCAAAACATCAAGGTCTAGACATGCTAGATATGACTCGAAAGTCTAAACCCTTCATTAATCACAGCAAAAGATATATTATTTTTTTTCTCCATAGTCATTGGGGTCTTGACCGCCCTCCCTTATTCTGCGTTGAACGAAAGCATCCAATTCCTCTTCAATAACGTGGTCAAGAGGGGGTGGTTCAAAGCTTTCGAGAATCTGTTTATATATGCGGTGCGCTCGATGTGTCGCATCTGTTGCGCCGTCCTCCATCCATGTTTCAAAATTTCGCCAATCCGATAGCATTGGTGAATAGAACGCTTTTTCATATCGCTCCATAGTATGAGAGGCACCAAAGAAGTGGCCACCTGGACCAACTTCACGAATCGCATCAATGCCAAACTCCTCATTATTTACTGAAACCGGTTGTAAAAATTCCGCAAACATCTGGAGCATCTCTGCATCAATAATTACCTTTTCAAATGATGCAGACAAACCACCTTCAATCCAACCGCAAGCATGCTTGACCATGTTGCATTGAGACAAAATGCAGGGCCAAAGTGACATTTGTGATTCATATACCGCTTGCCCATCTGGCGCGTTAGATGAATTGACATTGGATGAACGATAAGGAATGCTGTAGCGCCTTGTTAATTGGCCTCCGATTAAAACTGACTTCGCATATTCCGGTGTCCCAAAAGCTGGCGCTCCAGTTTTCATGTCAACATTAGATGTAAACCCACCATAGAATACAGGGGCGCCTGGATTTACTGCTTGTATGAAAGATATTCCAGCAAGTGCCTCGGCATTTTGCTGCACAATAGCTCCGGGAATGGTCACTGGCGCCATCGCCCCTGCCAGAGTAAAAGGAGTTATGTTCACGGGTTGATTGTTCCGAGCCATCTCGATCATACCAATTAACATCGGAATATCATATTGGAGAGGGGAATTTGCATTCACTGTTGTTAATATGCTTGGCTCAAGACGCATCTGCTCCCAACTTATCCCGCGAGCAATTCGAACCATTTCCATAGAATCGCGTATCCGGTTTCTTCCTAACGAATAGCCAAAAAGTCCCTTATCACATAATTTAATTGCTTCGCTTTCGGCTTTAAGATAACGAATGTTTGCTGGTATATCGACAGGCTCAACGGGATATCCGCCAATTTGGTGGACTATGTTTAATGCTTGCCCTAACCGAATAAAATTACAGAAATCTTGGAAATTACCGGCTCTCCGGCCACCAATAAGATCTGTCGAATTTGGTGGGCTTGCAACTAAAACAAAATTAATATTGTTTTCACCATATTGGATATTGTGTGCTGGATTCCGGGCATGGAAGGTAAACTTTGATGGTGCCTTTGCTATCAATTCTTCAATTAATGAGCGATCGAATCGAACCCGTTTCTCGTTACCTCTAACATCGGCCCCCACTAGTTTTAAAGTTTCCCTGGCTTCCTTTAAAAGGAAATTAATGCCAATATTCTCCAATACATCTAGCGAAGCGACATGAATAGATTCAAGTTCGTCAGTTGAAACAATGTCAAGGGGGTCAAAAGGTATGCTTAGGTTCTGAAAGGGCAACTGAACAAATTTTTTACCAAAATCCTTGCGTTCCCGGCTTTTCCCTGTCAGCCATCCACGTCTTGCCATGACATCCATTCCCATAAAATGATTAACGTTTCGGCGGATAATATTTTAGCAAAATAAAAGGTATCTTTTTTGTTTTTTTTTCATCAAAATGTTAAAATAATTAATCTAAAGCTAATGAGCAAATAAGAACGGTGAAATGACAAAACATGAATGTGAAAACATTGAAGTGCCGGTTAAAGTTTTTTGGCAACCGGGATGCTCTAGTTGTCTTAAAACCAAAGAATTTCTCCTTGAACACGGCGTGCCATTTCAATCAATCAATGTATTAGAAGACCCTTCTGGATTTAGAGAACTGGAAGCTGTCGGAATACGGCTCGTTCCGATCGTCATGAAAGGCAAAAACTGGGCAAATGGCGCTGTATTTCGTGATGTGGCTAAAGTAGCCGGGTTCAAGTATGACGATCACAAAATGCTTCCCCCGGCTATGCTAACAGATAAAGTGTTGATGATACTGAATGCTGTAAACCGATATCTTATGCAGATTCCAGAGGAAAGTCTGGACATACTTTTGCCAGGACGGCCGCGGTCCTATAGACAACTTTGTTATCATGTTATGGCGATCCCGAAGGTATTCCTTGATTATGTCGAAGATGACAAGCCCTATACGTACGACGCCCTAATATCTTCCATACCGGCTGACATAATTACGAAAAAAGATTTACTGAATTATGGCAAAAAAATTCGAAACCGTTTTCAAAACTGGTGGGCAGAAAATGGAGAAGATTTCGATTCTAAAAAATCTGCTAATGTTTATTATGGGGAAGTTAGCATGCATGAAGTTCTTGAACGCACTGCATGGCATTCAGGCCAACATACTAGGCAGATAATCCTTATGTTAAAAGAAAAACTTCACATTAAACCTTATAAACCTCTAGGAAATCAAGATTTTAAAGGCCTTCCAATGCCAAGAAATATTTGGGATAATGAACGTTCTTTCAACGAAGATGCTTACACTGGCTAATTGAAAGCCTGATTTATTGGTAATCACCAGCACATTGATGGCTATACCTAAATTCTAAATAAGGAACGAGGCATGTTAGCGTTTTCGAAAAAGCAAAAACCTCATACCTTTTCGATACGTCCAATAAATCCGGTAATTGGTGCAGAGATCACAGATATTGATCTTAGAAAAACTATTGACGACAAGACTGTGTCAGAAATCACTAATGCAATTCAAGAAAATTTAGTAATATTCTTCCCTGAACAAAATATTTCTCCAAGTGAACAAGTGAACTTTGCAAAAAAATTTGGAGATGTTGCGAAGGTTCCCGATTCGATGTTTAGAGTGCATCCAAAAAACCCTTATGTTTCAATCTTGGAAAATGGCCCCAAACAACCCCCAACCGTCAATAACTGGCATTCAGATTACTGTTTTGCTCCCGAGCCTGATTTTCTTTCCATATTACACACTCAAATTGTGCCCGATATAGGCGGCGATACTATCTGGGTAAACATGTATGCTGCTTACGAAGCACTTAGCCCAAAAATGAAAAACCTACTCTGCGACCTAAGAGCCACTCATGATTTCATGAAACTCTATGAACGACCTATAAAAGCCTATTTATGGGAAGGAGAACGTTTCAAGTATATGGAAGCTGCCCGGAAAAATTTTCCACCAGTATCCCATCCTGTAGTGCGCGCAATATCGGAAACACAGAAAAAAGCATTGTTCGTCAATGAATCATTTACCCGGCATATCGAAGGAATGTCGGAACTAGAAAGCATGAACGTACTTAAATATCTGTTTGACCATATCCGGGCGCCAGAGTATCAGATTCGCTTTCAGTGGAAGCCAAACACGCTCGCCGTATGGGATAATAGAGTAACTATCCATTATGCACTCGCCGATTATTTTCCAAAACGAAGGTTGGTTCACCGAGTAACAGTATTAAATCACGAAGTGCCCGTTTAAAGAATCAGCCGGCATTCTGTAGCTATTGAATAGGAGAAAGATTCGCAAAATGGAAATCGTTAACGCAGAGAGTATTTTGATCTCTATTCCTTTTGACGCTGGCGGCATCCCGCCTTGGAGCTTTGGCGGGGAGCCTAAATGTGCTTTTGATACTCTTTTTGTGCGCATTGAGACTGTTTCGGGAATCGTCGGGTGGGGGGAGCTTTTTTCTCGCAATGAAGATACTACTCTAAAAGATATGATGGACAAGCGGGTACTCCCATTGTTGATCGGCCAAGATGCGACCCAAATTGGAAAAATAAAATTTGACTTAGAATTTCAACTCCAAAATTTTGGCCGCATTGGACCCATAGTTTACGGTATTTCAGCAATTGATACGGCACTATGGGACATCAAAGGAAAACTTGCGGGATGCCCACTCGTTGATCTGTTGGGAGGCCGCTTTGCTGATGAAGTAGAAGTATATGCTAGCTTATTGCGTTACGGTAATATCAATGATGTCACAAAGATTACTCGAGAAGTAATTGAAAAAGGCTACCGATACATCAAGCTACATGAAATAACGCTACCCGAAATCTATGCAGCAGTTGATGCAGCTGGAAACGAGGCAAAGATTATGTTGGATGTAAATTGTCCGTGGTCTATTTCTGAAGCGTTGCATTATGACAAAAAGCTAGAGGCTGCAAATTTATTGTGGCTCGAAGAACCCGTCTGGCCCCCAGAACATTACAAGGGACTTGCTCAGTTGCGCGCCACTGGTCGTCACCCTATTGCAGCAGGCGAAAATGCAGGAAGCATGCATGATTTTGTTTCCATGATCGAGGCCGGTGCAATAGACATTGCACAGCCTGATATTGCTAAAACTGGCGGTGTCACTGAGCTTGTTAAAATCGCTGCTCTCTGCGAAGCACACGGAATTCAGTTTGTTCCCCATTGCGCAATATTCGGACCAGGGCAGGTGGCTACCATTCACTTGAATGCGGCTCTTCGTTCTGTTCCCCTGTTAGAACGGCTTTATTGCAACTTTGAGGCTGAGCTTTATGGCGGTGCCACACTCCCAAAAGCTGGTTTTGTTAAAGTGCCAAAAGGACCAGGCTTGGGAATTGAGCCTGATTCGGATGTAATAAATCGTTACCGCATAAAATAACTCGGCTCGATACCGGTCCATTAGTACTTAGGAATATTTGGTACATATCCAATGGCAATTCTATTAGAACATCAGGCGAAAGCCTTATTAAAACGCTACGGCATACCCGTAACAACCCCCCGTCTCGCAAAAAGTGCGAAGTCCGCTGAAAAATTTGCTGAAGAATGTGATGGCAAAGTAGCAATGAAAATTGCGTCCATGGATGTTGTTCATAAGGCGCAAATAGGTGGCGTGCGTCTAAATATCTCTCCAAATGATGCAGCCAATGTTTTTCATGAAATTATGTCTGCATCTATATCCAATGATAACCTGGATATCGAGGGTGTTATTGTTGAACCTATGGTTGACCCCGGCAAAGAAATTATCATTGGTGGCGTTTTCAACCCACTTTTTGGTCCTACTATCATGCTTGGCTCTGGTGGAACGCACGTGGAGGATCTGCGAAACGTAGTCTTTCGTCTAGCTCCACTGGACGAAAAAGATGCGTTTGACATGATTGAAGAAATTGGAGCTGTAACAGTTGGAGCAAAAAAAATAAATAAATCAGATAAAATTGTAAATACCTTGGTAAATATTCTCTTATCTGTTGGGGGAAGCAAAGGCGTTCTTCTAAGCGAAACTTTGCGTGAACTAGACATTAATCCGCTAATTATTTCTGGTGACTCAATAATTGCGGTAGATGCCCATGCAGTGAAACTAGAAAAAAAGGCCGTAACCCTCTCCAAATATGGGATTATTAGTAAAGGTGATTATAAAAAGCTTGAGAAACATACTTTTGAAGCCCTACTCCCTTTATTTTATCCAGAATGCATTGCAGTTATCGGAGCATCGGCAAAACCTGGAAAACTTGGCTTTCGGATACTCCAAAACCTTGTCGATGGAAGATTCCCAGGTAAAATTTACGCTGTACACCCTTCTGCCGAGTGTATCTACGGATGTCCTGTTTTTCCGAGTGTCGAAAAGCTTCCTGAATCAGTAGATCGAGCTATCATCGCAATTACTGCCGAAAATGTTCCCGAAGCATTAATTGAGTGTGCGAAAAAAGGTGTTCGGGTGGCGCAAATTCTTACAGCTGGATTTTCTGAATGGAGTGCTGACGGAGAAACCCTAACAGATACCATTAAGGATATAGCTAAAACGACCAGAATGAGAATTGTAGGTCCAAATACGATCGGTGCTTACTGTGCTGAAGGACGAATTTCAATGAGCTCACATCGACATCTGCCTAAAAAAACAGGAGGTATTACATTCATTTCACAAAGTGGAACCTACGCATGGGATATGATACATCGATCTAAAGTACAGGGGTTACCGTTAGGGAAATCCCTTTCATGTGGAAACTGCAGTGATGTAAAGCCCTCTGATTACTTGATATTCTCAGCTAGGGACCGGGATACTGATATTGTTGCTATGTACTTGGAATCGGATGAGGATGCCGGCCGATTTTTCCGCTTCGCTAATAATATCAAAAAACCTCTGGTTTTGTTTAAGGGCGGACGTTCTTCTGCTGGAGTTAAGGTTGCAACAAGTCACACTGGGGCATTGGCAGGAGATTACAATCTCTGGAAATCAGCTGGACGTCAGGCTGATCTCAAGATTGTAGATAGCATTGACGAGTTATTAGATGTGCTCTTGGCAATACGCGCATTTGGTGCTATTCCCGGGAATCGGATTGCCTTATTTGGCTCAGGCGGGGGTGTCAGCGTTGTAGCTGCTGATCTTGCTGCAACCAATAATATGGAATTTGCATCTTTGTCGGAAAATACTAAAAACCATTTAGAAAAATTTGGGGTCCCCGGCACGAGCGTTAGGAATCCAATCGATATTCCAGTTTGGGGGCTTAGGGACGAAAAAGGATTTATATTCCACGAAATGATCGACCTCTTAATCCAAGATCCCAATGTTGACTCAATAATTACTTATATTGAAATGAATTCCGTTTTTGAATTTTCGGATGATGTTCGTGCTGGTATTGATCAGATGGACTCTATTGTGGAATCGCTTCTCAAGACAAACACTAAAGGGGTTGCAATATCTGCTGTATTAAGGAGCGCAGGCGATAAAATACAAGATGATTTTCTTCGTACTGCCAGACCCCGATTCCTGGCAAATGGCATTGCTGTTTATCCGACGACAGCAAGAGCAATCCGTTCCCATGCTAAACTGGTGAAAACAAATCGAATTTAATTTAAGTCCTCCCAACAACCTCTCCTTCCAATAATTATGAAATGATGGTTGTATCGCCCATCGGGAACAAATCTTTAACAGACAAGTAGCGTTCACCAGTATCGCAAAAAATTATAACAATGGTTTTACCTTTGTATTCTGCCCTTCGAGCAAATTGATGCGCTGCCCACGCAAGCGCACCAGACGTTAAGCCAACTAACAACCCTTCCTTGATAGCTACTCGGCGAGTCCATTCAAAAGCTTCATCGTCTTCTATTTTCATGATCTTGTCCGGTTTTACTTTAGCTTTTTTGTAGAGATCGGACACAAATCCAGGTCCCATCCCATCGATTTTGTGTTTTCCCTGATTTCCTCCCGAATATAAAGGGCTCCCTGCCGGCTCAACACCTATGATTTCAATCGTTTCTTTTCTTGATTTTAAGTATGAAGATATGCCGTCGAAAGTACCGCAAGTACCAAGGGCCATAACTGCGACGTCAATGTTCCCGTCAAGTTGTTCCCATATTTCAGGAGCTGTGGTTTGTTGGTGAGCAAGTGAATTATGTTGATTCCCGTGTTGGTTTAAAAAAAAAGTAGTATTTGGGTTCGATCGACAATAAGAAATAGCCCGCTCCCGGGCCCCCCTTGTGTGTTCAATTGCCGGGGTCAATACAATTCTAGCCCCGAATGAAGCTAAAACCTGCCTTCGTTCACGAGTTACTTCCTCACTAATAAAGATACGAACAGGAAATTTCATAATCACACCGAGCATGGCCAATGCAATTGCCGTATTGCCGCTACTTGCTTCGACCACTTCGATTGAGGAACTAATTTTACCTATTTTGACCGCTTCCTTTACCATGCTGAAAACCGGCCGATCTTTAATTGACATTGGGTTAAATAATTCAAGTTTGGCATAAACCTTGGCTTTGTATCCAGCGTACAATCGGTCAAGAGCCAGCATAGGGGTTTTCCCTATTAAGTCGGTTAAATCTTTTGCAATTTGCATCTTTCCCTCACGAAATCTACATTAAAAATTTTGTATCGATTTATTTTCTGTTCTTTTCAGAATCCATTGAAATATTGGCTTTAAGAATACAGGAGCCATATAGATGGGGAATTGAACGATTGCCAGAAAAAGGAGAATATCTGGGTTAAGACTGGAAGGCAGAGCTCCAAGTAAAATAGCCATGTTCCTCATTCCACTGGATAACCCAAGGGTCAGGGCCGGTAGGCGACCAAGAAAAATAAAAATGAGCGTGCCAAAGGTGTGAAGAGCAATAATTAATATAATTGCCGTTACAAGCAGCTTTATTACAAAAATTGGATTTTTAAAGAACGTAGCGGTGACACCATCAACAATACCAATTGCAAATAACAGCAATAACATGAGTAAAGACAGGTCTAGAGTGGGATCTACCCAATTACCTTTTAGGCAAACCTCTGTAAACTGAATAGTTAACGCCAATCCAAACGCACTACCTACAAATAAAACCAAATGCAATAGCATTTCCATCGGTCCAATTTGCAGGTCAACTCCGAGGCCTGTGATGACAATAAACGGCATTATAAAAGGAGCAATAATGGTTATGACCATTAAAATACCCAGACTTAACGAGTTATCCAGGCCTACAAACCTGCAAAGCGCCGGTGACCCCATAAGTGGCGGTGCGGCCGCCCAAATTACGGCTAGGACAATTATTTTTTTATCAAGCTCGAGACCATACCCCGCTAAAAAAATAATACCTGGTGAAATTAAAAGCAGCCATATGGCAATTAATGCAATAAGGAAAGGTCGGTTCAAAATCACAACAATTCGGCGCCAATTGCATTGCAACATAGTAATGAAAAGCATGAGCCATATAAAAATACTAAGAAATGGACTTAAGATCGGTGGGAGAACTGGAATGAAAAGCCCAACAAGTATACCTATAAACAACAGGGCTGTTGCATAATTTAAAATAAATTTGCAGACCTTCAACCAGATTGGCACGCAACTAAACTTAAAAAAAGAGAACCAAGGGAGTGTTTTAGAAAACTACAGGCACTTTTAAATATTATCATATTTCTGCCTTTTACTTAGTCTCGACAAAACGACTTTCACGCCAGTTTAAGGCTGCACCCAGACCCTTTTCCCGAGCAATTTTTAGAAATATCTTTTTATCTTCACTTCCTTCTCCCTCAATCGCCAAATCAACATCCAATGCCATTTCCAGACCTTGAAGAAGCCCCATGATTTCATATGACCGATTGATCGCACTTTTTGTCCTTTGTACAATCATTGGATCCATATTAGAGAGTTTTTGAGCGTACTTGACAGCTTCAGCTAATTCGTTTCCTTCTGGAACAATCGCATTAACAAATCCAAGCTCCAGTGCTCGATCTGCAGATATCTGATCATCTGCCATCAGAATCATCTCTTTCGCTATCTTCGGACCAACATACCAAGGGGCAAGCATTACTACTATACCTGCACCAAACTTCAGCTCTGGCTCACCAAATATTGAGCCTTCGGCGGCAATAGTCATATCGCAAGCAAGCATCATTTCAAATGCCCCGGCGAGAACAAAGCCCCTCACAGCCGCGATCGTTGGTTTAGATAAGTGCCAAAATCGCATGACACCGTCAAAATCACTGCGTAATACAGGTTCCCATTCTTTAACACCTTTTGGCGGTTTCTTTGCCTGCTCCTTAAGATCAAATCCAGATGAAAACGTTTTGCCGGCACCGGTCAATACCACAGCCCTTATTTCATCGTCTGCTTCTATTAAACTGCATATTTCTTTAAGTTCATCCAGAACTTGTCGATTGATAGCATTAAGCCGGTCAGGGCGATTAAGGGTAATAATCGCCACCGGATTATTTTTCTCATATAAAATAGTTTCAAATTGCATACCAAAATCCTCAAGGTATTCAAAAAAAGGTCACTACCTAAAACCTACTTTATTTTATTAAGCTTCCCCTAGATAAGCCTTCCGAATACGTTCACTTTGCAAAATATTTTTAGCTGTATCATTAATTACTATTTCCCCGTTTTGCAGCACATATCCTCTGTTTGCCACCGACAAAGCCATATTAGCATTCTGCTCAACAATAAACATAGTTGTTCCTCTCTCAGCGATTTCCCTTATAATTTCATAAACTTTTTCCACCAAGGCCGGTGCTAAACCCATTGACGGTTCATCCATCAAGATCATTTTTGGCCGGGCCATAAGTGCCCGCCCTAAAGCTACCATTTGCTGCTCACCACCTGACAATGTTCCACCGACCTGCTCCAATCGATCGCGGATTGGAGGGAAGAGCTCAAGAACCTTGTGGAACTCTTCCTGAGTCCGGTTGTTTTTTTCATGCCGATGAACATAGGCGCCCATCAGAAGGTTTTCTCTCACTGTCATTGTAGGAAACAAACGACGTGCTTCGGGAACCGGCGCTAACCCCATAGCTATAATTTCACCAGTTGATAGGCTGTCAATACGATGACCATCAAAATGGATCGAACCGGACGTTGGTTTCACAAGTCCCAGTATGGTCTTCATTGTCGTCGTCTTTCCTGACGCATTGCCCCCAAGAAGGGAAACGACTTCACCCGGGAAAACATCTAGATTCACGTCTTTCAAAATATTTATAGACCCATAATGTGTAACAACATTTTCAAGGTTAAGAAGGGGCACCTTAACTTTTGTTTTCAAATTTTGTGCGGCTAAATTTTGCATTATAAAAAAATCTCACTTAAATTGCACAACGCAGTATACAGGACTTGTAAACTAAAAACACTCGTTTGCTAACAGGAAGTACAAGAATACGACGACGAAGCAATGTCACACAAGTACTATAAAGTACTGGAAACAGAAGTAACAATCGGTCATCATCCATGTTTAAATAGAGGTGAAACCTATTCGATACATTGCAAACTAATTTTTTATATGATTGGAATTTTTGTTTTACATTCAGGAGGATACCATGACGCTTGGACATAGACTTTATGGAGAGGGACCTGAAAAAGCCTTTCTTTACAATGACTGGCTTGCAGATAGCACAAGTTGGGATCCCACCCTCCCATATCTTGACACTGAAAAATTTACTTATGCTTTAACAGACCTTCGCGGTTACGGACAATCCATAGATCAGACTGGAAATTATGATGAAAACGAAGCAGCAACTGATACATTGGAGCTTGCAGATACTTTGGGATGGGATCGCTTCCATTTAGTAGGTTTTTCGATGACCGGGATGGTGGTTGAACGCTTAGCTATTGACACCCCTGATCGCATAAAAAGCGTGGTTGCGATTGGTCCTGTGTCAGCAGCCGGAATAAAAATGGACACCGAAGGGCGGCAATTTTTTGTCGATGTCATTACTGATGATAACAAAGCGAGAGAATTAGCAGATCGCATCACGGGACACCAGTTATCCCAAAAATGGCAGGAAATAAAATTGGACCTCGCTCGCAATACCCGAACCGCCGCAGCAGCGCGGGGATACCTCGATATGTGGACATTGCATGATTTCTCAGATGAAGCCGGAAAAAACGATGTCCCATTTCTAGTTATTGGATGTCGACACGATCAGCCTAATTTCCTTGAAGAGGATATGAGGGCAACCTTCCTTAAATGGCATCGTAATATTGAACTTATCATGATGGACTGTGGCCATTGCCCAATGCAAGAAATGCCAATCCGGCTGCAAACATTAATGGAAAATTTCATGAACAAATATGCAGGCTAAAACGTGGCTCAAATTTGTGTTGATCGAATTGGTGCTGTCGAAATCCTGACCATAGAAAACCAAAATAAGCGAAATGCTTTCTCAGGAAATATGGCAGAGAATTTTCTTGAGCTACTAAAAGAAGCTGATAAAACCCCCTCAGTACGTTGTGTCGTTATAACAGGGGCTGGCTCCGCTTTTTCAAGCGGGCATGACCTTTCTGAAATTCTGGGTCAAGGTGCAGATGGGTTGCGTGAAGAGAACAACCGAGCATTTACGTATCCCACATCAATGGTCAAACCCACAATCGCCGCTATTAACGGAGTTGCTTATGCCGGTGGATTGATACTGGCATTGTCATGTGACCTTCGAATAGCAAGCATTAGTTCTAGCTTTTGTGTTCCGGGAGCACGGATTGGTCTATTGCCTATCGGAGGTCAATTGAGCCGTCTCTTCCGTTTAATGCCATATAGCCGCGCTTTGGAGATGGTGTTAACTGCAGAACCGATGCTTGGAACGGAAGCTCATGCAGTTGGTTTTGTCAATCGACTGGTTGCGGATTCTCAGGTGCTATCAACATCTCTTCAAATAGCAAAAAAAATAGCTTCCAATTCGCCATCAGTTATACAATCGGCAAAAAAAGGATTTGAAGGCTCGTTACGGAACGGGCTCTCGTTTGGTGAAACTTTTGAGTGGCAAACGGGGCCAATTTCTGCTTCCACTGAAGACGCACGGGAAGGTGTAGGTGCGTTTTTTGAAAAGCGATCACCCAAATTTGCTGACAAATAAATGTTTAGAATGATTGCTCCATAAGTCCAGTCCGTTAGAATTTCATTGTTTTAGGGCTTGTTTCCCAAGGTAGGCCTCAACTACTGCTGGATGATTGGAAACTTCCTTAAACTGTCCCTCTGCAATCTTAGAACCGTGATCGAATGCAAAAACGTGTTCCGCCACCCCTTCAACAAGTGTCATGTCATGCTCGATAAGTAGTATAGTGTGTCCAGCTTCATGGATTTTTTGAATATCTTTTATAACTTCACGGGTCTCTGTAGGGTTCATCCCTGCCACAGGTTCATCCAACAAAATTAGCTTTGGTTGGGAAGCAACGCAGCGAGCTATCTCCATTCGTCTCCGGTTAGCATAGGACAGAGAAGATGCTGGTTCATTACACATGCTAATTAAACGCGAACCAAACAAAGACAAAATTTCAAGTGCTTTTTCCTCGGCAAGCTTGTCTTCTTCGCGGGCCCATTTTGGTTTTATCAATGCTGCACCAAACCCTGAATTAAGCTGCGAACTCATTCCTATAAGAACATTTTCAAGAACAGTTAAATTGAGAAAAAGGCGAAGGGTCTGAAAAGTTCGAGCTAAACCTACACGATTAATTGAGTGTGTTGGCAGCTCCAACAAATTAGTGTTTTCCGTGCCAAACACCACTTGACCTGAGGTTGCATCGTAAAGGTGCATGACAAGATTAAAGAAGGTTGTCTTTCCAGAACCGTTGGGACCAATAATTGCAGTGATCTTCCCTTTTTGAACCTCTAAATCTAAATTGTTGATGGCAAGCACGCCGCCAAAGTTCTTTGTGAGGCCTTGGCATTTAAGAATCGTATTATCTAAATCTGCAGGTTCCATCGTTATTTTACCTCACTTCGATATACCGGAAGTAGTTATTTCCTTCCAGATTTCTTTATTAATTCATTTACCCGATCGCTTTTAAGCTCTCGTCGGCGACGTGTGCTTGGAAAGAGCCCTTGCGGCCGATAGATCATGATCAATACCAAACAACCGCCAAATAATAACATACGCAGGTCCTCGAATTCACGGAGGCGTTCCGGAATGAGTGTCAGAGCAACAGCTCCAAGGACAACACCAAAAATGTTCCCCATTCCACCGATAATAACCATTGCAAGAATCATGATCGAGGTAAGGAGAACAAAGTTGTCCGGGTGGACAAAACCAATCATATGCGCAAAAACCGCACCACCGATACCTCCAAAAAATGCGCCCGTAGAAAAAGCTATTATTTTCAAAAAAGGAACATTTATCCCAAAGCATTTAGCAGCAATTTCCTCTTCCCGGATTGCCTCCCACTGTCGACCAAGATTAGAATCGCGAAGCCGAACACTAATTAATACTGTCAAGCCTGCTAGAATAAGCCCTAGAAAGTAAAAGTTCATCTGAAACGGAAATTCTATTCCGCCGATGGTAATCGGCTGAATAAAATCCCATTCACCAATAGCTGGAGGAGGAATATTTATCACTCCATCTGTACCGTTAGTAAGGAAAGTGAAGTTTCGTTGGAGCAGATTCATAATCAAGCCATAGCCCAGCGTCACCAGTGCCAGGTAATGGTCGTGGACCCTCAATGCCGGCCAAGCAATTGCAAAGCCAAACAATGCCGCCATCAGACCACCTAGGGGCAAACCAATCCAGAAACTAACATCAAAGTGAACGGCAAGTTGGGAACTTGTATATGCTCCGGCTGCAAAATAAACAGCAAACCCCACATCAAGGAGCCCACAAAACCCAAGCGTGATATTAAGACCTAACGCCATGATCGCAAAAATAGCAGCCAACGCTCCTAAATGGATAAGGTATGGGTTATCCATAAAGATAAAGGGATACAAAACTAGAATAAGTACGAGAAAAGTGTTTGCAAAATGCCTATTATTTCTTAAAAGCTCTTGTGACCATTGATTTAGATCCGGCCTGCGATTCCAAATAATCGCAACTAAAATAATGAGCAACAGAAATCCTGTTACTAGAAGCGCGTCTTCCAAAGCTATTCCGACTAAAAACACACCAAAAATTAGACTTTGGCAGCAAAAAAGAATTATCCAATCTTTCGCCTTCTCCTTTAATGTCCGGGTATCGGAACGAACGATCTGATCATTTATAAAATCAAGTTCAGGCACGAATCTATCTCTCTTTTTTAGCCCATTTTTTGGGCAGGCGTTTTTAGAAGACCTGAAGGACGAAAAACTAATACTAAAATCAAGAGCAAAAAGACAAATACGTCTTTGTAGCGCGATCCTTCGGGAATAAGAGCGACTGTTAAAACTTCAACTGCTGCGACTATATATCCACCAAACATTGCTCCATATACGTTACCAAGGCCCCCAATAACGGCTGCTGTAAATCCTTTAATCGCCATCACCCAACCCATATCAAATCGGATTGAAAGATAATACAGGCCATTCATAACTCCAGCTGCACCCCCAAGGGCCGAGCCTAGAAAAAAAGTATTTCGGATAACAACATCAGACTCTATACCCATCATCCGAGCTGCATCAAGATCCTCCGATGTTGCTCTCATTGCCCTACCAACCCATGTCTTAGTCACAAGGAGGTGAACCCCATAGACTAATAGTAGTGATGAAATAATTAATCCAAGCTGGGTGTAATCAAGTATGACGGATCCAAAGTTAATACTTTCATATTTAAACGGCGAAAAAAACGCATGTGGATTAGCACCTTCGGGAAAAAATTCTTTGACTGCCTCACGCACCACTATTCCGACGGCAAGAGATGTTACCAACATAATCAAAACTGGCATCCCCCGAACAGGACGATAGGCAAATCGTTCCATGACTGCACCGATAATTGCACAAACGCCCATTGCTATTAAAAACATCAATAGAACAATAATTATTCCATTAGTGATGCCAAGTCCCTCTGCACTCCAGGCAACAACAAGGCCGACAAACCCGCCAAGCATAAATACTTCACCATGGGCGAAGTTAATTAACCTTAGAACACCAAAAAAAAGCGTGAATCCAACAGCCACAAGTGTATACATACCCCCTATGGTAAGCCCATTGATAAGCTGTTGAGCCCAAGTTTCAATCACGCAAAAACCTTTCTCTAAACGCTACTCGTCAAAAAAGCAGACACAACGAGTTAACGACCAACCAAATGCAACCTATTTGATAAGGGGCCAGGCCAACACTCTGAAAAGCTAAGTATCTCCCAGCCCCTTACAATTAAATCCATAAAAACCACACGGATTTTGTTAAAGGCAGATTCAATCTGCAATTTTAGTGAATTTTGTGGCTGCCCGGTCGGTCCTATAGAGCAGCTTCCATTTGGCATTTTCCACACGAAAAATCCCAATGTGGAGGATTTCAAGCATACCATTGCTATCAAATCCAAATTCGCCAATAGTGGTCGTATATCTGCCGCTATTTAATTCTTTAAGCAAGGCTTTACGAGTGACTTTTCCTTGGGAACTAATTCGTTTAATTGCTTGAACAAACACCTGTCCAGCCGCATTAGCCATAGGTCCAAACGACTCATATGGGTCCTGGAAATTTGCAGCCGCGTAATCCTTTTCGAATTTCGTTCCCCTTCCTTCTGGGTAATGATCAAGCGGTAACCCCCAAAAGCTTGCTAACGTCCCCTCAGAGGCTTCTCCTGCAGTTTTAATGTAGGTGTTGGAAAAAACACCTCCCGAACTCATCATTGGAATCTTTAATCCTAATTTCAGCATTTGTTGACGAAAAAGCGCAGCTTCAACCATGTGACCAGCATAAAATACCCCATCAAGGTTCATGCCTTTTAGTTTTGTAATCAATGGTGTAAAATCTTTCTCACCAAGCTGGACACTCTCCCGTCCAACAACACGTCCTTTTCCATGCAGTTTGTCGGCCGCTTTAGTAAATTCGTTTGCCTGCGTGACCGAGAAAGCCGTATTGTCATCAATAGCAAACACTCGCTTCATGTTTGCGTAGTTAGTTACGTAAGTTGCCAACATTTTCATATTTATAAGATCATAGGGCGAATTCCGAAAAATTACGGCGCTTTTGTGAAAAGGGCGGGTGGACCTATGGTCATTAGAACCACCGAGGATGGTCGGTACTCCATAGCGATTATAAGTGCTATGGGTGGCTAGGGCCAACCCACTACTCCAACAACAAAAGGCCCCAATGACTTTAGCATCAGTTCCCGCCTTTGTCGCCAGGCTCGCTGCCTGAGCACTATCTCCAGCATTATCACCTCGGACGACCTCAAGCTTTAAATTTCCAAGTTCTCCAGAAGCATTCCCTTGGTCAATAGCAAGCTTAAAAGAATTGAACATCCCTTCCCCAAAGGACGACCATGGACCACTCAAAGGAAGATTCACGTAAAGCTTATATGAATCTGCTTTCACTTGGTTTGAAAAAAACGATCCGGCTATAAGAACCGCTGCCAATAAAAAAACTTTAGACCTGTACATTATTGAATTTCTCCCCTACAAATTATATACGTTATTGCTTTTCTTATTATTATTTTTCTCAAATTTATCAGTTACATCAGTGTATTTCCAATACGTGACTTTTCCTAAAAATACCTAAGACTAAGTAACAACGATAACTATATAGTAGACCCAACCGAAGTTCAATTAAAGTCTTACAACCTCACGCATTCAACTAATATTAATATAGTTAATAGTGCTATGTAATAGTGCTATGAGATAATAGTGCTATGAAAAAGCGGTTCCACAATCATAACCTAATCAAATTCGGGGATTCTTTTGATCACCAGATGATCGCCTATACGACCACCAAACATGCAATCGTGGCAATGGATTGGCAAATGGTTATAGATTACGGAAAGTTTAACATTCACATCAATGCGTTATGTCCCAGCTAGGTTGATACCCCATTCAACGAGCCCTTGCTAAAACAAATGGGTGGACGCTCAAAAATCGAATCTTTTATCAGAGAAAAAATACCACTTGGCTGCTTGACCAATGTTGATCAAATTGCTGAGGGAGCTCTATTTTTAGCTTTAGACCGCTCATCTTTTTTACAGGGCATGCATTAGTCAACGATGGAGACGAATGCATTTTCTGAAAAACTAATATAGAAAAGAAGTAAAATTAGTCTTTACACATGAACTCCGCGCGCAACATTTTACTTCTCATTTTGTATACATACCATTAGCCTTCTTGATGGAACACCTCACGTCGCCTGATCCAATGAATGAATGGTAGCGATGCAAGAACCATTAACGCCTTTCCAATAATTTGCCCCTCTATAAAATCAAACGACCCAAAAGCAAACCACAAGAAAACTACGCTATCTGCGACGAGGCCTACAACACTGCTCACAAATACCGCTAAGACCAACCCTTTTTTCTGAAGCGGCGTATAAACTGCTAAGTCCATTGTTTCTGAAAGGATAAATGCTGCAATGGAAGCAAAGACGAGCGTTGGAGACGCCACAAGTCCAGATAAAAACGCACCAACAAAAATAGCTGCCAAAGCCCATTTAAATCCGAGCATGCGCTGAACAAGGTCTCGCAAAACGAGTGCCAGACCAACCATCAGAACACCGCTTGGCGCCAAAATACCTGGTGCTACCGGAATCATACATGGTCCTGGGGAATCGCAATATACTCCTACATTTTCTATCAACCAATTGGCCATAGGTATACAGGCCGCGAAACCAATAAGGTACAAATAACCTTGTGTTTTCTGCTCCATCACGCCCCCTTTCGCATATAATAAATACTAAATTGTAACGCCTTGAAAAGATTTTCCTTAAACAACTAAATCAAGCATTCACCAACTAAAGATTGAAACGCTGGTAACACCCAAGACAATAAGATTTGAGGTTTAACTATAGTTTGCCCAATAAAGTAATAATAATTATTGCCCGCCCTAGGGAGAAAAATTCTTTAACTTGATTTTTTTGCAAAGCAACTCAATTTATCTGGCTCACTTTCCAACTTTATCTCCCCTCTCCGCGCTAAAAGCTTCAAGTAGCGAAACCCCTTGGCATATTCAGACAATTTGTGAACACCTGAAACAAACGGTGTATAGCGAGATGGTGCAGATGGATTAATAAACTGCGGTAAAGGTTCAATATTTTGGAAATAGTCCGCAGCAAAAAAAAGTGGTAACGACCAACGTTCTTTCCCATTACTTACTACACGGTGTTGAGTTGAAACATATGTTCCGTTAGTCCAAACCTCCATCGTATCTCCAATATTAACTATAAAAGCTCCTTCTATTGAAGGGACCTTCACCCACCGTCCATCTCTAGTAACAACCTGAAGTCCTTCCCCTCTTGTTGAAAGTATTGTAAAGCACTCGCTGTCGGTGTGAGCACCGATACCCAGTAATTCTACACCCGCTATTATAGGTTGTGGGTGATAGTAGAGCAGTCGCAGGTTAGAAACCGGTTTTTTTGTCATTTCAAAAAAAATAGTTTCGTTAATATTTAACGCACGGGCAAAAATGCGAAAAAGAGTTGTTCCAAGTGCCATGGTTTGCTTATAGTATTCTTCCACAATCGGTTGAAATTTTGGAAGTTCTTCTGGCCACACATTTGGCCCCAGAAATTTTACGCCCGCCAGAAAATCAGGATCATTTTTTGGTGTAGACGTTCCAATTTCAAATCCCTCTTTCAGCTCTCGCGTACTTGAGGCTTCTACACCCGGTGCCCCTTGCAACGCTCCGTATTGTTCCTCGCCTGGAGGTACATAGCCCCGATGATTCGGTTGGTTCCCAATGTAATATTTCATTTTCAATGAAGTTGAGAGGGAAAAAAACTCAGATGCCTGTTCATAAACCAGTCCTAAGATTTTCTCATCAATAGGTGGATTTATTATAATGAAAAAACCGATCTCTCGACACGCAGTATCAATAGTCGCTATAAGTTTTCGATTTTCCCATGTATTGAGACCCAAGTTCGATGCAAAATCGATAATAGGAATAGCAGTCACTTGTCTTTTCCTTCAGCACTAGAAGATAGAGTCTCCAAGTTTGATCCAACACCAAGTCACTATTCAGTAGTCAAGTTTCATTTTTCGGGGTAGATTAAGTCAATTTTGTCTTTAATACCAAGTGTTGTTATTATGCATCTGAGCGACCTGAATTGCTTTACATTCTATATAATAAAAGACAAAAATTGTTAAATCTAGGGTTGTAAAAAATTATCGCGAGTTAAACACCACCCAAAGCAACTAGAGATTATTGAGAAAAACTAACAAAAGAAATTAGGAAGGACTATAGAAAATGCTTAAAAAAGCAAAAAGACAACTTATTAAGCCAACGCGTCGCAAAGTTTTGAAGCTCGGCATGGCGGCTACAGGGGCTGCATTGTTTACGCCTTTTATCCACCGCTCGTGGGCAAATACCGTCGAAATCAACATGCTTTCCTGGTATGGCTTGGCTGAACCCGACATGGTCGAGGAATTTGAAGCGCAGCATAATGTTAAGTTTAAGCCAAAATACTATGCGGGTGGCGATAATATGCTAGCTGCACTTTCACAATCCCCACCAGGCACGTTTGATATCATCCATACGGATGCAGAATACGCCCGCATCTTGATAGACCGCGGAGATTTAATTGATGAGTTAAATCCATCGGATTACCCTTACGACGATATGCTTCATGACGATTTTACGAAATTTCCTGGCCACTGGAAAAATGGCAAGCTTTTTTCAGTAATCACCCGCTTTGGCCATCTAGGAGTCTCTTATAATAAAGAACATGTCTCTGCAGAAGAAGCAATGAGCTACAATGTTTTCTGGAATCCAAAGCTGAAGGGAAAAGTCGGTCACTTTGATTGGCATTTACCAAGCCTTGGTGAAATAAGTTTACTTAATGGAAACAACAACCCTGGGCCGTTTGATATTTCGGCTTCAGCGTGGGGTAAGGTCAAAGAAAAAACCTTGTCCCTGAAACCGCAAGTTAAAGGTTTTTTTGATTATGGAGGAACATTTTCATCGTTAAAGAATGCTGAAATATGGGCCTGCGTTGGTATAGGTGATTGGGTAACTGGTGTCCTGGAAAAAGACGGTGCCCCAGTTGGTTCTGTAGTACCTAAGGAAGGTGGCATTCAGTGGACCGAATCCTATTCAATTGTCTCCACATCAAAAAAGAAAGACATAGCCAAGAAATATATCCAGTACTCACTCACACCAGCAGGACAGGTTCGGTCTGCGGGCATGAAAGCCTACCCTGCATTCGCCGTGACAAAATCAGGAATGAAGGCGCTTCAAGAACAAAAGCCGGACGAAGCAAAACGGACAGGGCAAATGCCCGGCGTTCCCAATAACCCTATAACCTTGATTAAGGAAGGGCGTATTCATTATCGCGATATTCCTCAGCAACAAAGTCTTGAGGAATGGAACGAATTCTGGTCCGAATATAAAAACGCGTAATTCCTAGTTAATGGGCCGGCTATAAGCCGGCCCATGCTCCCAAAAGAAGTATGATACGGCGAGAAAGATTGAACACGTGGCTTCCAAGACGTCAAAAGGTCTAACATGGTACGCCGCAACATGGCGACTGCCCAATCTCGTGTGGCAATTCTTGTTTTTTGTAGTTCCGCTCGCATTCCTGTTTTATTTGAGTTTTTGGCTTGTAAGAAATTATCGGATGGTGCCTGGTTTCGATTCAGTAAACTGGGTCAAAATGCTTTCAAAAGATTACTTCTGGGATGCATACTACTTCACCTTCTGTATGGCCTTAGTCGCAACAGTCATTACTAGCTGTATTGCTTTTCCTTGTTCATATGGACTTGCCTTCAAAACCTCAAATGCCACCCGTCGATGGGCAATATTCTTCTTAATCATACCGTTTTTCACAAGTTACCTTGTTCGCATCTATTCATGGCAGGTTATTTTAGCGGAAAACGGTGTAATCAATGCCGCCCTGGGGTATTTAGGATTAAACCCTTTTATAATGCTTAATACAGTTGTTGGCACTCTAGTTGGGTATTTGACTCTTGCGTTACCATTAGTCGTAATTCTACAAACCCTGTCTCTGTCCAATATTGACCGGTCCCTCATTGGAGCTGCAGAGAATCTTGGCTGTGGGAGATTGAGAGTAGTATTCACTGTAATTATCCCTTTAGCAAAAATCGGACTCATCGTCGGCGCGGTATTTTGCTTTATATTGTCATTTGGTGATTTTGTAAGCCCCTACTATCTTGGTGGGTCAAAACCACCAACGTTAAGTATTTTGATTATCGACACAACAAAATCAGGACAACAATGGCCTCGCGCAGCCGTTGTGGCGGTCAGCATGATCCTAACCTTGCTCGTAGTTGCATTTGCAGCAGTCACTGCAGCATATAGGAAACGTACATGACTGCAACCCGCACCACTTCTCTATTCTTTAAGAGTTATATTTGCCTGGTATTTGTCTTTGTCGTTGCACCAATTCTGGCAAGCTTCATTTTTTCCTTTAACTCAGACCGCTTCCCTACAATACCGCTCGGAAACTTTACTCTTCATTGGTATAAGACAATTTACCATGACAAGGATGTATGGGATGCGCTTTGGATATCAGTCACAAGTGCAATAAGCGTTTCCATTATTGCCACCTTCATTGGCTTTTGCACGGCCTACACTGACTATCGTTACAATTTTTTCGGAAAGAGTGCCTACCTGGCTCTCGCCCTTCTTCCCCCAACAATTCCTCTTGTTATAATGGGCCTCGCTATGCTTGCATGGTTATCTCATATTGGTATGTCTGGACGCTGGTATTCAATAATCATTGCACATGTCGTTTTATGCACACCTTTTGCAATGGCAATAATTCGGATAAGACTTGCGCAACTCAATTCGAGCGCTGAGGCGGCAGCCTGGAACCTAGGAGCGAGTGAATGGCGGACTATGGGAGAAATTATAATACCATTTAGCTTGCCGGCAATCATCTCTTCTCTATGTTTGACAGCGGCCGTATCATTTGATGAATTTGCGGTTTCTTGGTTTGTCTCGGGTTTGAACAAAACAATCCCAGTTATTATTCTTGAAGTACTTCAGGGACAGGTAGATCCCCAGATAAATGCTATTGGGACTTTTGTGTTTCTTACCTCAATGACCCTGGTTGTTATAGCCCAGATTTTACTAATGACCCGTCATGGCAAAGGTTTATCGCATGAATGACTCCCTTGTTGTCTTTAAAAATGTTGTAAAACTATTTGGCGAATTTGTCGCCGTTAAAGAATTTTCGCTTGAGATCAAAAAAGGTGAATTTCTTGCCATTATGGGCCCTTCTGGGTGCGGAAAGACCACTACATTGCGCATGCTAGCGGGTCTTGACCAGCCAACTTCCGGTGAAATCTGCCTCAATGGAAAGCTCATGAATGATGTCAAGCCATCCGAACGTGATACCCCCATGGTGTGGCAAACATTAGCATTATTCCCTTTCCTTAATGTTATAAAAAATGTCGAATTTGGCCTGAAAATGAGAGGATTTTCTGCAGATGAGCGCCGAATAAAGGCAATGACCTGGCTCAAACGCCTGGAAATCGAAGAATTCGCGTCCCGTGATATTTCGCAGTTATCAGGTGGTCAACGCCAACGAGTTGCCTTAGCGCGAGCTCTTGTTACTGAACCCAAAATCCTTCTCCTTGATGAGCCTCTCTCTGCTCTGGATGCACATCTTGTAATTCGAATGCAAAGTGTACTAACTAGACTTCAGCGGGAGCTTGATATTACGTTTGTCTACGTTACCCATAGCCAGTCCGAGGCTTTTGCAATGGCAGACCGGGTGGTGATCATGGCAAAAGGCGAGATTGAACAGATTGGCACGCCACGTGAAATCTACCGTGCACCGGCAAATCGGTTTATTGCTGAATTCATAGGACGGAACAACATAATATCCGGTTCTATCCTTGACAAAAAAGAAAACCTTATCACGCTTCAGTCAAAGGCCGGACCTTTTTCAGTTTCGTCCCCAGAAAAGCTTTCTCTTGAGGTTGGAGAAAAATTGAATTTGGTCGTTAGTGCTGATGTCATTACAGTTTCTGAAAAAAAACCCGAAGCTGATAATGTCATAGAATGTTCGCTCATTGGTGAAGAATTCATAGGTTCAATTGTAACTCTTTTTTTAGAAGCAAAAGGCGGCATTGAATTTAAGGCACAAATACAGCAACGGGAAATTCAAAACCTGGACATTCGATCTGGCAGCCAACTTTTCTTGAGCTGGCCTACTGCTAGTGGTCATATTTTGCCAAAGTAAGGAGATAAAATGATTCAAAACCCAATCCCCTGGCCTAATGGAGCAAAGTGCGCATGTGCAATTACGTTTGATATGGATGCTGACAGCCTAATCCATGTGTCGAAGCCTGTTGACGGATATAATCGCTTGTATCCCATCACGATGGGAAAATATGGCCCTACTGTAGCGATTCCACGCATTCTAGAGACATATCGAAGACTCGGTATAAAACAAACATTCTTCATCCCTGGCTGGTGCATGGAACAATATCCAAGCGCTGTAGAAATAATCCTTAAAAAAGGCCATGAAATCGGCCATCACGGTTATATTCATGAAGACCCAACAGAACACTCACCGATAGAACAAAAATATTGGTTTGAGCGGGCAACCGATGTGCATAAAAAGATGACTGGAAGAAAACCGCGTGGATACCGAGGGCCTGTATATAACGTAACTCAGGATTTAATTGACCTACTGATAGAACACGAAATTCAGTATGACAGCTCGTTAATGGCCGATGACATCCCCTATCTTATGAAAACCACCTGCGGTGAAATCTATGAAGTACCGGTACATTGGGGAACGGACGATTGGCCGCCATTTGCCCACTATTCAGAAATTGGCTACATGATGCCGGTCCGCAGTCCTTCACAGGGTCTTTCAAGTTTCTTTGAAGAGTTTGAGGCCCATTACGAGGCGAATGGATTATGGATGCCTATCTGGCATCCATTCCTAACCGGGAGACTCGCAAGGTGGAATGCTGTGGAAAAGTGGCTTGAAAATATTTTTGAAACGCGAGATGTTTGGTTTGCACCGTTAGAAGATATTGTGTCTTATATAAAAGATATGGTGGAAAAAGGTTCTTATAGTCCGAGAATAGAAAAATTGCCCTACTATACTCGCCCTCCGCACCTGAGATGAAATAAATCGGCAAGATTTAATAAGGAAAATATTGTGTTAAGAGAGATAGATCAGAAATTTATTCGTGTCGCTTATGAAGAGGCAAAAGCAGGCTATGATGAAGGTGGCTGTCCAATAGGTAGTGTTTTAACTTCTGGAGAGGTTATTGTCGCAAGAGGTCGCAATAAGCGTGTCCAGGAGGGAAACCCAATCGCACATGGCGAAATGGACTGTCTTCGAAATGCGGGCCGACAACGATCCTATCGCGGGATGACACTATACACGTCGCTTAGCCCATGTATGATGTGTTCAGGCACCATAATTCAATTTGGAATACCGCGGGTAGTAATTGCTGACAATGAAACTTTTGGGGGAAATGAAAACTTTCTACTTGAACGTGGAGTAGAGGTTGAAATTGCAAATGACAGTGACTGCAAAAATCTAATGCAAAAATTTATTAGCGAAAACCCGGAGTTATGGGCAGAGGATATTGCAGAAGAAAAATCCTCCTAGTGAACTCATTACTTCAATTAATAAAAACAAGCTTCCTTTTTTGTTAATATTTTCCTGACATTTTTTAACTAAGATTTATCACTATAAATATTTTCGAGCGGTTATAATTTGCTTTGATATTGGTCCGCTCGTACTCTTAATGATTGGCGAAAAGGCTTGGAGAAAATCGGATATGAGCAACAATAAACATATCGTTCTAACATCTCACCCACCTCAAAAACACTTGCGTCCGCACCCAATAAATTGGGGCGGAACGACACCAGAAGAACGGGGTCCGGTAATAGGGTCGCTTAATAATGCAAATGAAAGAAATGTAATAGGCGCTCACTCTGGCGGCTATGGTGTTTATAGAGCTCTCGCAATTGCTGCCGGCCAGCTAAACCCGATTCACAAACCCGATTTAACTAATACTATGCCGACTACTAGAATTGGACCACACCCCCAATGGGAAAAAGAGGATAAAATTGTCTCACTTGACCCTTTCGGCCACCTTGTGGCGGAGTCTTTTAAAGATCTTCTTGATAAAGGCATTGATATTCGCCCCACTATTGCTGTTACCCGTGCCCGCATAGATTTTCCTGAGCTCCGTGAGGCTACGATTGCCGGGCGACTGAAGCCGGATGGTAATATTCTAATGGATGGGGGAGAAGCAAATGTAACCAAAGCTGCGATCGAACCGGTTTGGTATTTACCCGGAATATCAAAACGTCTCGGAATTAGTGAGGTGGTCCTTCGCCGATCATTATTTGAATACACTGGCGGAATGTTTCCGGATCTAGTAACACGGTCAGACCTAAAGATTTTCTTGCCGCCAATCGGCAATATTTCTGTCTATATCTTTGGAGAGGTCGACGCACTTAGCAATCCCAAAATACCTCTCGCCTGCAGAGTGCATGATGAATGCAATGGGTCCGATGTGTTCGGTTCAGATATCTGCACCTGCCGCCCGTACCTGGCGCACGGAATTGAAGAGTGTGTACGGATGGCACAAAATGACGGGGTGGGTTTAATTGTTTATAATCGGAAAGAAGGCCGTGCATTAGGCGAAGTCACAAAATTTCTGGTCTATAATGCCCGAAAACGTGACCCTGACGGCGATAGTGCTGCTGCGTATTTTGAGCGAACCGAGTGTGTTGCAGGTGTACAAGACCTCCGTTTTCAAGATTTAATGCCTGATATCTTCAACTGGCTTGGGATTACACGTATTCACCGATTTATTTCAATGAGCAATATGAAATATGACGCTCTAATATCTCAGGGAATAACAATTGGCGAGCGAATTCCAATCCCAGATGAACTTATACCATCTGATGCTAAGGTTGAAATGGACGCAAAGAAGTCGGCAGGGTACTTTACTGATGAAACAGTCTCTATTCCCCAGAACGCTGAAGAAACAATAGGCCGGAAAATTGACGAATATTGATAGTCCGGTGACTTCCCCAACTAAGCACTCGGCAGAATGGCTACTGACAACCGAGGCTATTCGGAACCGTTGTTCTATTGTATACAAAGCAGGCATATCGGATAACTTAGAAAACTTTGGTGTTAATTTAGAAAAATTAGACAATGCTGCTAGATACGTAGGTAAAACCATTGAAACTATTTATCCTGATTTGAAGATCCCATATCACGCTCGGTGGCGACACTTCAATTCAGAGGGAAAAAATCGCTGGAAGGAACTATCAAAATCCCTTGATGGAGACCTTAATGAACGAGCACGAACTGCTTTTGACCTAGTAGTAACTTCTGTTTTGCTTGATGCAGGTGCTGGACCTTTGTGGCGCTACAAGGACCCCGAAACTAGCAAAATTCTTACCCGCTCAGAGGGATTAGCTATTGCTAGCCTTCACGCATTTCAAAGCGGCCTCTTTTCCGGAGATAAGACACGACCTCTGAGAGCCGATGCCGACGGCCTCTTGGCTCTCACAAAAAGCGCACTGGGCTCTGCATTGCAGGTTACTGACGAAAACAAACTAGCAGGGCTAGATGGTCGCGTTCGCCTACTTAACAACCTAGGGTCAATTCTTCACGAAAAAGAAGAACTATTTGGAAAGTCTAAGTGTCGCATCGGCAATCTTTTTGACTATCTAAAGTTCCACTCAAAAAATAACACAATTACTGCCAGACAAATTTTTTCCGCTATTATAACTGGACTGAGCGGCATTTGGCCGGGGCGCGTCACCTTAAGTGGGATTAATCTAGGTGATACGTGGCATCATCCGGTCATAAATACAGGAGCTCCTTCGGAAGGCCTAGTACCTTTCCACAAACTCTCCCAGTGGATTACATATTCTTTAATCGAACCAATCGAAGAGGCTGGCCTTAAAGTAAATGGAATCAATGATTTAACAGCACTTGCTGAGTATAGAAATGGCGGGTTGCTTTTAGATTTAGGAGTGATTTCACCCAAACACGGCAGAGTGGAAGAGGAAGTGCATGTGTGTGGTAGTGAAGTTATTGTTGAATGGCGCGCCTTAACAATAATTATCATTGAAATGTTGGCAGAGCGTCTGCGACACATTCTTAATCTAAAAGAGCAAGAACTTCCTCTTGCCAAAGTACTTGAAGGCGGAACTTGGGCAGCAGGAAGGAATATTGCCCAGGTAAAGCGTGCCAACGGAGAGCCGCCGATTCGAATCGCGAGTGATGGCTCTGTGTTTTAAGATAAAACACTTCTTTAACTTTTGGGAGATTAAAAGTGCATAAAAATGTAACCCTGGTCGACCACCCTTTAGTGGTGCACAAATTAACTTTAATGCGTGATAAACATACACCATCGGCTGTCTTCCGGCAGCTCCTTAGGGAAATCAGCCTGCTTTTAGCATATGAAGTTCTACGTGATTTACCTACAACTGCAACAACAATAGAGACACCTCTCGCTGAAATGGAGGCTCCCATATTGAAAGGAAAAAAACTCGTTTTCACCTCTATCTTGCGAGCTGGAAATGGTTTATTGGATGGCATGCTCGACCTTGTCCCGTCCGCTCGAGTAGGTCACGTCGGACTTTATCGTGACCCTGAAACCCTTGCTGCTGTAGAATATTACCTTAAGATGCCAGAAAATGTCGGCGCAAGACGAATAATAGTGGTCGACCCGATGCTCGCAACCGGCAATTCAGCATCAGCTGCCGTTAGCAGACTTAAGGAAATTGGAGCGGTTGATATAAAATTTGTCTGCTTGCTTTCAGCTCCGGAAGGAATTAAAGCCTTTGCCTCCAGCCACCCAGACGTACAAATTTTCACGGCAGCAATAGACGAACAACTGAATGATCACGGTTATATTGTTCCAGGTCTGGGTGATGCCGGGGATCGCATGTATGGCACAAAATAACTATTTTTTTGGCCAGGGATAGCTAGGCCGTGACCTGCCACTTACCTTGCTTATATAATACATGAACCGCATTGAATTCCAACAACTGTTAGGCAAAAACGCCCCCATGGTTTTACCTGTCATCCACGTTGTTGATAAGCATCAAGTAGAACAAAATGTTCGTATAGCTCTAGCAGAAGGGTGCCCTGGAGTATTTCTGATTAATCACGACTTTCCTTATACTGAACTCCTGCCCATCATTTCTTATACTAGAAAAACTTTCCCCAGCCTCTGGCTTGGCGTCAATTTCTTAGGAGTCACTGGAAAGGAGGCTTTTCCAGTTCTTGGAATGTTGAAAACCGACAAAATTACTGTAAATGCTTACTGGGCTGATGACGCCCGCATAGATGAAAATAGGGCAGCCTATGATCAAATTGAAGCCCGCAAAATATTGGATATAAAAATAAAATCTGGTTGGGAGGGGCTGTATTTCGGGGGAACCGCTTTCAAGAAACAACGCCCTGTTGCTGAGGAAGATTTTCACAAGGCTGCACAACTCGCATGCCAATATATGGACGTTGTTACCACGTCAGGTATTGCAACTGGAAAGGCTCCCGATTTGTCAAAAATACGGGTGTTTCGAAAAGCGTGTAAAGATCAGGCCCTCGCTCTTGCGTCCGGAGTAACGCCAGAAAATGTCGTTCAATATTCAAATTTTGTTGATGTTTTTATGGTGGCTACCGGCATAAACTTTGATGGAGATTTTTACAATATAGATCCATCTAATCTCCGAACCCTAATAAAAACTCTTAATAGCACCAGGAGAAAAGATCATGTCAAAGAATAAGGGACCACGCGATGACCGTTGGTATTTCCCACTTATGGCACCAAACACTAAGGGTGAAAAGTTTGCGTGGCTTGACCCTACGTCAATCTATATCAATGAAGAAGCTTTTTCAGATTTGTTAGATGATTTATGTGAACCGTTTTCGCGACATGATTGCGATCTTGTTGCAGGATTGGACGCAATGGGTTTTGTCCTTGGTTCGGCAATAGCCACAAGACTCGAAAAAGGGTTCCTACCTATTCGCAAAGCTGGAAAGCTATGCGTTGAAACAGATAAGGTACCATTCAAGAATTATTCTGGGCGACTTCAGGAACTAGAAATACGAAAACCTGCATTTCGCCCTGAAACCCGGGTGTTGCTTGTTGACCAGTGGATCGAAACAGGAGGTACAATGGGGGGGGCAATTGAACTAGTTCAAAGGCAAGGCGGCTCTATTGCCGGAATCGTGGCTATTGTTATTGAAGAAAACAAACGCACAAAAAGTTACCGAGCAAAATATAAATGCGTTTCTGCCATCATTCCAGAAACCGAGTGGCAACGTCAAGCTAATGGTCAATGCTTTAAAAGTTTTAACAGTTACACTCCTGAGTTAGCTTTTCCACCCCTATCGCGATCGGAAAGCATCTGATGTTTCAGATAAAAAAAGGGCTGCTAAATCTTGAAGCGTTTCCTTTTAACCCACAGTCTATATTAAGCCCTTAAAGGCAATACCTTGCGATGTCTTTAATCTAGTATTTCAAAAAACGCTTCTACTGGGTTTCCGGCATTAATGGGTATCAGGTCCTGGGGACAGGCAGACATAACAACAACAGCATCAAGAACTGCTCTCAGAACAACATAGTCTCCAGGTTTCGAGACCGGCTCTACCCACCCACAACTACCATTAGGTCCTATTGGAATATTCATCCACAGGTTAAGGGGAGATGGGGTCTCTGCACTCTCTAGATCAAGTTCATCCAAGGCAGCGTGAAGATTATCAGTGCAGTTTTCATGATACTCAGTACAACCAAGCTGCTCATATCGATAGACATCACAGGCAGCCATTACCGTATCATGGACGCCAGGTGACGTGTCTTCTTCAAAAATAAGAATGGGGCGCCGTTTGTTCGTGAACAGTGGCTCACCTATCTTCGGAAAAATGCTGTTTAGTTTTTGACGCATGTGTTCGTTCGAAAGGAATTCGCTGATGTCTGCTGCGTTAAACGCCCAGGTATCAACCACCTGATGACCATGCACATTTATTATTTTGATAGCCTGCCCTTTTGCTACTTTAGCAGCCTTGCTACCCTTTGCCGGTATTTCAATCATATCAAGAATTTCTCTTTCCTACTAATTAGCCTGGATTTTGTAAAATATTCAACTTGTTCTTCTAAACATACAATAAATCCTTTGAGTATTCATTAAAAATCATGCTTACCACCTAGGTAAAAGTCGTTTGGGCAAAAAGCTACGTCCCAGTTTGTTCTCGCGAACAAAAACATAAATTCCTGCACCTACTATCATAAATATTCCAAACCAAGTCCATTTAGTGGGAAAGTCGCCCCAAATCAGCCAGCCCCACATTATAGCAAGCGGTAACGCAATATATTCAAAAGGTGCCAGAATAACTGGGCTAGAAACTCGATATGCCTGAGAAATACTGTATCCAATGAAGGCTGAAGTTACGCCACAACCGATGAAAAATTTTATATCCCCGTACGCAGGGTAAACCCATGCCCGAAGCAAAAACTTAGCGCTTGCACTATCAAAATTCTGACTATAATCCCCATCCCCAACTAGAACCCAAAAGCAAAGGCTTATAAACATTAACAAACCCTGCACATATATTGCTAGAACTGACGCGCTCTCCGTTACACCCAACCTGCGCGTCAATACATTCATCGCGGCATACGCGAGCGCCGCAACCAAAGGCAACGCAATTGTCAGCCCTGATATTTGGTGCGCATTATAGGTTATATGGGGCCATGCAGTTAATACAATGCCACTAAAGCCAACCATTAATGCCAGTGTCCGCCTGACCCCAACTTTTTCTCCGAGAAATGTTGCCGATAGAACTGTAATAAAAAGGGGAGCAACAAAAAATAGTGTAGTGGCTTCAGCCAATGGCATGGCCGCTAGCGCACAAAAGAAAAACATGTTAGCCAAGAATAAAAGAAAACCCCGCATCATATGTAATTTAAAATGGCTTGTCCTGAGCTTTTGAAATCCTCCCTCAAATTGCAAAATACCCATGCAAATCGTAATCCCTACAACGGATCGAATTAGTATGATTTGATGAAGCGGGTATTCTACTGATAGCATTTTTATCAGCACGTCCTGTATAGATATACAAGCCATCCCAACAATAATAAAAAAAATACCGAGGGGAGGGTTATTTAAAAATCGGGACATACCTTAACCCTTTGAGAAGAGTGGTCATCGCAAAGTCATTTCTGAGAGAAAGACTTCTTCGAAATTTAATAATATTTGAAACACTATTGTTTCAATTAATTGACCTTAAAACCGTGCGGCTTCAGATCTACTTTACACAATAGCACATAGACGTTATCGTTACATTAATGTCTAGAACCGCTCGGCTTTTTGCACGTTGAGGTATTCATGGCTACCAGAATCATTGGAAACCTAGCAGCTATTTTTGGGTTAAAAGTTTTACCATTAGCGAGCGTGTTCCTATGGTGCATGGTCTATGGGGAAAGTGTTCTAGCTAATGAATTTTCTGGATCTCCAAATGTTGTGTACAATGACAATTTTGAACAATTAATTGACAAAAAAATCCTCGTAGCCGAAAAGAAGAAAAAAAAGAAAAAGAAGAAAAAGAAGAAAAAAAAGGAATCAAAACAAGATACTGATACGGTCCAAGACTCTGGCGCAATCCCCGCTGGTGCAATCCCGAAACGCCGCGGGGCTCTTTGTACGGCATGCAAAAACCTTAACGGATTTGTGGAACCTAAAAAAATTTCTGACGAAATACGCCTAATGGTTGGACAAAACAGAATGAAGTTTGCACCCATAGCTGTCAAAATTCAAAAGGCCAGGGGTGGAATTGAAACAGGACTGGTTCCAGACTTTTTAGGGGGAGCAAAGTGCCCTAAGATTGATAGTGAAAAGTGGGCTATTGATTATTCCCGCAAACGCCAAGTCGCCGCAATTCATAAGGGTATTGATATACCGCAACCGCGCGGGACCCCTGTGAGAGCAATTGCAGCTGGAACAGTTATTGGAAAATTCTTAAATGACTGGAACCGCAAAGGCACTGAAGTGATGCTTCGCCATACCCCCGACCAAACCGGACTTCCTTTTTGGACCTATTCACAATACACCCACCTCAGAGAAATGTCGCCTCTAAATATTGGTGATAAAGTTACCATGGGTCAAGAAATCGGAACAACAAGTAACACCGGAAAAATGGGACGAAGGGTGCGTCGAGATGCGCTGCATTTTGCAATTCTTTATAGCAATGAACCTGAATGGTCTAATGACGGGGTGTATGTAGTGCCTAAAAACAGTTATTGGATGGATCCAAACGCGTTCTACAGAATTGAGCCTCCCTATGATTCCCAGTCACTCTTAAAGTTGCCAAAAGCTAAAAAGAAAATTCCCGTGCCATACATGAAAAAAGATGGCAGCTTTTTCCCTGCAAATACATTGAAAATCTGGCCATACGCCTGCCCATAAGCTGATTGCACCTCTTTTTTTGCAAATACCAACATGCCCTTTCAGGTTGCTGCCATTCTGAAAAGATCAAAAAAACCACCCAAACGGCAATGGGCTAGAAGTATATTCTAGCCCATTTTACAATAGATTCAGTAGAAACACGAAAAAGAGTTTCAAGGATTTTCAGAGAAAGAATTTTATTATTGTGTAACGTCATCCAAGAATTTCTGAGTGTCACCATCAATTGTTGCACCTCCGACCAGTGTTAAGGCACACCAGGCTGCGGCAGGAGGAAAAGCAAGAATCGCAGCACAACCTGCTACGCCAAGCGACTTGCCGGGATTATCACTAATCATTTCGCTTACAGCATGACTGTCATCAGCCTTAGTCAAAGTTGGTAAGGTCAACAGAAAAGCACTTAAACCCATAACTAGCAATGCACGCATCTCATATTACTCCTATAACTATCCCGTTTTGGCACGAGTTCAATAAAACACACCTCACGGAAGGGTTTTCCCAATCTATGTTATTTGATCAAAGAACAAATTGGGACGATTCTTTGCTCTCTCACCGACTAGTGGCTATGTCCTAGTGAATGGAGAAGCGGAACATCTTGATCTAACACAAGTCCTCCACCGAGGGCTGCTGCGCAGGCTATTCCTCCAGGCCCCGTAACAGCGAAAGCCAAACATACGCCAAAACCAACAGTCTTCCCAGGGTGCTCTTGCAGAAGAGCAACGGCATCGTGAGCCGGATCAGCCTGGTCAGCTGAACTCATACCTGGAGCAGCTAAAAGGAAAACACTTAGCCCCATAATTAACAACGCACGCATATACTAATCTCCTTTATATCGTCAATTTCAAAAAATTTGTTAAACGTTTATAATATATACACTGTACCCGATTTCGACAGCTATTCAAACGCTTTTCCTGAAGTTTATTACAACAGTATAGTTTTATCGCATAGTCTCTTGAATACAATCCTGATTTTTAATGACAATAACCCTATCGAAAAAAGGTTGTAAATACCCTTTGTTTGAATACCATTATATTGTCCGGTAATATTATCCTCTTAACACCATATAACTATAAGTTTAAATAGAATGGAGGTTGCATGAATACTAAAGGTCTACCACGCCCAGATTTATTGACACTAGGTGAACGCCCTGAATTGGGCGTCGTTCCTGAAAAAATGCATGCCTTTTGTGTTCGCCAAGATAGATTTGGTGAACCCGAGGATGCGTGGCAAAGGGAAATTATTCCCGTGCCAGAAATTGGTGCAAAAGATGTATTGATCTATACGATGGCTACTGGAATTAACTACAATAATGTTTGGGCGTCGCTTGGGTATCCTGTGGACGTCATTGCCGACCGACAGAAAAAGGGAGAACCCGAAGATTTTCACGCGGGGGGGAGTGATTGCGCAGGAATTGTCTGGGCCATAGGAAAGGATGTAAAGAACGTAGAAATTGGAGACGAAGTGGTAATCCATTCTGGTTGGTGGGAACCGGATGACCCTTGGGTGCTATCGGGGAAAGACCCTATGCTCGCGCCCTCAACCCGTATCTGGGGATATCAAACTAATTATGGAAGCTATTGCCAGTTTTCAAAAGCCCAGTCACACCAATGCCAGCCCAAGCCAAAACACCTGACGTGGGAAGAGGCCTCATGCTATATGCTCACTGCGTCTACTGCTTACCGGATGCTTATGGGGTGGCCGCCGAATATTGTTGAAAAAGATAGTGTTGTCCTTGTCTGGGGAGCAGCGGGTGGTCTCGGATCAATGGCCCTACAAATCGTATCAGCATTTGGCGGTAGGCCGGTCGCAGTAATTTCTGATCCAGGGAAACGCCAGTTTTGTCTTGATCGGGGTGCTATAGGGGTTGTCAACCGCAATGACTTTGATCACTGGGGACCTATGCCAGATACAACGAGCAAGGAATGGGGCACATGGATCAAAGATGCACGTACATTTGGCAAAAAAATCTGGGAAGCAGTCGGGGAACGTGAAAATCCAAAAATTGTGTTTGAACATCCGGGTGAGTCAACTCTACCAACCTCGGATTTTGTGTGTGACATTGGTGGAATGGTTGTAATCTGTGCTGGGACCACGGGCTTCAACATCACAATGGACCTTCGCTATCATTGGATGATGCAAAAACGCTTCCAGGGGAGCCATCTTGCAAACGATCAACAGGCTAAGGCTGTTAATGATCTTGTTATTGCTAAGAAAGTTGATCCATGTTTGTCCGAAACTTTCACTTTTGATCAGATTGGAAAAGCCCACCAACTCATGCATGAAAACAAACATCCTTTTGGCAACATGGCATGTCTTGTTAACTCACCAGAAAAAGGGAAAGGCCGATCTTGAAGACTAGAAAAATATGACAAATACTCAGAAAGCCCGACCTCACCATGTCGCAAACACTGGTTCACATAACACAGTATAATTTTGTGTTTCTAGAATCGTCTGGAAAAAAGGTTTTTTTAGAACTTTGAAATATTTTTTTACCTAATCCTTTTACCCTATCACATTGACAAAGCTTCCTCTTGGCAAAGAACGGATATCCAGACTTAGCCGAGTTGGATTAATTTTTGTTAAAAATCCTTCCTTACTAGTAATTAAACTATAAAGGGCATCCAACCTTGACAGCTTTTGACCAGCAATTCGCAGCGCGGTTTTAACTTTCTCTCGGGCACCTGTGATCTGGCTATTTGACAGAATGCCAACAGAAGAAGTTGTTGTTGGTGAAGAAACTCTTGGTGAACTATTTAAAACGCTCAATTCATCTGTCACTTTTAAAGCTTTAAAGTCGTCTCTTTGTATCCTTAGTTCCGATAGACCCAAGGTTCTTGCATCTAGAGGTAGTGGTGAGACAAGTATAGAGCCGCCCAAAGAAGTTGTCCTCAGCCGAACGTTATTGCTATTCTTCGATAAGAGGTTGATGCCCGAATATGCCGAATCAAGCACACTTTGATCAATCTTCCTAATATTTTTCCCAATTTCTGTCTGTTGCCTATATCTAGCAAAACCAGTATCCGCGATCAATCCATCAACATCAGCATGCGCAAGTCTATAATCGATATGTTGTACAATTTTGATGATTTTTGCGGCTGCACTTCTTGCTCGTAAAAGGGCTGCACGTCCGGTATCTAATGGAACTGCCGGCAGAGTAAGTTCTGTGGCCTTGTTTCCCGCTGAACGAATGTCTGTCCCATACCTGAGAACTGTTGCCCTTGCAACCGGTGTCAGTGTCACGACTTCAATCATCAGACCAATTCCCCTAATACCCGTCGATTGGATAGTGCAATTATCCCATTTTGCGCCATGATAAATTACCTTGAAACAATCGTCACTTTTTCTTTCAAAAAACTTTTCTTGACTACGTTTCTAGAAATATCATTTTAAAAAGTTCTCTTAAGATGAATTACGTTTTCAGTCTTATATTATTGTTCTTTTTCCCCAGGTCGCACAATAACTGAAAACACATACTCCGCTTGCTATCTTTCGTTGCAGCTTTTTCTGCACTCTCTCACTAAACCTTTAGAAGTGACATAAAGCCTCTTGATAGGTTTGTACTGCCAGCACCTCTAAAAACGAACGAAGATCTAGTTAATATTTTTTGGCATTGGCTGCTAAAAGAAGTTAACGCGCCATTTGTTTTCCAACCACCAGAAATCACGCCCGACAATTTACCAAAAAATAAATCCATGAGGGTATTCTTTCCGACCGTAAAAGTCCTACAAAAAAATAGAGATAATTATTTCAGAACAGCAAATGAACTACGCCCGATCAAATGACAGACTTTCTATGCTCGGTAAGATTGCTCACGAACTCGTACATTATGTGAAACTTCTGAAGGATAATAATTCGGAACCAGATTCAGCCGCCTTCTTCGGTTGGCCACATGGCCACTGTAACAAAATTTATCAGAAACTTGTCGGGCAGATGGGTCTAATAAATTGGAATGCATACCATTCAATCAAAGCTGTTCGTGATATTGACCAGATGATACAACGCGTCTGTTGGAAAAGGGGCAAAGCACTAAATTCTTTAACGTACAAAGGTTCTGATAATTTCTAGCCGTTCTTTGTTCCAGCAACGCTTCTTGAAACTCACAAAATCAAAACATAAATTAGGAAAAGTATACTGCCCGGAAGCGCTCTAAGAAACATATTTCGCACGGTCTGCAATATATTCAGCTGCATTAAAATATGGAAGATTGTCTTGTGATGAGCAGCCCATTACAGCAAGACGTTCAACAATTCTAATTGCTTTCTGGTACTTCCTTTCATTTTCAGGCATAGTATGAGAGCCAAAAACATCCCCGCAAATGAAAAGACCGTAATGGGATTGGAGTGTACGAATTTGCGTCCCCGCCTTCATTCCATCTGCGATCAACGCCAATTGAAAATCATCTTGCTTAACCAACTGAATATTCTTTTCAACTAAGTAACCGCGAACCCGGGCCTCTGCCGCTAAAGCTACATCCCAATAATCTGACTCTGATCCAGTCAGTTCACCTGAGACCTCAGAAAAGACCATACAAAATGCAAGAAAAATTTTCTCTTTGTCATTAGCCATTTTCCAAGCGGTTCCGCCAAGATTAGACCAGATTGATAAATCCATTTCATTATAAACCTTTTTCACTCTACTAAAGAAAAGTTTATGGAGGCCAATTTCATTAAGTGTGTCATCTAGTTTTTGCTGTTTAAAAATGTTAACAGCTGCATAGACCCCGCACTTTGGACAGGTGTCATTGTTATATGCTTTTTTCTTATAGATGTGAGAACATCTCAGATTACCTGGCAATTGATTTTCACAAAGCAAGTACGCATCATCACTATTCTCACCGTCATGCTGCTGGGCAATCCAGTTAAATCTATTCAAAAACTTAAGGTATGAGCGTCGGTGACTCCAGAGACTCCAGCGTAATTTTTCAACAGGGCCGAAAGTACTCCAGTTTGAGCTCACATCAATGACAATACACTTCTCCTTACCAGGAGCTGATCGCAGTCCTCGCCCGACAGATTGCCCCCACAGTACCTTTGAAAGAGTAGGTCTAAGATGTACAATGATATTACAATGTGGATTATCCCAACCTTCTGAAAGCACACCAACAGAAACCATAGCTTCAAGAAATCCCTGTTCATGAAGCTTCAAAAGCCTCATCCTTTCCTTCATGGGTGTTTGAGCCGTAACAATATCTGCGTTAATCTTAAATGAGCGAATCTGCTCAAGAGTTAGTTCGGCAACATTTACATCAGCGCAGAACCATGCCGAAATTGGTTTGGGAGATACATTTAAGCGCTCTTCATTATATGCAGCAACAGCATGTTCAATCATTGAAGATTTCACAATTGCAGGTGCAAGTTTTGATACTGGAAAGTCCCCAGAACTGATATCGATATTTGTAAGGTTCAGATCGTGGATGAAATGGGGCCGGTAAATGGGTTGCACCAAAATCCCTTCGGCTATCAAGGTTCGAATATCAGCGCAATCAATAATAGCATCAAAGGTGAGATTAAGCTGGTCATTCTGATCACCTGTGCGACGTTCAGGTGATGCTGTAAGCCCGAGCAGTCGAGCTTCTTTCTTGCTGTGCTCATCAAAGGAATCAATAATTTTCTTGTAGCTTTTGCCTTTCCGCGACACACGGTGGGCCTCATCAATAATCAGCAAATCTGCTTTGAAAATGGCATCAACGATAACATCTCGTGCTCTTAAATTAGTCGATAGCAAAATATCATAACCGTCAAACGGAGTTCCTTCATCAGAAATCTCAAGGGTTCTTAATGAATGTTTTTCACCAAGTGCTATTTCCAGCTGTTCCAACAAGACTAGTCGATGGCACAAGACAATGACTTTCTTGCCTTTGTAAAATCGCTCTATAATTTCACTAGCTAAGACCGTCTTACCGGCACCTGTTGGAGCTTTCAAAATAAAGCGTTTATGCTGCCGCACAATAGATGAGAAATCATCAATGACTTTTTGTTGCCAATTTCTGAGATACATCGGCGTCCTAAGTTACAACCTTAATTATTGAGAGAACCCGTTGGCTTCCTCGGAAAATGGCTTTTAAAATATTTTGTCCAATAAGAAAAGGTACCTATCCCAACATGTCCGATGAGTTGGTCCACCAAAAAATCCCTCGTAAAATGTATTGGTAGCCGCATCTTCGGATTCTATCCTTCAACACCCAAGGATAAAATCATTTTCTTGTCTCGTTGTATACAGATAAATCTTCATACTCGGCGTCGATAATCGTAGAACCAGAAAACTGTTTTCCATCCTTCGCATCAAATTGGTCTCTATTTGAAGAACCATATCTTGACGCGTGATAGAGTAAATATTTTCGCAGAAATCCACGAATCGAGGGAATAAAAAAAATCAGCCCTATAAAATCTGTAATAAAGCCTGGAGTTAATAACAGAGCCCCCGCAAGAAGGAGAACCACCCCATCAAATATCTCGTTAACTGGAATACGATTTTGTCGCAGGCTGTCATGTGCGGAAAAAAATGTTTCTAGTCCTTGCTTCCTAAGAAAGATAGTCCCTATGATTGCCGTCACAATGACAGCTCCAACTGTTGGCCATAGCCCTAGATACCCGCCAATTTCAATAAAGGTTGCAACCTCTATTATCGGAATTCCAACTAACAATAATATAAAAAATTTGGCCATGTTTCTGTTATTAACCCATCTGATTTGTTGAGGTTGAGGTTGGAGTAAAAGCACATTTGCTTAGTTTCTTTACTTCGCACCAGGTAAAGCGCAATGGTAATGACCCACTAATTGGATCTTCCTTCAACGAACTAACTACAGTGTTCATATTTGTCATACTTCCAGCATCCGTCGAATTTAAGTCAAGTGCGAGGTCATCTACCCACCAACCATGTTGAGCAAACACCGAATCGGGCTGCAGATCTTTTACAATTTTTGCTTTGCTGAGAAAAGCCCCACTTTCAGTAGAAATTTCAACCCAGTCCCCTTCGTTAATCCTCCGTTTTTTTGCGGCCTTTGGTGCAATTTCTAATGTTGGGTCTGGCCTCAGTTTGCGAAGCAAGGCAATATGGCGATGTTGGCTATGGCAGAATGCTAACGTTTTTGCGCACCCAAGTATTAATGGCAGTTTGTTGTTGTTATTGTTTCTACTTTCTGAAGCTGCAAACGGAATAGCATGGTAGCCCTTACGCAAAAGTTTTTCCGAGTATACTTCAATTTTTCTTGTAGCCGTTTGAAAACCCCGTGGATGACCATTTGGATTGGTCTCATCAAAAGCCTTAAACGGCACATTAGTATGCAGCATAACACCTGTCGGATTTTTCCTCAATTGATCCACTGTTAGGCCTGCTCTACTAAGAATATGATTGTGCCCCTGGTCAGCATCAAGATCGAAAAAGTCACTAGAAAATCCGAGCAATTTAGCCAGGCCCATAACAATTTCAATATCGCTACGAGATTGGCCAATTGCCTCAACTACTGGTTTTCTTAACTGCACCCATTTCATTCCTTTAAGACTAGCATCAAACCCCGTCTGTAATCCCTCACGTTCCCAAGCCGTTGAAACAGGAAGAACGATATCAGCAAAATTAGCCGTAGGATTGAGAAAAAAATCAGCATGAACATGAAAGTCTAATTTCTGAAAGGCTTTATAGGCCAACCTGGTATCAGGCTGGGCGGATAAAAGGTTGCCCCCAAAAGAAAATAGCATTCTAACTGGATAGGGCTGTCGCTTGATAATAGCCCGGTAGACATCACGCCCTGTAACCCAACCCATCAATCCAGGACCTAAAGGGCGTTTTTTCAGACCCAAAGCTTTTGATTTCTGTTTTTCAGAAATCAGGTCAACCCCTGAAATATCATGAAACTCAGCAGCCACCCCAGCTACATTTCCCCCCGCAGAGCCATAACTTCCAGTCAAAGTATAGAGCAGCGAAATTGCCCTATCGGTTTGCGTAGCATTGGTGCTTTGGCTTACTCCATTCCAAGCATAATAAGCTACACTGGAAACCGTTGATAGTATATTTGCAGCCTTGTGCAACGTTTTTTGAGGAACCCCAGTGAATTCTTCTATTGCAACGGGTACATATCTAGCAGCTAGAGAACTATATAAGTGAAATGCAGTTTCACAACTGATATTGCCAACAGTAGTAGGGACTTCAACCAAGCACGACGTAGCCACATGGGTAATGCGGTCTAGCCAGATACCTAGTGACATATCATAGCGAACAAGTGTCTGGTTGCTTTGATCATACCCAAAACAAATATTCTCGCTTCCTTCTTCCTTCAAATCATTTTCCCGAAGGAAATAACCGGTATCCAAACGAACAAGCAATGGTGCGTTAGTCCAGTTTTTTATAAAATTTTTGTCGAATTTCTTACTGTCAATTAACAGGTGTGCCAAGCAAAGTGCTATCTCTTGGTCACTTCCGGGTCTAGGCCGGATCCAGCAATCCGCTATCCTCGCAAAACGGGTCGGGCGCGGATCGATGACAATCAATTTTGCACCGCGTTTAAGTGCTTTTCTTATTTCAATTGATCGGGCCAGCCAGGTTTCTTCTGGATTATTACCCCACAAAAGAACACAATCTGTATTTTCAAAGTCGGGAGTCCCTATGTCCGTACCAAATGTAAAACGCGTGGCATAATCCTTATGCCAATTGCATATTTCAGTACTGTATATTGTGTTTGGGCTGCCAAAAACACGGATAAAACGCTGAATCCATCCTATTGAATCCGAAATATTAGTTCCACTTGGAGTAGTCACTGAAAAAGCAACTTGTTCTGCCCCGTGTCTTTCGCGAATTGCAAACATTTTTTTAGCAATCTGGTTTAATGCGTCATCCCATGAAATCGGTTCCCAACCCGGGTCCGGGTTCGTTTTAGGGTTTTTTCTTTTCAAAGGGGATAGAAGCCTATCTTTATGATAAATGATTTGGGGCGCGGCTTTACCTTTTGGACAGAGTTTTTTACCAGTTGGATGCCTTGGAAACGGTTCAATACGCAAAAGTTTTTCATCTTTCACTACAGCCAAACATCCGCATCGAGATCGACATTGTGCGCAATAAGACGGTATTTTTTTTTCCACTACCTGAAACACTCCCATACAAAGAAAGCATGCCCTATTATTTTTTTACAATTCAGTTAAGATGGATATCCTATAAAGTCACGTAAAGATTGCTAGAGCTAGGTGTGCTAAAGGTAATACCTGTAATATCATCAAATTGTGGTACTATACTTATTTCCATTTACAACACGTGTTGCGTTTCTATTTTGTTCACGGCGCCCGAAAAAACCGAGCGGCCAACTAGGACCACCGAATCATCCCAATAATACCAGAAGAGGCATAAAAAACCTGTAGTAGAAAGATGCCATGGTGTCTGCAAAAATAGGCCCATATCCCAATCAATATGGCAGAAATTAAAAGAAGCAAGAAACCAAAAAATTCTGCACCGATATTCATGGCGACAAGCAAAGAGTATAGTATTGCCGCAAATACCCCAGACCATTCAAATAGACGGTGCTTCCCCATTGCCATTCTCCCACCTAGATTAGTGCCAAATTACTTCAGACTTGATATAGTGCAACTATAACAAGTAATAAAAACAAGATGATTTTTAATTGCCAACTCATTTCGTTAATTTACCGTGATACTTTGTAATTGAGCTAGCACAATATATGGTTAAATGACTAGACTGTTGGAACAGGCTTCCTCCTTATTCCAGAAACCGCATTGCTTACAACGCCCGTTAATAATATTCCCCCGCCAACTAGGGTAAATATACCGCCTTTTTCACCTAAAACCACCCAAACCCAGAGTGGGCCTAATAGTACCTCAGTCATAGATAACAACGCTAACTCGGCTGCTGGGATAACCCTTGAACCAATAGTATAGAGAGCTAAGCCAGCTCCTACCTGAAAAACACCCATTGATAGAGCAATTAATATGTCGTTAAGTAAAATATTCACTGAGTACTGGTAAAAAAGACATACGATACCTGAGATAATAGCGGAAAAAATGCCTCCAAAAAACACCGTAGGTAACATATCTTCCTGTCGGTTCCATCGCAATGCGACGGTAAATATCGCGAATCCTAGTGCAGACACAATACCCGACAAATTACCATACAAATGACCCGCTTCAATCCCTCCCCAAACCATAACAAAAATACCTGCGATAGCTAGGCCCATTCCTACCCATGTACCCTTCCTTACCAATTCCCCTAACAAAACGCTCCCCAAAAAGGCAGCAAAAAAGGGGGCTGCAGCAAATAAAAACATGGCATTTGCGACAGTTGTATTCTGTATTGCAAATATTCCTCCAGCAAATGCCATCACTAATCCAAACCCACCCACGACACCGCCTAAACCAGTATTATACAAAACAATCAGGAAGCTTTTGCGCCCCGTAAAACAAACTAGCAATAATAAAAAAACTGATAGTGCGATCGATCTATAAAATAAGATTTGCCAGACGTTTGCCGTTTCAATGTAGCGGATTGCGAGGCCCATAGTCGACCAAAATGCGCCTGCTAAAAGCACGAGTGCTACGCCAGAGGTGTACTTCATTGCTATCTCTACAACAATTAACCTTTCGCGAGAAAACATTCTGTTTTGGAACGGTCAAATCCTAATTTTCAGAACAATCTTTCTTAGCTATTGAAATTATTTTTGATTATGTAAATAACTTTCTGGAAAGAAATTAAATATAGAAACAACAAGAGAGTCCCTTAAACGAAAAAATTTTTTCTTTCGTTCGTGCTGTTAGTCGGTGAACCTGGCATATACTTACTTCTTAATTTCGATACGAAACTACTTGAGCTTCGTATATTGTCATTAAGCCCTTTTTAAGTTTTGGGTTCCATCACCGCGACCAAAAAATTGATTTAGCCTCTCAACTACTGATAGACTAGGCAGCCGGTATGCAATCCTTAACCCTTCCGCGCTCAACACTATATACCTTTTCATGTCGCCACCGCTCACTTCTAATTTGTAGTGCTCGATGCCATCATGCTCACACATTCCTACCACTTCTGTGCGGATAGATTTATCACCTTTCCGCTCAAAAATCTGACCGATTTCAATCACTATCCTACCCTAGACTTTTGTATTTCATTTCGATTTTAATTATTCAGTCAAAATACTAACAGTATAATACAGCCGTTGTTAAAAAAATCAATTTTTCCTTAAGAATTAACTCTTTAAAATTGCCTAATATATAAAATTAGGTAATAAGCTAATTATTTGCGAAAAGACCCTTTCCTAATAGTAGTTGTGAATAAAGCATTACCAAAAATGCATTTATATTGAGTTTGCTTCCCCTGTTGCCCAACTTATGTTTTGCTATAACGATTAGCCCAAGCGCATATTATCTCGGCCACATAATACGCATCAGCACGGTTTGTAAGCATATGGTCAGCGCCATCAAGACATACAAAGTTTTTGGGGTGACGCGCAGCTTCATAAATGTGCCCTGCATTTTCTATCCCGACAATATCATCAACTGGACTATGAAAAACAAGAAGTGCCTTCCTCATAGCTCCTATAGACTCTCCCAAATTATAGGCTTTAATATCTTCAAGAAAAGTACGTTTTATTCGAAATGGTCTCCCACCGATTGCAACCTCCGCCTCCCCTTCTGTTTCTATTTCATCCGTGACACTGGAAAAATGGTGAACAACATGCTTTGGATCTGCCGGGGCCCCAATGGTGCATATTGCATGAACTTCTGGAATTTTTGCTGCAGAAGCAAGTACCGCCGCGCCGCCCAAACTATGGCCAATCATTACTGTTGGGGGTTGGTGGTTGTCCCGAAGGAAAGCTGCAGCGGCTAACAAATCATCTATATTCGAAGAAAAATTAGTGTTAGCAAAATCCCCCTCGCTTTCTCCAAGGCCCGTAAAATCAAACCTAAATACCGAAAAGCCTTGAAGCCAAAGGGCTTTTGAAATGCGGACAGCTGCCAAAACATCTTTCGAGCCCGTGAAGCAATGAGCAAATAATACACATCCTAAAGGCTTTGTATCATCAGGAATATCAAGGCGCCCCGCTAGTTCACATCCAAATGCATTGGTAAAACTAACTTTTTCTTGAACCATATCCAGAATCCTATCTCGTTTTGCAGTTTAGACCGATGCTAGAAAATATTGTTACTAAAGACATATCCTGATTTGAAGATCCCATACATCAAAATGATGAGACGGCTTTTCCAAAATTATGTGCGCCATGTTTTTTAAGAAAATAAAATATAACTTTTTTCTCCAGCCAGACACAAAGGATTTATCAGCTGTGTTCAAATACTATCCTCATTGTCAAATAAACGGCAATTCCACCCATAAAAAACACACCTAAAACTAGAGTTATCCAACGCTTTGTTTTCCACCCATCGGTATTTAAAAAAATGCATCCAAACGACAAAATACTGATTGTTAGCAATCCAAAAATAATATCTGGCTCCACCAAAAAAAGAATTTCTAGCACGAGAGCTAGAGGTAGCGGAAGAAAAGCTAAGATATATAGGACATAGTACATTAGATTCGCCCATAAAACATATATAAGATAGGAGTATCTCTAAAATCTAACCGCAACTTTTATTAAACGAGTTCACAAATTAATCGCAACAAATTACAAAATTTTTCCATTAATTTAAATAAGGGAGATTGAAAACAATGGCAGAAACAGCACTAATTGTTGGAGCTGGATTGGGTCTTAGTGCCTCTCTTGCGAGATGTTTTGCAAATGAAGGTATAGCAATTGCCTTGGCTGCCAGGAATACTAGCAAACTTAAAAATATAGCAGATGATACCGGGGCTTTTTGTTACAGCTGTGATGCTACTGACCCAACAAGCGTTAAGGATTTGTTCTTACAAGTGGCAAATGATTTAGATATCCCAGATGTTGTTGTTTACAACCCCTCCTACCGCATAAGGGGGGCATTCATTGATTTAAAACCCGAGGATGTTAGCCAAACACTAACAACAAACGCATTTGGAGCATTTTTGGTTGGACAGGAAGCGGCGCGGGGTATGCTCAAAAAAGGGCAGGGGAATATTCAATTCACTGGAGCAAGCGCTTCAACTAAAGGCTATGCAGAATCTGCTCCTTTCGCTATGGGTAAATTTGCCCTTCGTGGGCTTGCTCAATCAATGGCAAGGGAACTTCATCCAAAAAACATCCATATTTCTCATTTTGTTGTCGATGGAGGCATTAAATCAAAAACACACGCATCTGAAGAAGGGATACCTGATGGTTTGCTAGACCCAAACGCGATCGCACAAACTTATCTGGAAGTCACCCGCCAACATCGAAGCGCCTGGGCATGGGAAATTGAGTTACGTCCTTGGGTGGAAGTGTTTTAGTATGAAATTCGCATTTCCTTGACTGCATTTTTTTATTTGCAATTACGGTGATTTGGCTAAGAATTGAATGTTCAAATTATTTTTTGTTTTAGAAAGGGGAGACTTATGCCTAAATTCTCAGGAAGCTGCTTATGCGGTAAAATAAAACTTCGGGGCAATGGAAATATCAATGTATCGCCAAATTGCCACTGCGCTGATTGCCGTCGCGCAACGGGTGCCGTGTATGCAACAATGTTGTTTATAACCGAGGACCAGGTTGAAATAGAAGGAACTCCAAGTACATTCCATCACAAATCGGACCGCGGTTCTGATATGGAAAAGTGTTTCTGCAGCAACTGTGGCTCACAAGTTTTTGGGCGCAACTCAAGTCGGCCTGGCATTCTAAGCTTGAGGGCGGGAATTATTGATCAAACCGAGCTGATAAACCCTACAGTTAATGTCTTTTTAAGCAGTAAAGTCACTTCTACCCCCATCAACAATCAATTGCCTGCGTATGACAAAATGCCAAACTAGATTACTTTTAGATAGTGATATAACGTTCGAGAGAGAGCGCTTCCAAAAAGCTTCGGTGTTTTAGCAGTAGTACGAATAAAAAATTTTGCTTTAATCAAAATTCAGACAACTAGTTCACACCAATACAAAAATACGCTGACGTCTTACCACTATGTTTTGAAATCGCAAAAATATTTTGGTCAAACTAACAATTTTTTCAGACTTAGTTATTTGTGTTGCTCACATTGTTGATAAAAAGTGGGGGCCAAGACCAATACCATGCTCTTGGCCCCCGCTAAGTTGTAAGGGAAGAAAGCTTACGGAGGAAAACGTTATCCCCAATAAAGCCCTCAGTCTTCGCCTTTTAGTAGCAAGATCCAGGCCAAGAGCAAGTGCAAAAAGAAAAAAATAGCACAAACACTAACAGGCCTTAGGTATCAACGTGATAGGGTTTTTACTTACTGCAAAATAGTTACAGAATCTAAACACCTAAAAGCGGTAATGTCTAAGAAATAGGCATATTTTTTTCTTAATGATGATTAATTGGGCATTTTCATGCAAAAAGTATAGCGTGTGAGGCCAACAAATTTGCTGCATAATAATCCACTTTATACTACGGCCAATCCCAAATACAAAGCAGGTGTAGCCAAAAAACACCAAAGGGTCTATTAATTTGTTCCAAAACGCTCTAACTAAACTGTTTTGTCATAATCAGCGAGAAGCTATTTGAATAGAAAAACTAACCACCTAACAATCCCCTGAAGTTTCTACCCGGAAGTCGCGTTTCCCAATCGATGTCGATTCTCTCGGTGGATGGTGTATAAGCCAGTAGTAATAATAATGGCGCTCCCAATTAGCGTCCATGTATCCGGATATTCATCAAAAATAACCGCTCCGAAAAAAATAGAAAATAACAGTATTGAGTAGCGAAAAGGCGAAATAAAACTAATCTCACCGACACGCATAGCCATTATGCTAAATAAATAACCAAAAATTAATATTCCTGCTGCACCTGTCAGAAGAGAAAAGCTTTCCAGGATTAGTGGATTCCAATCACTCACAGGCAGTAACAATAATGACATAATAGTAAGCACTATTGCAGCAATAAGTGAGGTGAAGGAAGCTGAAGCTTCTGCAGTTAGCTCCCTTGTTGCCAGATCACGAAGAACGACCAAGACCACCGCCAGTAATGTAAGCAGTGACCAAACATTAAATTCTTCCATCCCGGGTCGCACAATCATTAAAACCCCAACAAACCCTATAAGAATTGATAACCACCGCCGCCAACCTACGGTTTCGCCTAAAAAAATAGCAGCAGCTAGAGTTATAACGAGGGGAACTGATTGCATTATTGCGGTTGCGTTGGCTAATGGCATATGAGCAAGAGCGCCTAAAAAACAAAATGTAGCGCCGATTTCCCCTATTGTGCGCAAAGCCAACATTATTTTGTTTCGCGCCGAAATCCTAAAGTGAAATTCATGTCGCAAAATAACAATAATAGAAAGCAATAAGATCGTTACCAAACCACGTAAGAATATTGCCTGAAAAAATCCTAGTTGCAAAAAAACAAGTTTCATTAGGGCATCATTGGACGCATAAGCTGCCATGCACCCCATCATAAAAACCGAACCTTTGATATTATCTTTAAACAAAACAAGCAACTCACTTTTAATGTTTTTTAGTGCAATTCACATAAAGACTTATCATATTTGATATTTTAAGGTTTTCTCATCACGATGGCTGTCCCTAAAATATTAAGATAGGCCTGGTATTCTTCTTTCAACTCCTCAGGCTCTTCCACTATGACCTGGCCAATCCAGTCGGGATGACATAACTCATGAATTAGTTCCCTTGCCCCCTTGCATCGAAGCTTGACGATGAGAGTCTGCCGCCTCCCATACCCCATCGTTTGCGAAGAATGAAATCTTATCTTTTCTGCTCGACGGGCAGCTTCACCTGAAAATCTGAGTTTTACATTTAGAACACGATCCCCGTGAAATATCCCAAAGCTTTCCTCAGCCCACTTCTTGAACTCCCAGTTATGAGGGACCTGAAACGTCCCTGATTTCTCTGCGCGTTCAACTTCCTCTATCAAATCCAGTCTGTATGAGAGCGGCTTCATCCTTGTTTTTATATTGTTAGCAACTAGATAACCAAAACGACCGAACAGCAATCCAAGAGGTTCAACGATTCTCCAGGATGCCTTCCCCTGGCCTAATGCTCGATATTTAATTTTCAATGTTTGAAAGCCAAGAATTCCATTTTCAAGTGCAGACATAACAGACTGGTCCACCCGCAGCATGGGCCCCACCCTGCCGATATAAGCGGTACGGTCAATTAGTTCCTGTGCCTCCGCGGCCAAATATTTTCCAAGCGGTGCATGGCTTGCCAGCAATTTCCTGAGTGCCTTTTCTTCCACACCCGATGGCATGCTTGCCACGTGTCTTTCAAGTGCTGAACGTTCTTGTGACGATAGGCGCAGAAGCTGTTCTGGGATACCTCTTTTTAGTCGCCACCTCTTAGTCCGATGATGATCTTCGTCAAGTGAAAAGTATGTTGCGGTCATCCCAATGTCACGCAAACCACCTAACATGCGTTCCACAGTTTTGCGGCTACGGCCCGTCTTTTCCATCAGATCCTGAATGCTCAGTCCTATTGAAGTTGCCTGGAGCTCTATGGCAAGCTCAAGCATATCCCTTAATTTTCCATACGCCATTCCCGAAGCCCTCTAACGAAGGAGTAGCACTAGCCTTTTATAACCCGTTTTTCGACGTTTTATGATAATATCATATTAACAACAAAGAAACACAAATCAATAGGAGATATAGATGGTTAGAAATAATAATATTATCCAATTTGACAGTAATAGAAAATGGTATTTTCGCCGTTTATTGTTGAAAAATGCGAAGAAACGCTTAACCCAAAAGCTAGCTCTTCAGATCAAAAATAAAGCAGCTAACGATAATATGGACCTAAAAGCATGTACAACAGAAGACCTTCTAAAAATTTATTAATCCGTTTTTTGACGTAATTATATACGCAATTTATGCTTAGACTCAAAACCATGCTTCAGGCAAATACCAAGGAACGATGACATTGCACACAGACCTACGGTTGTAA
>PBKU01000020.1 GCA_002722175.1 Magnetovibrio sp.
AATCTGGCACCAGACAGTCAGGTTGGACCTATGGATCCAGGCGCACCTGGTCCGGAAGCTGGGGGATTTGATCCAAATCTGGCACCAGACAGTCAGGTTGGACCTATGGATTCAGGCGCGGCCGACGCCATGGGAGCTGCCATGGGCGGCGACCCGGCAGCTGGTCCTATGGCACCGCCTCCAGACTCGGATGCCGCAGCAGACGCAGCAGTCACTGCAGCTCTTGACGGTGCTGCAGCATCTAATGCTGGCGCACCTCCTCCACCGCAAGGACCAGAGGCACCAATGGATGCACCTATGGATCCTGCGGCTGATATGCCAAATCAGCCGGAAGATGATGGTTCGGCTGGCATGGGTTAACGCTTGAACTATAACGTGTTGAAAACCACCCGGTTAATAAAGCCGGGTGGTTTTTTATTCCAGAATTTTCCAGTTTAGTGATTCCCCAGCAAGAAATGGAATCAAAACACTTCGGTCACTGCATTCTATGTACTGAGGAACGGTATTAGGTTGCCGTTTCAAAGTGATACTCGACTGATTTAGAGGTAGGTTATAAAACCTTGCGCCATTAATCGATGCGAAGGATTCGAGATTATCAAGAGCATTTTCTTCATCAAAAACTTGAGCATAGATTTCAAGTGCAGCGGGTGCTGAAAATATCCCAGCACAACCGCAGGCAGATTCCTTTAAGTTTCGTGAGTGCGGGGCTGTGTCGGTCCCCAAAAAAAACGATTGATGGCCAGAAGTCGCTGCTTCACGCAGTGCAAGACGATGGTGCTCACGCTTTGCAATTGGGAGGCAGTAGAGATGAGGTCGGATGCCTCCTTTAAAGATGTCCGATCTATTAATCACAAGATGATGAGCTGTAATTGTTGCAGCCACACGTTCCCCCTGCGATCGAACAAAGTCGACACCTTCCTTTGTCGTTACGTGTTCAAAAACAACCTTTAGCCCCTGAAACTCCCTGACTAAGGGTTCCAACACTTGATCAATGAAAAAGGCTTCCCGGTCAAAGATGTCGATAGCAGGATCCGGGGTTTCCCCATGGACTAATAATGGCATTCCAATAACGCTCATCTTCTCAAACACGTCATATAAGCTGGTTATGTCTGTAACCCCGAGCGCCGAATTCGTTGTCGCTCCGCTAGGATAGAGTTTAACAGCAAAGAATACACCTTCTCTAAACCCTCTCTCAATTTCTTCAAAATTCATCTCGTCCATCAGGTAGCATGTCATTAACGGTTCAAAGTTATAGTGATCCGACATTGCATCCATGATGCGTTTCCGGTAGTTCCTGGCATTGTCAACATCTGTAACCGGGGGGGTCAGGTTTGGCATCACTATGCCACGAGAGAATTGGCGCGCCGTGAAGTCAACAACTGTATCAAGAATATCTCCATCGCGGAAATGGACATGCCAGTCATCTGGCCTCAAAAGAGTTAATTGGTTATGTTTGGACGTCATCTCACGTTACAATGATCTTATCACGCCGGGGCGGCAGGCAGTAAAGGAAACCGTAATTCTAGTACTAATTATGTTCAATAACTCTAATGCCTTCCCTAGTTGCTTTCTATATTCAGGTAACTTTACTATTTTCCAGATGCTTTAGTAAGGCCGCAAAATGAGTTTTCCTTCTACAAATTCATAACTCGATAGACGTTTCAGGAATGTCATGCCTAGCAGTGAGTGTCTCATATCAGTTTTATTGATGGAAGCACTCACATTTTCAAGGGTAATGTTACCAACAGTAATTCGATCTAATGTAATCGGAGCCGCAAAAATCCTGCCATTAGCTGTAGAAAAACTCTTGTTGAAGTCAAGGGACTTTATATTGTAGCCAATTCGTTCAGCATCCCTGGGGGCTAGCACTACCTCGCTCGCCCCAGTATCAACAAGGAAACGAATTGAGGTTTTCCTGATCTTTCCTTCAACAAAAAAATGGCCGCCTTTTGAAACTGAGAAGCTCAGACCCTGCTCAGTTTTAGTGCCAAGAGAGGGAATTAATTCGCCAAACAGTCGTGAAACAACATATCGGGCATCATGACGAAAGGTGTATGCAGTAAAAAGCAACAACCCAACTGAGATCCAAATAAAAAAATGTCTAAGCATCTTAAACAACTGAAACTGCTGTTTCAAAAACAAGGTTGAAGCAACAACCAGTAGAAGCAAAAGCAGGTAGGTTAGACGCACCCCTTTTTCGTCGTCGCTTAGAACACTAGGAAACACTAGGTTGAGGCACATTAGAATTGTTCCTGAACCTAACAACAAGATTACTACTACTAGCCAACCCCATTTCTTGAACAAATTTAGATTATCCATTTTATGTTAAGATGGTTTCATTTTGTTTCACTAGTGGATCGTTTAATAGGTATGGATAAACCATTTTCAAATAACATCCTAATTACCCTTTGTTAGACCTACCTAAAAAAAATATCAGGGTTAAACGCAGACTGCTGCTTTTCTGGTCACAGGCATCACTTTGAAGACAAAACATCAAAGACATTGCCGTCTGCACCCTTGCCTAGAATATGCTGCTGGTGCCACAGCGCATAAAAAAGGAGGATCCATTGTGCTTCTCCAATTGACTTCCCAGAAGACGAAAACAACGTGCTAATCTTGTCTGGTTGACATAGATCAACAATCCCTGGTTGCTTAGCAACTAACGGCCCTAATCGATGACCCTGGTGTTTTATCCACTCGGCAACTGGGACCTGAAATCCACGCTTACGGGAAAATGGCTGCGATTCAGGTAAAGCGCGTTCAAGCCAACGCCTCAAAAGCCACTTGCCTTGACGGCCTTTTATCTTATAGTTGTCAGGCAATTGAAAAGCAAATCTTGCTAGCTTCAGATCCAGGAATGGCACTCGCCCCTCAATGCTATGAGCCATCAGGCACCTGTCTAATTTCGTCAACAGGTCGTTGGGCAACCAACTTTCAATATCAACCGCCTGAATTTTCTGTAATGCTGTACCTTCCATCTGATATTTCTTTTGCTCAATTGCCGCCAAATTATCACGCCACCCTTTCGGAAATTCCCTTAATATACCTAGTCCTTCAAAAATACCTTTGAAACGCATCGACCGCCCACCCAGAATTCTTGGCCTCACTGCGCGCCTATAACGGCCATAGCCTGCAAAAATTTCATCCCCCCCCTCACCGGACAATATAACCTTCAAGCCCATCCTCCTGGCTTCTGCTGCAAGTTTATATGTAGGTAAAATTGCATAGTCGGCAACGGGCTCATCCATGAATGAAATCACCTCAGGTAGAAGCTTCCAGAAATCAGTCGAGCTGAACTCAACCTCCGAGTGGTTTGCACCTAACTGATTCGCAAGTGTACGCGCAAACTCACGCTCATCATGGGCTGCTGTCCCTGAAAACCCAATTGTCAAAGCTTCTACGGGTTTGCTGTTCAATCGAGACATCATTGTCAATAAGGCCGACGAATCGATTCCTCCGGAAAAGAACATACCATATGGAACATCACTCCTTTGATGGATATCAACCGTCTCAGTCAGAATTTTCTCCAACCGCTCTAACCCATCTTGTATCGTTCCAGAAAAATATCTCTGTACTGAAAGAACGTGTGGGCGAATTTTTTTTATTATATGCCCACCTTTTACAATAATTATTTCGCCTGGAAGCAGGCGTCGGATAGTTTTGTAAATGGTCTTTCGCCCTGATGTGAACTGGAGCTGCGTAAATTCGTCCCGCACTGAAGTGTCAACTGACGGAATAACCGCACCGGCTGCAATGAAGGCCTTTGGCTCCGAAGAAAATAAAAATCCAAGATTGTTCTCGCAATAATATAATGGCTTAATCCCAAAAGGATCACGCATCAAAACAAGCTTCTTATCTCTAGGGTCATAAATTGCAAGTGCATACATCCCACGCAGGTCCTCATTCATATCAAGTCCCTTTTTGGTATATAACCGTAAAGCCGCCTCACAATCGGATTTTGTCGAAAAAAGATGGCTACCAAGTTTCTCTCTTAACTCTAGATGGTTGTATATCTCACCATTCGCCACTAAAACTACTTTTTTGGAAGCCCCTTTTAATTTCGTTTCATTGGAAAAAAGGGGTTGATCCCCACCGTGAATGTCAATAATTGCGAGACGTCTATGGACGACCCCAATGTTATCCACGTTAAAATGCCCCGTGCCATCTGGCCCACGATGAACCAGTGCTCTGCTCATCTTGGTCAATATATCCTCTGGAGGAGAATTCCCATCAACAGTCATTATGCCAGCGATACCACACATGGCTATCGACTTAATATTTTTTGAAAAAAATCAACATACTGGCCAACTACCTTTTCCTCTGTAAATTTCTCCAAGAAAATATCATGACCATTTCCCGTTATACGCTCTCGCAGCATGTCATCTACCAAAAGATTCCGAATTGCACTAGCCAATAGCGCATCATCATCCTTAGGAACTAAAATCCCCGACTTTAAATGCTCAATGAGTACTCCAGGACCAAAACTATCTGCAGCTATTACCGGTTTGGAGTGCGCCCAGGCTTCTATGACAACATTACCTAGAGGTTCATGGCGCGATGGGCATATAAAGATATCGCAGGTATTCAAAAGTGCTGAAACATCATCTCGCCACCCTAGAAACCGAGTACGCGGCTTAATACCTAGTTTAGTTGACAGATTTTCCAATGTTTCCCTTAAAGGCCCATCACCCGCAATCCATAAATAGGCATCGGGGACTCTCGTCATAGCTTGAAGAAGAATATCGAAGGCCTTGTTTTCATGTAGTCGCCCCATGGTTAGGATTAATGGTGCATGCGGCGGAGTAAACAACTCTTTTTTTGAAAGTGGCTTACTCTCCGTCGAAGTTACAAAATTTGGTAAATAGTGAGCTTTTTCCTCAGGCCAACCGTTTTTAACCAAATATTTCACTATGCCCTCTGTATTGCCGATTAAATGGTCGCACCCCCCGTAATATTTTAAATTATAATACCCTCCTAACCTTGCAATATGAATGAACTCTCCTTTCGGAAACTTTGATGTTGCTCTATTCATCCAAGTTAAGACGATATCGGGTTTAAATTCCGCGATTTGTTGTTTTAAGGAAAGACTTGTTCTCCAATCAAAGATACCCCCAAATCGCAATCCTACAGGGTCAATTCCACCTTTACGGAGAATTTCAAGTCGCTCCGAATCGTGTCGCAAAATTATCCGTTGTTCTATCCCTAAACGCGCTATACCAATCGCAAGGCGAACAAAATAATTTTCTGCACCCCCATATTTTGCCCCCGCTATAGCTTGCATGAGTTTCATGTATTGATGATTTCCTCAAATGCCAAAGCTGCGTCACTCCAACGCCAACCTCGCTGTTTTTCCAGTGCAAAACCATGCTGAAAACGCCACACTTCATCGTCCTCTAAAAGCTTCCTTGCCGCATCAGAAAAAGCTTTATCATCTCGCACAATGAATCCCGTTTTCCCATCAACCACTCGCTCTTTCATAGAGCCTAAATCTGTTACTACACATGGAACACCCATTGCCTGGGCCTCAGCAACAGCTGAGCAAAAGGTTTCATTTGGATCACCGCGATATAGCAAGCACCTAGACAACCCTAGTTCCAACACAAGTCTTTCCTTGGGAACCGGCGCTCTCAAAACAACTGATTGCTGTGAGAGACCGCGTGCATAATTTAATACTGTTTCCATTTCCTGTGACTTGCAACCTCCTTTACTACCATAGGTGGCGGGACCTGAAAAAATGTGCAGTTCAGAATTCTTCACATACGGTTGAATTTCGATAGACCATCGATCAAGCAACCAGTCTAAGCCTCGAAGCGGGTTAGATAGAAATATTGCTCGTGGAGAAGGCGGTTGAGACGCAATCTTCGACATGCAAAAAATATCCGAAACCCCATAAGGGATTGTCCTTCTTCCCCCATCTGGCACCCACCCAGGGAATGTCTTCGCATGATACTTTCCGATAAACACCACGACCGGGCGTCGTTTCCAGAGTTTATAGATATAGCGCCACTTAAGCATATAGTTAGCAGGATTATGACACCAAAAAACAACTTTTTTTGCCTTCGGTACATATTTAAGAAGTTTATCACCACGATTTGCGATGTAGAGGTCAGCTGTTTCGGGAAGTTCACCATAAATTGGGCGCCACCGAACCCCTTTATAATCAACTGATGACCGGCACATATTGTAAACAGACACCTGGTGACCGCGAGAGGCAAGTGTCTCCGCAAGTGCTATTAGTGATGACTCGGCACCACCCAGAGGAAAACTTTCCGGGGTACGGCCATCAAATTCGATTCCATCATCAGTTATGACGATTTTCGCCATTATTCCTCCTCAAGAAAGGCTTTCAAATGTGAAATTATTGGATAAAGACCCGCAAAGGTAGCAATTAAAAACCCATACCCCCCCTCACGGTACCCTTTCCTAACAATATAGCACTTAAAAAAACGCGAAAACAGTCTCCGTAAGTTTTTGCGAAAGCAAAACTTTGTGCCACCCTCTCTCAAGTCCTGAGCTCGCCTTGTTGAATAGTTATCCAAACGCCGTATCATATCGGATATATTCCGGTCCACATAGTGGTCAAGCCGATTTGAAAGCATCGGACCTTTTTGTCCTGACCATTGAAGGCTAGGGTGAACCCGCTCCATACCCCACGTTTTTACCCCATTTCTAAACAAACCTGGGTAAGCAGCCTTCCCGAAGGAGGCTCCCCATCCCCATCGAACCAATTTTTTTCCAATATAATTATCGACTGGAATTTCGTGCCAATCAAAATTCGATTTTTCTATAACTTCAAGAATTTCCAACGCCAAGTTTTCTGGAACACGCTCATCCGCATCTACTTCCAGTATCCACTCTCCACGGGCTAATTCTAATGCCCTATTTCGACGCGCCCCTTCAATTGGCCACTCACCCTCAACAATGTTATCTGTAAAACGCTCTGCAATATCACGGGAACGGTCAGTGCACTGATCAAGAAGAACGACTATTTCATTTGAAAATTTTAAAGTGCTTAAACAAGCTCCTAATTGTGCTTCTTCATTATGAACGCATAGTACAACTGAGAGTCGAATATTTTCGTCAAATTTTCTAATCATATTTAGTCCTTTTGAACCCTTTCCCACAGTTCCAATACCTGCTTTTCAACTGTTGTAACCGATAATCCATCCATAAGTGTTTTTGTTTCCCGGTGGTTAAAGTTTTCGGGGAAAATTTCATCAAAGTTTGCTGCCCCCCTAACTACAGAACACCTAGATCCCCAGGGCGCATAACGGTCTTCAGGAGAGGGGCCAAACAAACCTAACGTTGGTATTCCTGATGCAGCTGCCAAGTGCATTAACCCGGAATCATTTCCAATATAAAGGCTAGAACGTTGCAAACATGCGAAAGCCGTAAGTAAATCTATTCGACCTATTAAATCAAGACAACGATGCTTGGGTATTGATTCGACAATTGCCAAGGCTGTTGGGCGCTCATCTTCTCGTCCAAGAATTAAGACGCGAGCATCCGGTAATATGCCATCTGGGCGTGTTAATCGATGAATCAATTCGATAAAGCGCTCTGCCCGCCATTGTTTTGCCCGCCAATTCGCAGTTGGTCCTATCGCAAGCACTGGGGTCCCGTCTGGCACTATACGAACGGCATCATTTTTATTCTCTTTAGTTGTCCAAATAAAAGGCGATGGTACAATTTTTTCAATTTCCAGTATAGCTGCTAAAGCCTTGATATGGTGCCCCGGAGCTCTTGACCTAAATAATCGATAAGCTTTTTTTGTCGGAATGATAAAGGTCAATGGAGCGTTCCGAAGATCAACAACGATGTCCCATATACATCCTACACAATTCGCCCAAAGATATAGCCAATGTAATGACAAAAGCATTTTGTCTAACACTATTATACGCTCTAAACCTGGCACTGCAGTGAAAAGCTCTCTAGCCGCCGGGCCGCAGGCTACCGTCACAGAGGAAGCTGGATTCTGTTGAAGCAAATACCTCAATATTCCAGTTGACAATACAGCATCACCAAGTCGGGTAGATGTTATAAACAATATCCGCATAATACTGACTTTATAAAAGGGTTATTCTAGATTGCAATGCTTGCAGCAAAATATATCCTGGAGCTGAAATAATAGATAAGTTGCAATAGTGTGTTAACTTGATAGGGTAAGAACGTTTCTCTAAAAGCGGGTTGCTTTGACCTATTAAGTAAGAAAGTTATTTTAAACAAAAAAATCCCACTTTCAACTCCCTGACCTGCTGATTTTTGGACAGAAATGGTGCCCATGCATAACACTAAATATACTATTCTTTCTAACCGAGGAGTCATCGAAGTCAGTGGTGATGATAGGAAGCATTTTCTTCAGGGATTAATTTCAAACGACATAAAACAGGTATCACCAACGCATACCATTTATGCAGCGTTATTAACCGCCCAAGGGAAATATCTTTTTGATTTTTTTGTTATCGAAATAAATACCTCAATATACATTGATTGTGAGCAATCCAGAGCAAGCGCTTTGCTCAAAAAGCTTGCTCTATACAAACTAAGAGCAAAAATTGATCTTGTTGATCGCTCCCAAGATTTTCAGATAGCTGCTGTTTTTGGAAAAAATCCACATGTACCTTTTAAACTTCAGAAACGAACCGGGCATGCCAAACGCATATCCGAAAGTATTGTTTACATTGATCCACGTTTAATGCAAGCGGGAGTTCGAATTTTGTCACCTAAAAGCAACATCGAAAAACTGCTCAATGCTCTGCCCATTAGTAAAGTAAACTGGGAAGATTTTGATGCCCAACGGATTTCTCTTGGATTACCAGACGGGACCCGAGACCTTGTTCCTGAAAAATCGATCCTTTTGGAAAGTGGGTTTGAAGAACTGAATGGAATCGATTGGGATAAAGGCTGCTACATGGGGCAAGAGCTAACTGCGCGAACAAAATATCGTGGCCTTGTAAAAAAACGACTTATCCCAGTCACATTTAAGGGAAAGGCCCCAACCCCGGGGACCCCAATTACTGTAGGTAGGAAAAAAGTTGGAGAAATGCGCTCAACAGTGGGAAACACTGGTATGGCTTTGATACGCGTTGACGATATTACATCAACTCCATTATCTGCTGCGGAAACAATTATAAAACCCCAAAAACCAAATTGGGTTAACTTCTAACATTTTTTTTCAAACTCTTCCTTGGAAAAGCTAGTTAGCCAACTCTTTGGCCACACGCCCGCTCCAATTAGGATATTTGAATCGGTCAACTATAATTATACATTCGACTCAGCAAATAGCACGTATTATACCTAACACCAGCCGACGCAATGGTATAATTTTATCGAACGGGTGTTCTTCTAATATTTATTGCTAACCGGGTAGCTGATTAATGATTAATCCAAAACCAACCAACCAACTTTTAAAACCAATCGTCGAAACATATGCCAAACGCCTAAGAAGCCACGGTCCTAATGCAAAGGGTGTCCTTTGGAGAAACCAAGAGTGGCAACTAAAACGTTACAGCATTTTATTGAAGGCTATAAATATTCACGACCCTTTGGAAACAATAAAAATTGCTGATTTTGGGTGTGGCTATGGCGCTCTTTGGGATTATCTTAGCACACTTCACTTCTTTGATAATGTCTCATATATCGGTTATGATGTCTGCCCAGAAATGATCGTCTCCTGCCGTAACCGGATAATTAATCCTAAGGCTTCCTTTATCCATTCTTGTAATGTTACAGAGGATGCAGATTATATTTTCGCCTCAGGGACCTATAATCTGAAAGCTAGCGCTGAGAATAGTAATTGGTGGACCTATGTCACTACAAGCATAGAACAAATTTGGTCAAAGACCAGAAAGACTCTAGGGTTCAATATGCTACGAATTGACTGTGGAACACATTTTGATAGCCTTTATTACGCAAACCCTCACACAATATACAATTTTTGCTATGATAGGTTGTCTCACAAGCTTGAATATTTAACTAATCACCCTCTTCCCGACATGACCTTTTTTGTCCACCGTTGAACTCTAGAAATACAATACCCAGATCTTTGGTTTACGGACACTTTACCTGGAAACTGATTTTTTTATTAGGTTGAGGTAAACTATGGATTTTTTAGAAACGCTCGGGTTTGATATATAACAGTAATTGAAACATACTGCCTTTCGTACATTGAAAAATTGAGGTCCAAGCCTTTTTCTTTTTTGGCTAATTGATACAAAATTATGCTGCCCTCTGTTTTTCTTGAATTGCTGCCTGCGCTGCTGCTAATCGTGCAATTGGCACACGAAATGGCGAACATGAAACATATGTAAGACCAAGCTCTTGACAAAAATTGATTGACTCAGGATCACCCCCATGCTCCCCGCATATACCAATCTTCAAACCTGGCTTAACATTGCGCCCCTTTTCAACCCCAAGTTTTATCAGCTTTCCAACTCCTTTTTCGTCAAGAGTAACGAAGGGATCTTTGCTGATTATACCTTTCTTAAGATATATTTCTAAAAAGGAATTTATATCATCTCGAGAAAAACCAAACGTGGTCTGCGTTAAGTCGTTAGTTCCAAAACTAAAGAAATCTGCTATTTTAGCTATCTCATCGGCAATTAGGCACGCTCGAGGCAACTCGACCATTGTACCGATCATATATTTGAATTCGACTCCTAATTCTGTGCTTACAGCTTCCGCTACTTGTGTCACGAGGTCCGACAGTACGCTTAATTCCAGTTTAATGCCAACGAGAGGGATCATGACCTCGGGAGTAATCTCCAATCCCTCTTTCGCAACTGCTGCCGTGGCCTCAAATATCGCACGTGCTTGCATTTCATATACTTCTGGATACGTAATGGCCAATCTACAGCCTCGATGCCCAAGCATGGGGTTTGACTCCTCGAGCTCTTGTTTCCTAACATTTATAGCCTTAACGTCACTTTCGGCGACTTCCGCTACCTTTAAAATTTCATCCTCGGTTCTCGGCAGAAACTCATTCAAAGGGGGATCGAGAAGGCGCACTGTTACCGGTAAACCATCCATGATACGAAACAACTGGATAAAGTCATCTCGTTGATAGGGAAGTAATTTTGCAAGTGCCGCTCGTCGTAGATTTTGATCTGGAGCTAGAATCATTTCACGCATGTGGTTGATTCGATCAGGGTCGAAAAACATATGTTCTGTGCGACTAAGCCCTATGCCATCAGCACCAAAATTTTTTGCTGTTTCTGCTTCTTCCGGGGTTTCTGCATTAGCACGAACACCCATAGTACGTATCTCATCAGCCCAACCCATAATTGTTTGAAAATCCCCTGTAATCTCCGGCAAGATCATATTTACAGCACCCACCATAATATTTCCGGCTGTCCCGTCGATCGTTAACGTGTCACCTTCCAAAAATTTATGACTTCCTGCAATCAACGTTTTATTAATTAGATCAATACGTAAATCGGTTGCGCCAGTTACGCAAGGCAAGCCCATACCCCGCGCAACCACTGCTGCATGCGAAGTCATTCCCCCACGGGTGGTCAGTATCCCTTCTGCGGCATGCATCCCACCTATATCTTCAGGACTTGTTTCTGTCCGCACTAAGATTATTTTTTCACCATTAGCAGCCCATTCCTCTGCATCTCTAGCTGAAAAAACTATTCGTCCAGTTGCCCCCCCGGGTGAAGCAGGAAGACCATGCCCTATAACATCGGTCTGCGTGTTTGGATCAAGCATCGGATGCAATAGTTGGTCAAGTTGCCCTGGATTGATCATAATTAGAGCATCTTGTTTATTAATCAGTCCTTCTTTTACCATGTCAGATGCAATTTGAAGCGCTGCCTTGATAGTTCGTTTTCCATTCCGTGTTTGGAGCATCCATAAATGCCCTCGCTCAATAGTAAATTCCATATCCTGCATATCTTTGTAATGGGCTTCAAGACGCTCACGAATCTTGCAAAGTTCTGAAAACAATCCTGGAAAGCATTCCTCCATTGATGCACTATTAATACCGGAAGCTTTTTTTTCTGCTAAAGTTAATGGTTGAGGTGTCCGAATTCCCGCTACAACATCCTCTCCCTGAGCATTGACCAGAAATTCACCAAAAAACTTGTTCTCACCAGTTGACGGGTTCCGAGAAAAACATACACCCGTTGCGCAATCTTTACCCATATTACCAAAAACCATCGCCTGAACATTAACCGCTGTACCTAGTTTTTCTGAAATCCCATGAATTCGACGATACGTCTTTGCCCTACTGTTCATCCAGGAGCCAAAGACTGAACCAATTGCGCCCCACAACTGGGCTTTAGGATCTTCTGGAAAGGAAACTCCAAACTCTTCTTTAACTCGGTTTTTGAAAATTGGGATTAGAACTTTCCAATCTTCGCCAGTTAAGTCGGCATCTAAAGAAAAGCCTCTATCTCCCTTATAATCTTCAAGCATTGATTCAAAAATTTCATTTTCGATTCCCAAAACAACATTTCCATACATTTGAATAAACCGGCGATAGCTATCATAGACGAACCGATCGTCTCTCGTTTCATCAACCATCCCATCTACAGTTCTATCATTCAGACCAAGGTTCAAAACCGTATCCATCATCCCTGGCATTGAACTACTAGCTCCAGATCTAATTGATAACAACAAAGGTTTCTCCCCCGAACCAAATTTCCGACTTAGTCCCTCCTCCACAACCCTTAATGAATTCATAACCTGAGATTTAAGATCTTCTGGATATTTTTTGTCGTGTTCAAAATACCAGTTGCAGACCTCTGTTGTGATAGTAAATCCTGGTGGGACCGGCAAACCTAGGCTGCACATTTCAGCTAAATTGGCCCCTTTCCCTCCGAGAAGATCCTTCATGGAAGCCTTCCCCTCAGTCCCATAACTGCCAAAATTATAAACCCACTTGCTCATATCCAATACCTTGCCATCGTGTTTAACCTTCCAAAGAAAAAGCTGAATTTCGAAAATTTGTGAAAATATCTTCGGGAAAAATCTGTTCAATCAAATATAAATTATTAAATAACACTTTCATTTCTTCTCTTCTACCCAGACTAAAACTTCTAGAGCTATTAACCTCAAGGGCATTTAGGGATTGTTTTGTCTCCTCCTTCAATCTTCGAGAAATCCGCAACCCGATCATTCAACCTAATAATTTTTTGAAGTAATCCTAGCCGATTAGCGCGAATACTTGCATTTTCAGTATTAATTTTAACTTTATCAAAAAAATTATCGATCGATGGACCTAGCTGAGCAAGCACCTCAAGTGCCTCCCCGAATTTTTCATCCTTAAGCGCTGCCTCGATCGTGCCTTGAGTATTATTTAACCTTTTCCAGAGTATTATGTCTTCTTCTTCAAAATCGTTTGTTGAAACTTTAGAAAATTTACAACCGTCTTTTCGTTCCTCAATACGTACTATATTTGCGATCCTCCGATAACCGTCTAACAAACGCCACCCTTCACCATGATCTAAGAATTGCGATAATGCCCTAAATCTGGACATAAGCCTTATTAGGTCATCTTCGGTATCTAGAGAAAAAACTGCTTCGATAACGTCATGCCGCTCTCCTTTATCACGAAGATAAACTTTCATTCGTTCGAAAAGAAAGGATCTTAGTTCACGGCTCAAATCAACATCAAAACTAAATTTATCCTGCGATAATTTAAATATTTTTAAGAGTGGAATACGAAGTTTGTTTTCAATAATTAGCCGGATGATCCCAAGTGAAGCTCGTCTTAATGCATAAGGATCTTTAGACCCAGTTGGCTTTTCATTAATCGACCAAAAACCAACCAAAGAATCGAACTTGTCGGCTAATCCTATCGCAATACTTAAGGGCTTTGTCTGGCAACCATCCTCTGGCCCAGCGGGTGAATAATGTTGGGCAACAGCATCTGCAACATCTGGCGATTCACCATCATGCAATGCATAATAACGTCCAATAATACCTTGCAATTCTGGAAATTCGCCGACCATCCCTGTTGATAGATCTGCTTTGGCAAGGTTGGCAGCGACAAGGATAAGATCGTTATCCACTTTAGGTACATATTTGGCGATATCCAACGCAAGCGTCCCCATTCGTTCGACCTTTTCAGCAATTGTGCCGATTTTTGCATGAAAAATTCTATCTTTTAGAGCGGGAATTCTCGATCGAAGAGTGCACTTACGATCTTGATCCCAAAAAAACGCAGCATCAGATAAACGTGCTCGGAGAACACGTTCATTCCCGGAAATCACCCCTTTTCCAGAATCTTTTGTTTCCATATTCAATCTGCTGTTGCACCATGTCGATGATTTGTGACGATCAACGTTTGATGTACTTCAAAATTACATGCGTAATACGACGTCAGTCCTCGTTTGAGACATCACCCATTGTTAGAACACTTTCCCTTCACTATGGCTA
>PBKU01000021.1 GCA_002722175.1 Magnetovibrio sp.
AGATGACCATCTGGAAAAATTTGACAGCTTTCTAGATGAGTATTTAAAGGCTTGCCCAAGCGCTGAAGAGATAGGCACCGATATTCGAACACACGTCAAAGAAGGCGAACTCTACCGTGCATTGAAACTAGCTAGAAAATTAATAGCTCATGAAATGGAGGTGTTAACTGAATTTAATGAATCTCTGAAGGTTCGTCTTGAGGAGGTCATAGAAACCAGTGAAAATGAAGAAGAATTCGATGGGGACATCGAAGCTCTAGGAAGTGACCTTAGAGAATATATGAAAGACTAGAGAACGTCGTTAAAGGGATATCTACTTGAAAGTCTATCCCACTTTAACTATTTCGGATTTTAAATATCGGTTTTATGTAAGGCAATGTAAGCCAGTTGTTAAAATTTTCTGAATTCAGTGCTTTGCGCATTACAGCAAGAGTGCCTTCATACCCACGCAGCACTTTCTGGGTATCCGCGTCATTGTGTGCATAGCAAATATTGTGACTGCTAGACACTAATACACCGCGTTTTAACATTTCTGTCATAAAAAGTGTCCGTAATGCATCCCCAGATACCTTGCTGCCACGATAATTTGAAAAGCGTAAAATGATCCAGGGGTCACGTCCTTCTATACTTATAACTTCCTCTAAGCTATTTTCTATTATCAGGCGTTTTGTTTTTTCTGCTAAATATCCACCTGTTTTCCACAATTTTTCTATAACAGGTTCTCGCTGCATTTTCTTTATAACAGCAAGCGATGCTGCCAAAGATAACGTTTCTCCGCCGAAAGTACCAGATACAAACACTTCTTCCATTTGGGACATTATTTCAGCACGCCCTACAATTGCGGAAATCGGCATTCCATTTCCCATGCCCTTCCCGAATGATGCCAGGTCAGGAATAACACCAAACAAATCCTGGGCACCGCCCAGTGCGAAGCGAAACCCCGTTATTATTTCGTCAAAGATCAATAGGGCCCCATAAGAATGAAGTAACTCTTTCAATTCTGCTAAGTAATTTGGCAGTGGTTCAACAGCTGACATTGGCTCAATAATCATTGCAGCACATTGCCCAGGAAAATCCGTAAGGATTTTGTGAACGGCATTCAGGTCATTAAATGGAACTTTATGTGTTAGGCTCTTCACCGCTGCGGGCACGCCTTTATCCCGAGTGGTCGACCCAATGAACCAATCCTGCCATCCGTGATAACCGCACACAAGAATATGTTCTCGACCTGAATAAGCCCTTGCCAGGCGAATTGCTGCCGATGTCGCATCAGTTCCATTTTTGCCAAATCTTACCATTTCAGCAGCCGGTATTACTTTAACAAGCTCTTCTGCAACTTCGGATTCTAATACGGTTGAAAGGCTAAATGTAATGCCACTCGCTAGCTGTTCTCGGATCGCGAGGTCAACGTCAGCATCACGGTATCCAAGGGTAATAGGGAGCAAACCACAAACCAGGGCAACATATTCATTCCCATCTATGTCCCAAACCCGACCTCCTGCACCATGGCTAATAAATAAAGGAGATACTGCAGTTGGATATTGAATATAGCTTTTAGAGAACGTCTGAGAAGCCATTGGTATGACCTGGCGCGCACGCTTCAACATGGTATTTGATCGATCAAAATTATTGATATGATCGATTTTCTTTTCTTTCTCGTCTTTTCCTGAGCATGCATTACGCTCAACATGCATGTTCATTTTCCTTAGGCTTGGTTCAGTATCAAGTATTTTTAAGATATTCATGAAAGATGGAACCAAATCAGAATTCAACCGGTCAGCAACAGCACGGGCAAAATTCAAATCTTCCGGCCAATCAACAACCCATCTTTCATTATTAAGCCCGGGGATCGGGCAGATTACCGCACGTGTCTCAAAACGATCTCGGTTACGTGAGATAAAGGGAGTAACATGTTCTCGATCCTCTTTTAGGCTTGTTTCAGAAAAGGCTGCATTAAGGGCATTAAAGGTAAACGATTCACAATCAAGGCCGTCGGGCCAGGTAGGTGGCGAAACATTCGAAGCATAGTCTAATTTTTCTCTGTAGATTAAGCTGATAACCTGACTACAAATTGTTGGATCAAGAAACGGGCAGTCCGCCGTTAATCGCAAAATGTAATCGGCTTGTTCAGCTTTGGCTGCTAGGTAAAAACGGCTAAGGACATCATCCCTTGAACCTCGATAACACCGTATATCCTGTTCTTGGCACCAAGTACTGATTGCATCATCTTCAGGGCTCTCGGATGTTGCAATCACCACCGCATCGACCCCAATGGTTTTTTTGGCAGCTGCTACCGTCCAAGAAATCAACGGGCGTCCGCCTAACTTCATAAGAGTCTTCCCTGGAAGTCGTGCCGAGCCCATTCGAGCTTGAATTATTGCAACTACGCGCATGAAGGCAAACCGGCTAGACGGCGAGCAGCAATAGCTATTTTTATAATCTCAAAGGCTTCTGCCCCATTGCAATAAGGAATATCAGCGCCATTAATTACAGAGAGAAAAGCAGATATTTCGTTTCTGTAATCATCGTCCCAAGATGTATGATAAACTTTATCAGCAATAATATTCCCGTCGCGATTAGTTAATTTCAAATGGCGACCAGCCAAATCCATTGTTAACAGCCCTTTGTCACCAGAGATTTCTGTTATTCTCATGGGCGGCTTAGTAATAAGGTCCATATGCAAAGCCGTTATTAAGCCTGTTGGGTGCCGTAACATAATATCCGCAATATCGTCTGAGAAAATTTCCAAGTAGCCAGATGTCTTAGCTGTCGCACAAACAACCTCAGGGGTCCCAAACAAATAACCAGCCAGATCAATTTCATGAATTACATCAAATATTACGCCACCAGTCTTTGGTTTTGAAACATAACCAGAGCGGTAGTCTTGACTGGGACGCCAATCTGGCAGATACGAGGAAGAAATGCTCCTTACCCAATGGATTTTACCAAGCTCACCTTCCAAGATTATTTTCCTAGTTTCAGACACAGCTGGGTGAAACCGTAAATTTAGCCCTGCAAAAATAATTAACCTGTTATCCATAGCTTTACTTAAAAGTCGTTTCATACCCTTCACAGAATGAGTTAAAGGCTTCTCGACAAAAACATGCCGACCCGCTTTGACCGCTGCATCTAGGTCTTGAAAGTGATACTCGTTGGGGCTTGCAACAATAATTGCTTCACTTTGGTCAATTACTTGATCACGGCATGAAAAAATTTTCAAACCAAGTTTGCAAATATCTCTTGTCCGTTTTTCACATGGATCATATGCATTGACTTCACATCCCTCTAGCAGAAGGTTTTCTGCATGCCGCCTCCCAATAGATCCAAGACCTAACACGCCACATTTCATTAGCTTGCCCCGATGATATCACCTAATACACGGACTATTCGTTCAACATCATGCGGCACCATCTCCGTATATAAAGGTAATGTTAAGCAGCTGGCGTAATATGCCTCAGCGCCAGGAAGGGAAATTTTCCCGTATCTCTTAACATAATACGGTTGCAGATGAACCGGAATATAGTGAACCTGGGTATTAATTCCGCTTTTCCGAAGCTCTTGCATTATCTCGGTTCTTGTTAATGCCGTTTTATTAAAATCAATATGAACAACTGCTAAATGGTTGGCGGACCTACCACCTGTTATCTCTTTTCGTATTTTGACCAACGGATCCAATGGCTCCAAACACTTCCGATATTGCTCTATTAATTTTTGTCGTTTAGATAAAAAGACTTTGAGCTTAGTTAATTGATTTAATCCAAGTGCACATTGGAAATCTGTAGCACGGAAGTTATAGCCCAATTCAGACATTTCATAATACCAAAGATTTTGTTCTCCATTTGGGGCAAATGCCAAGTCAGTATTTTCTAATTTTTCCGCATCACGATTCATGCCATGGCTTTTAAGACTGCGAAGCCTATCTGCAGTTTTCGTATCGTTCAGGGTTAATGCTCCCCCCTCACCCATGCAAATCGTTTTTAAAGGATGGAAGGAAAATGCTGCCATTCGAGAAAACCTACAATCTCCAATGATACTTGTTCTTGTCTCTCCTCCTAAAGCATGGCATGCATCTTCTAGTAAAGGGACCCTCTCCCTGTAAGCTATGCTCGAAAGAGCCTCCAGATCAGCACCCTGACCTCCTAAATGAACAGCAAATATTGCACGAATACGGTATTTCTTCCTGTTTTGATTAATAGCTTTTTCTAACGTACTGGTGGTCATAAGTCCGGTTTCAGGGTCAACGTCTGCGAAAACCACCTCAGCACCGGCGTATCGGCAAGCGTTAGCAGTCGCAAGAAAGGTTTGTGCCGGAACAATAATTGCATCGCCAGAAGCGCACTCGGCACCTAACACGGCAAGATGTAGCGCCGTAGTTCCCGATGAACAGACAACGGCCTCCTTCGCATTCACTGTTGTTGCAAGAGCTTGTTCAAATTGTTCTATTTTTGGGCCCGTTGTTAACCAGTCACCTCGCAGCACATCAACAACCGCATTAATATCATCATTATCAAGACTGTGGCGACCATATGGCAGTATATCAGAGCAAGGTTTATTCATTTTGGAAGCTCTGAGAGCATATTCTTTAAATCATCTGCTGTTAGCTGGAATGCACTTGTGTCACTTGCATATTCAAAATTTTCCTGAACCAACACCCCAGGCTTTGGCAAATTACGTTGCTCCCAAAAAGCAAAAGAGGGTTCAATAACATACCTATCTTCAAACTCAAGGGTGTTAATTCCTTCAGCAAAAGACACCAATGTTTCGTGGAGCTTTTCACCTGGGCGAATTCCAATCAAGCTATGAGAGAGGTTTGGGGCCAATACTCTTGCTAAATCGACTAACTTCATACTTGGAATTTTTGGTACAAAGACCTCCCCGCCAACCATCTGGGCAATCGACGAGATAACAAAATTTGCACCTTGTTGAAGTGTAATCCAGAATCTTGTCATTCGTTCATCGGTAATCGGTAAATTATCATACCCCTGATCTATAAGCGCCTGAAAGTGCGGGATCACGCTACCGTTAGAGCCAACAACATTACCATAGCGCACCACAGAAAAGCGAGTCCCGTCCATCCCACTTAAATTATTGGCTGCAACAAATATCTTCTCGCTTGCTAGTTTTGTTGCACCGTAGAGATTAATAGGATTCACGGCCTTGTCGGTCGACAACGCTAAAACCTTCTTGACCCCTGATTGCATTGCCGCTCGAACGACGTTCTCAGATCCTAAGATGTTTGTATGCACGCACTCTGTAGGATTATACTCCGCTAGCGGAACATGCTTTTGGGCGGCCGCATGTACAACGATATCGACTCCTCGCATCGATAACTCGAGGCGATCACGGTCACGCACATCCCCAAGAAAATAGCGTAACGCAGGAAATTCACTATCACTTAATTCTTGCGCCATCGCAAAATGTTTTTGCTCGTCACGTGACAAAACAATTAATCGATTTGGTGACGACACTTGGAGAATAGTTCTTACAAATTGACGGCCAAAAGAGCCTGTCCCGCCCGTAACAAGAACTGATTTCCCGTCAAAGGCCTTTTTCGCGCTAGTATCAAGAAAATCAAACATAACAATTTTCCACCTAGAGAAACCGATATTCCTACCTACAGCCTATAGATAAAATTTTATCTTCCCATCACTGCCCATTGAACCTTATTTCTTAATTTTTTTCCAATCTTGCAGATGTGGCTCGATTGCGAGGTTTAAGTCTTGTTCCGAAATCTTTAGAAAAAGTTGGAATGTTTGCTCAAACATCTCGTCAATAATACGCATAAATTCTTTCAAAAATGCCCTTAAAGCGTCTGTCCGATCCTTTTCATCTTCTAAACGATTTACGTAAAACAAAGCCACTTTTGGAATTGCTGATGCTGACCCCGCGATCAATCGTTGAACACCAGAATACGCTTGATCCTTTTCCTCTATAAAATCTATCAAATTTTTATAAAATGGCTCAAAATCGTCACAATCTGATATTATCTCTTTCATAAAACCGTTATAGTCACGATAAAGCTCTTTTATTTCGCGAATATGCTTACTTATTTCATGGGTTTCAAAAAACTCCCTTGCCCGCCACAATGGTAAGCTCTTAGTGATAGCGCCTGTCAAAAACTTCTTATCTAAAATATCACTATCAAGTTTGCATGTTTCGGGTAGCATTGGCCGGGCGCCTTCGATCCTTACCCCATCGCTGCAATTATAGGCGCTCATTCTATAGATACGCAGCATTTGTTCTAACAATTGACGGTTCCAATCAAGCAATAAATCAGTGTGCACTATCCCCCCAAAATTACCTGGGTAGGTATAAGCAGACGGTTTTTCTAGTTCTGTACTCCCTCTCCCACCTCCAAACTCCTCGGAAGTGTAATATGCCGTATTTTTTGAGTGATGGTAGTTCCTGCTACGGTAACCGCAATCGGCGCCAAAAAAATAAACATTGTAAAACCCCATAACAGCAGCCACTCCGAGAGATGTATTGGAAACATTTGGCGCTATTCCCTTCAGGACCCGAAACCCATCTCCAAAAACATAACTTGAGCTAACACTGTCTCTAAAAAATAGATAGCCGCTATCAAACATTGGGAGCACTTTGGCGTTTACCGTCAGTGATGCTATTAATTTAATATCATCAAACTTACCGCTCGGAAATTTTTCTCTATTCAAGTCAAGAATATGTTCCAGCATATCAACGACCTCAGGGACGTTTTCAAGCTCCACGTGGTAGTCTGGAATTATCCCATGATGCAGCAAGATCTGAAGTGATGAACCAGACGAAAAAATGACTGCTCGATCTTCCCACTTCTTAATAGTCTCAATGCAGTTATCAATAGACGGCCCCGATGCAACAATAAAAGCAGGTTCCTCACGTCGCATACACGGATTTCCATCCAGAAACTGAAAATCATTATAGATCAGATTGCCGGCGGCATTTTCAATCATAATAATTTCATCCTCGAAAAACCCCCGAGATACAACTTCAAACGGAATTTTTTCGCGAAACCGGAACAAAATCTGGTGGTTCACTGCACTATTATAATGCATAAAAAAATAGGATCCATCTATCAATGGGACTCCAAAACCGCGTATCACTCCTATTATTTCCTCAACTACTGAATCCGGGTTATCACCTAGAACGAAATGTACAGTACGGCCAGCTTTTTCCCACTTTCTAATTAACTTCTTCCAATCTACTACATTCATTGAATGCCGAACGAATTCCCCAACCGGTTCGCTTATGATTATGTGACGCGGAGCTGTTTTTTGGACTATTTTTTCCAAATGGACACCGAGCCCCAGGCCAACAATAATAAGGTATCCAACATAACCTGCCGGATTAGGTGGTACTTTTTCGATCTTTTTTTGTACAGTAAGGTATTCTTGCATGAACTTCATAGCCCAAATCGATACCCCGCTCGCCAGATACGCTCCCTCTGGTCCGTTCAAAACAATACGCTCTGGTTTTGCCATAAACTCTTTAATTTGAGCATTAACGAATTGGTTGACTGGAACCTTGTAAAGTCGACTTGTACCTAGATCAACGTCAATTGCATGGCCTTTTTCCATTACAATTTTTGAATATGGATTTGAATGTTTCTTGACGGTGTCTGCTACTGCAGGAAAGGCATCAATAAAATAAGCTGCATTTTTTTCAAATAAATTTTCATCGGTCACTTCTTAACACCTCTGTCAACCGCCGCCTCATATGCCTGGAAGTAAATCTTTTCAAGATCGCGAGTGATAACTTTTAAGTCAAACACACCGCTTTCTCGAATTGCTTGGGTCTCATCAGACCGGAATGCAGACCTCAGATCAGTGTTTTTACCCCAATCTCCAGCTAACGCTATATATTCCTCAGCATTAGCTGCTACCATTTTTTGAGCAAACCCAAGCCGCTGTAGTAAATTTGCCGTATCTTGACAAACTCGATTCACCATTCTCATCGAAATCACTGGTATTCCGCTAAATAAGGCTTCAGCTGGGCAATACGGACGACAGTATGGGAAGGCCGTAACTAGTATATCGATCTCACGCAGAAAACTCGCCCGACTGCTCTCTTCACAAATTTCAATCTGGGCAGCTATCTCAGAGTTATCAAATTTACTGATTAAGGACTCAACAGCAAGTGGATGAGTAAGCTCATTACCAAATAATAGCAAACGAGATTTCGGAACCGAAAGCAATACAGAGCCCCAAACGTCAAGTGTTTCTCTATTTAACTCAACAAGATCTACTTCTGCCCCAAAAGTCACGAAACCATTGCTCTTGGATGGGCAAGTTTCAACTGGAGACGCAGCAGGAGGAGTAAACGAATAAAGACCGCCCAAGACCCGAAACCCTTCTCTGTTTCCGCCTTCACGTATGTCCGTTAATTCCCCATCATATCCTAATTCAACGATAGAGTTCCCTATACCTAACCGCCAATCTAGCTGAACTGGCGCTGATCGAAGACTTTTTGTAGACAGCAGCCCCGGTTCCCCTATACCAGATATATCAACTAACACGTCGAGATTTTCTCCTCGTAAAATTGCAGCTAACGTATATTTGTCAATATCTCGAGCATTAATCCACCAGTCACATGCCGTCTTAAACGCATTGTTACGATCTTCATTTAGATCACCAAGACCAATGCCTACTGTTCTAATTTTTCCTCGATCATGTCTAGCAATGACTTTCCCTAGCATCGTCATATCATCATCTGACGGCAGCCTACCAAGGACATAACCTACCGTTAGTATTTTTTTCCCAGGTTGAAATTCATTTTCTAATTGAACATCAATGTCTTTCTTTAATATTCCCGTGACCTGTTTGAGTAAGCTTTTTTTAGTAGAGGTTGAACCGTCAAAGATGTAATCTAAATCCCGCAAATAGGCACAAGAGATTGCTAGGTCTTCCTGGTCACTGCACCCTGAAGTCTGAGCCTCAAGATGACAAGTGATCCCTTCTTCATGTTGACCAGTAACAAACAAAGCCCGCCCTAATCTGCTCGCATAATCGGCATTCTCAGGATAAGTTTCACGCAAAACGCGAAGATATCCAACGGCATCAAAAGTCTTATTGCTACCCTGCAGTGCAAGTGCCATCTGATCCAAGGCTTCATAATCGTTTTGAAAAAAATACAGATGCTGTTCTAAATTTATAATTGCATTTTCGAATTGTCCGGATGCTATAAGGCGCTTTCCTGCTTCAAAAAATGGTCTTTCCTGAATATTGTTAAAAGCTTCCGGGAATGTCGGCCTATTTGCTGGCAGCAAAGAAATTAATTTTTCATCAGGCGGCTTTGCGGTCGAAAGTTTTCCATAAAATAATGAGTCTTCAAGTTTTCCAGCAGTCGCATATATAATTGCAAGCAATTCAAAACCGTCTGTACTTCCATCAGGATGGTTTTCTACATTCTTTAGGAGGTGTGCCGCTTGAGCAAAGTTACCCATGCTAATTGCCACAATAGCGAGGGTTTGGGATGCTATAACGGTTAGCTCTGGAACCTTTCCTGCCTTTTCTATGACCTCAATTACCGTCTCTAGGTCTGCAGCCGCATTCATTAATTGTTTTAGTTCGAGAAGAAGCTGATTTCCTTTATCCTGGTCTTGAGGAATATCTACAACTGCAGCGTGTTCTACCATGCCCGCTTCCTATTCTCTATTTATGCTTAAATTTTTTCATCAACTGAATCAGGGGAATTTGGCTCAGCAATTGAGTCTGTGTTTAGATCCTCCGAACTGCCTACCTCCTCGTCATCTGACGCCATGCCAAGTAAGCCTCTCGCGAGTTGCCGGTTGATGTTAATTAACGGATTTGCTTTCTCTACATTTGCCGAGGTCCCAGCCGCAATTAGATCCACGGTAACGCGATCAACATAATTACATAAAGACAACATGTTCTGACGAATGGAAGCAGGCACCGGAGATTCTGGTGAAGATAACTCAGCCTGAAATATAGTCCAAAGACGCCAGTTCAACCGCAGCGTGTCCAGAAAATTCTGTAAATTCCCGGGTTCATCTTGCGCAGCTTTCATTCTTCTTGCTGCCTCTGTTAGGGCCCAGGCCTCTGTCTTACGAGGGTCACCGGACGCTGGAGCATTCGCGTATGGCATTTCTTGATCCTTGTTTACAGACACTACTCCGGTCAATTATTGATAATTCAGTTAACGCATTTCTTGACGTTAAACCTACACGCAAAATGGTTAACAACTCATTTATCAATATGTACTAAAAGCCTTTTGAAATTCACGCGTACTGAGTTCGACTGAGACGTTCCGCAAAATTTCTGCACAATTATCCTGAAAAAACACTGCTACTAATCTGAAACAATGTCTTTATTTGATCTAGAATTCAGGCTTTTAGACTTAAACGAACAGTTGCAGAATAGACTGTTCAGCTTGTCCGGCAAACGCAAGAGCTTGTGTCGCTAGGGATTGCCGCGTTTGCAATGCAACCAGATTTGCACCCTCTTGATTGAGGTCAGCCAACGTTAGCTTATCTGCACCGGTTGTTAAGCCCGATGTATACTTGATTGTGAAATCAAGGCGTTCTTTCAGCAATGCGACGTTTGACCCCAGCTTTTTAGCATTGGACCTGATAGCTCCAATAGCACTATCAAAGGCTTTAAGTGCATCATCTAATACTGTTACAGCGGTCGCGGCACTGATTAATGACCAGCCACCGGAAATTCCCATACCGGAGAATTTAGATACATTTGTAGCCAACCCCGCAGCAGAGACCCCCCACAAGCCGGTGATGGCGCTAACATTCGCGTTAAAACCACTGACAGCAAGCGTCGCTGCCGTCTTTTCTGAGAATGATACCGTTAGGGAAAATGCGGAACCACTGACCAGGTTCAACCCCTGATAGTGAGAGTCTTCCGCCAGGTTATTAATTTGCTGTCCTAATTCCTCAAACTGTGAGTTTAGGTTGGCCCGGTCATCCGCCGTGCCAGATTTAGCACTATACAAAAGGCCTTTCATCTGCTTCAGGATCGCCTCGATGGATTCCATCGCAGTTAGAGCGGTTGTCAAGGTACTGATACCCTGATCAATTTCACTTTTTTTCTCGGTAATATCGCCGGCCCGGTCAGACAACGCCTTTGCCTGAAAATATGCGCTTGCATCATCGATGGCACTGGAGACTTTTAATCCAGTTGCTAATCTGGACTGCGTTGTGGCAACCATCGTCGCTGTACTCTGCAATGAAAGAAGATTGTTACGAATTGCAGATGATAGTTTTACATCAGGATCAGGCATTCTGAACGTCCTCCGATTTAACTTCTGTTTCTAAGAATCACGCATTCAACGTTTACTACTCTCTTAACAACGATTCCCTACGTACTCTTATTCTATGTAAACAATAGTTAAGAACCTGTTTACCATAATATTTCCTAACTGTTGTTTTTCTCAATTACCTAGCACTCAAATCTTCATGCTAAACCATACATCAAATTAAACCCCTAACTTCCCCTGCTTATGCTATCCAACCTTACTGAAATAACTGAAGGATACCGGATTCAGCTTGGCCGGCAAAAGCTAGTGCCTGAGTTGCCAGAGCCTGGCGCGTCTGCAATGCTACCAGATTGGCTCCCTCTTCATTCAAGTCAGCCAACGTCAATTTGTCCGATCCTATTGTCAACCCGGACACATAATCAGTTGTGAAGTCGAGACGTTCCTTCAATAATGCAACATTTGACCCGAGCTTCTTAGCATTTGATCTGACAGCACCAATGGCACTGTCAAACGCTTTTAGCGCGTCGTCCAAAACGGTTACAGCGGTCGCTGCACTAATCAAAGACCAGCCGCCCGATATTCCCATACCCGAGAATTTTGAAATATTTGTCGCCATGCCAGCAGCTGATACGCCCCATAATCCGGTGAGAGCACTGATGTTAGCGTTAAAGCCACTGACCGCCAAAGTCGAGTTAGTTTTCTCAGAAAATGAGACGGTAAGGGAAAAAGACGACCCGGAGACCAAGTTTAAACCCTGATAACTGGCGTCGTTTGCAAGATTGTTAACCTGTTCTGCCAACTCTTCAAATTGCGCATTTAGATTGGTCCGATCATCTGCAGTCCCTGACTTGGCACTATACAAAATACCTTTCATCTGCTTTAGGATTGCCTCGATGGACTCCATTGCTGTAAGAGCGGTTGTGAGGGTGCTAATTCCCTGGTCAATCTGACTTTTCTTCTCGCCTATATCAGATGCACGATCGCTTAGTGCCTTTGCCTGAAAATAAGCAGATGCGTCATCGATTGCACTTGCAACTTCCATTCCTGTTGCTAAGCGTCGCTGTGTTATACCGACTTTAACAGCGGTATCTTGCAAAGATAAGAGGTTTGAACGAATCGAAGCTGATAGTTTTATGTCAGGACCAGCCATTCTGCGCCTCCTCCCGTTCCATCTGTGAGTCTATTGGTGCATAATTAATGTCACCTAGATCAGCTTCATCTGAAGCTAAACCTAGAAGGCCGCTCGCTATTTGACGATTGATTTCAATAAGCCCATCAACGGTTGTTTTCGACTCGGGCCCTTCAATATCACGTATTACCTGAACCGAAACTTTATCAATAAAATTACTTAAAGAAATCATATTGTTTCGAATTTCTGCTGGAACTTCACACCCTGGAGCTAGAAGCTGGGCTTGAAATATTGTCCAGAGACGCCAGTTTAAATTTACAGCCGCAAGCAGGGCACTCTGATTTCCTGCTTCTTGTGCGACCTTCATTCTCCGCCCTGCTTCTGTCAGGGCCCAGGCTTCGGCTTCACTACCATGTTCCGGCATTGGCCCTGTTTTACACGGCATATCTACATTCTTGTGTGCCATTATCTAACCTTTCTTCAAAGCGCTATTGCTCCCCTCCTTATCAGCAAACATTGGGCCAACATCCCAGAATAAAAAAATTCTTTTTTTTCAATTAGTTATATGTATTTTCACTTTTCGAAAATATTATCTATAGTATTACCCGGCAGAAATTGCCGCGCAAAATGGGTAAAAATGCACCAGAGAACTTCTTTTCCAAAACATTTGGAGAGTTATAAGAAATGAAAACTGAATTATGAAGCGACAAGCTATATTTCGTGCAGATGCATCTGTTGAAATTGGTGGCGGACATATCTCAAGGTGCCTTGCTCTTGCTGATAGGTTGCATGCAAACGGTTGGCATTGCATCCTAGTAACTACAAAAGAAACACTCGTTGTTTTTCCGCATCTAAACGGGTCCAAGCACTCCGTTATTTACAAAGAAAAACATACTCAACTTCCCTACCAAGATATTAGGCCAACCGATATTCTTGTAATTGACCATTATGAGATTGATATAAAATTTGAATCTGTCTATAGAGACGCTTTTAGAAGTGTTATCGTCATCGATGATCTTGCTGATAAACCACATGATTGTGATTTGCTTGTCGATCAGGGCCCAGGACGTCTAACGAAAGATTACAGGGGTATAGTTCCTTCGCACGCCAGGGTTTTGACCGGGCCGAACTACGCACTCCTTCCCCCACGCCTTGCATCAGTCCGAAAAAAAGTATTGAAGCAACGACAAGAAATACCACAAGTTCCGAGAATTCTAGTTATGCCGGGTCTGACAGATCCTTTATGCATCTCTCCCAAAATCTTAGCAATTGTTCATGACATTTGCCCGAAAAGCAACGTTGATATAGTGCTCAGTGATAAAGCTCCAAGCATCGCAGACCTGAAAAAAATGATATTTGACTACATACCAAGTGCAAGCCTGCACACCAACCAATCCGACCTCACACATCTGTTGTCTTCTGCAAGTATTTGCATCGGTGCTTGCGGAGTTTCTGCGTTAGAACGATGCTGCCTTGGACTCCCAAGTCTAGTGTTAACAACAGCCTTCAATCAAGAAACAATGGCACAGACGCTTCATTTTAAGGGCGCTATTGAATTTATTGGGTGTGCAAAAAGCTCTTTTGAAAACAGGCTAGCCGAATCATTGACCCGAATTGTAGAAAGTCCTGACAAACAACTTTCTATGTCGAAAATTGCGGCGACCATATGTGATGGCAAAGGCGCAGATCGTGTAGCTAAAGCTATTGAATTACTTTAATCCGCGATAAGCGACCAATTTAACGGCATGCCTTTCATAATATCAACCTTTGCAGTACGTCCAATAACTTCTTGCAGGTATCTAGTATGCATCCCATCCGCTGGGCGAATTGATCGGATATTCTGATCCGTCAAAACCTCGCCCGCCTTAATATCTTTAACTGCAAACAAAGAGCGCCTAAATCTGACCGCTGACTGTTCAGTATCACTAATTGAGTATTTAACAGTACCCATAGCTTGTTCAACGGCACGAATTTCCTCAACCATTTTTTTAAATTCCCCAGGTTCCAGGGAAAATTTACTGTCGGGTCCGCCTAACGCACGAGATAGAGTAAAATGTTTTTCAAGTATGGTCGCCCCCATGGCTACTGCTGCGATAGCGGTTGTCGATCCTAAGGTATGATCTGATAACCCGACCTGAACACCAAATCGACTGGACAAATCGGGAATTGTTCGCAGATTCATTTCTTCGGGTGGTGATGGATAGGCACTGGTACATTTCAAAAACGCTAACCTTTTTCCACCTGACATAGCGATCACATCAAATGCTTCCTGAATTTCTTCTAACGTACTCATCCCTGTTGAAATGATTACAGGTTTGTCTGTTTTAGAAACACAATTAATCAGCGGCAAATCTACTATCTCAAAAGACGCTATCTTATAGGCAGGGAAACCGTTGGCCTCAAGAAATTCAACTGCACCAATGTCAAATGGGCTAGTGAAGCACCCTATGCCGAGATCTAATGCATACTTTCTAAGCTCCGGCTGCCATTCCCAGGGAGTAAATGCCTCTTCGTAGAGGTTGTACAATGTCCGTCCATCCCAAATCGTTCCACTGCCAATATGGAATTCCGGCCTATCACAATCAATTGTTAATGTATCTGCAGTGTAGGTCTGTAGCTTTACCGCATCAGCACCTGCCTCAGCAGCTGCCTTAACAGAATCTCTTGCGCGATCATAATTCTGCCCATGATTTGCCGAAAGTTCTGCAACTACATACACTGGCTCCTCAGGTCCTACCTTCCGCCCGTCAATCTCAAAGTCTGCATCCATTTTTTATTCCATTGATCCCGGGACACCTGTGAGAAACTTCTTCCTCAACACCAACCAAGACCTAACAGCTCAAGTTTACCCACGTTTACCCACATACTGAAAAAACAAATTTCGACCGCTTTTCCTGTCAAATATGTATCCGCATTTTTCAAAAATTCTTCTACTCGCAAAGTTCTCATCCTTCACCGTAGCACGCAAAATACGTGGAGATGAATCCATGTTAAGAAAATAGCGCCCAGCCTCGCCCAGAAGAAATTCACCCCACCCAAGATGGCGAAATTTTGGATTCAGGTTGATGCTAACTTCCCAAACTTTCTTTCCAACGGCCTCAAATCTTACAATACCAATCTTTCCATCAGTATTTTCACCGATAAAACAAAGCTTCTCACCGCCCTTCAGCACCTGGCAGAACCAACGCTCATGGTCAGATTGAGAAATTTTTTTCTGATCAATGGATGCACTTCGCGAGTCACGATCATTTCGCCACTCAAGTATGTCAGCACTATCGCTCGTCAATGCTTGGCGCAGCACAAAATTCTTTATTTTGTCGCTCTGACACTTATTTCTCAAGGCAATATCAACCGTTAATTACTCTAAATATATTTCTCTTTTCAACAATAGGGGGGGTAAGAAACAGGTTTTGAAT
>PBKU01000022.1 GCA_002722175.1 Magnetovibrio sp.
CCCAGATCAGTCTCGATGTAATGTTTAGTAGAGATTAGCCGGTGATACCCTTACATAAAGGTAACCGATTCGTAGCTGAAAAACCGTAAATCAAAGAACATCCATAAAGCAGCAGTCCAGAGGCCACCGCCCCAAGAACAAAATATTTTAAACCTGCTTCGCTTGATCTGGTATCATCCCTGTGGAATGCTGCAATAACATATAGTGACAAGCTTTGCATCTCTATGCCAATGTAGAGTGCAATCAGATCGTTCGCTGATACCATTAACATCATTCCGAGGGAGGCAAATGCTATAAAGATTGGATATTCAAAACGAGCTGTGTTATGGCGCTCAAAAAAAGTTTGAGAAAGTACAATAGAGGAAATAGCACCTACCAATATTAGTGACTTGAGATAGACCGCATATTCATCCGTAATAAACATGTCGGCAAATATTGTCACCCTTGAACTAGATAACATAAACAGTAATAGCAGGGTTAACGTCAGGCTCCCAATTGAAAGCAAGGAAACTGTTTGGCTAACAGATCGTCGGGTTTCGTTTTGCTCTTCTCTTTGGAAGGTACCAAGCATTAAAGTTGCCAAAATAGTACATAACAAAAAAAGTTCTGGTAATACCGGTATAAGATTGGGAATGGCATCTTCGCTCATATGGAATATTCCTTAACCACCGGCTAAATAAATAACACTTGATTTTGCGAGAGATGTTTGGACCTTTTGTAAGAGATTTGCAACGGAAACATGCATAAAATTGAGGAAAGAATTTGGATAGATCCCCATCCAAATGGTAACAATCAGCAAGGGAGAAAAAACCGCTATTTCTCGAGGGGATAAATCAATTATTTTCAAAAGTCTTTTTTTAGTGAGGGTGCCAAATATTAGTCTTTTGTAGAGATACAACATATAGGCAGCTCCTAAAATTACGCCAGTTGCTAAAAATATCGCAACCCAAATATTAACCTTGAAAACTCCAAGCAAGACTAGAATTTCGCCGATAAATCCTCCAGTGCCAGGAAGTCCTATCGACGCTAACAGAAAGATCATAAATATCAACGAGTAGAAAGGCATGCGATTTACGAGGCCACCATAGGCATTGATTTCTCTCGTATGAATTCGATCATAAATTACACCAACGATTAAGAACAAGGCAGCCGATACTACCCCGTGACTAAGCATTTGATATATCGCCCCTTCAACTCCTTGGACAGTCATTGAAAACACCCCTGCCGTCACAAAACCCATATGTGCTATGGAAGAGTAGGCGATCAACTTTTTTACGTCTTCCTGGGCAAGTGCAACTAACGATGTATAAACTACGGCAATGACCGAAAGTGAAAAGATAATTGGGGTGAACATTAAACTTGCATCAGGCATCATTGGTAATGAAAAGCGCAAGAATCCGTATCCCCCAAATTTCAACAGAACCCCAGCAAGGATTACTGAACCCGCGGTTGGCGCTTCGACATGTGCATCAGGAAGCCAGGTGTGTACCGGCCACATGGGGACCTTGACAGCAAAAGATGCGAGGAAGGCAAGCCAGATCCAAGTTTGCATCGCGAACGGAAACGAATGGTCTAATAATTTGATGATATTGGTTGTCCCCGCGTCGACATACATCGTTATCATGGCTAGTAACATTAGTACTGAACCCAAAAGAGTATAGAGAAAAAGTTTGAATGCAGCATAAATTCTTCGGTTTCCTCCCCACACTCCTATTATAATGAACATGGGGATTAACACAGCTTCAAAAAACGTATAAAACAGGATCAAGTCTAGTGCACAAAACATCCCTACCATAAATGTTTCTAAGACAAGGAAACAGACCATGTATTCTTTTACGCGACTATTGATAGATTCCCAACTTGCCAACACGCAGATAGGAGTTAAAACCGTTGTTAATATTACAAAAAGAATGGAAATCCCATCCACTCCAACATGGTATCCAATTCCGAGGTTTGGCATCCACATAGCGTATTCGACAAATTGAAATTTTGGGGTGCTTTTATCAAAATTAAACCACAGCACCAGAGATAAAAGGAAGTTAGCACTTGCTGTCCAGAGAGCAACATACCGGGAATTTCTAGCGACGATTTCAACTTTCCCTTGTATTGACAAAATAAAAACTGCTCCCACGAGGGGTAAAAAAATCAAAATTGAGAGTAAGGGGAATTCGGACAAAGGCTCTCGTTATCCTCCTCGAACAAAAATATAAGATGAAATTAACACTACCAATCCAGCTAGCATGGTAAATGCATAATGATAGAGGTACCCAGTTTGAAAAGCAGCCACCCGTTTTGCAATTCTTTTTACCGCTGATGATATCCCATCTGGCCCGATTCCATCTATTAATAAGCCATCCCCAATTTTCCATAAATTCCACCCCAACCGCATTGCGGGGCGAACAAAAAGTAAAGTATAAAGCTCATCCCAATACCATTTATTGTAGAAGAATAAGTGGAGCCATCGGAATTTTCCCGCTAAAATTGTTGGAAGGTTAGGGCGCCATATGTACATCAAATACGCAATAAATATCCCTAGTATTGCAACATTTAAGGGCAAATTTTTAACCCAGGAAGGTACGAGATGGGCTTTGTTAATTGCTTGATGGGTATCTAAAATTGTTATGGATTGCCCCCAAAAATTAATTGCATCATGGCCAACAAAGTTTGAATAAAAAAGATATCCGGAGAAAATAGCGCCGACAGCTAAAACTATTATCGGACCAATCATTGTTGATGGGCTCTCATGTATATGAGCCACAACTTTTTCATCCGCTCTAGATTTTCCGTGGAAAGTGATAAATATCAAACGCCAAGAATAAAAAGCTGTAAGCATTGCAGCCAGTATACCCATCCAAAATGCGTAGTAGCCAAAACTAGTATCGGCGGCCCATGCTGATTCAAGGACAATGTCTTTTGAGAAATATCCGGCAAATGGGGGAAGTCCTGCAAGTGCCAGTGACCCTATCCACATTAATACGTAGGTAATAGGTATCAGTTTCCATATTCCTCCCATTTTCCGTATATCTTGTTCATCAGACATAGCATGTATAACAGAACCTGCACCGAGAAACAGTACGGCCTTGAAAAATCCGTGAGTGAGTAAATGAAATATTCCGGCTGAATAGGCCGAGACACCGCATGCAAAGAACATATAGCCTAGTTGTGAGCAGGTAGAGTATGCCACTATTCTTTTCAGATCAAATTGGGTGCAGGCTACAGTTGCTGCGAAAATCGTAGTTGTTGCACCTACTATGGTAACAACGGCAAGGGCTGTTTCAGAGAATTCAAATATTGGGGATAATCTAGCTACCATAAATATACCGGCAGTTACCATTGTAGCTGCATGAATCAAAGCAGAGACTGGAGTTGGCCCCTCCATAGCATCAGGTAACCATGTGTGGAGGCCTAATTGTGCTGATTTTCCCATAGCCCCAACAAAAAGTAGTAGGCAGATGACTGTCAATGCATGAAATTCGCCGCCAAAAATTTCGATCATATAAGTATTTTTTGCCGGGACGGATTGGAATATGGTATCAAAATGAACAGTATCGAAGACGACAAATATGGAAAAAATACCAAGTGCAAACCCAAAATCGCCTACCCGGTTTACGATAAATGCTTTAATAGCAGCTGCATTTGCCGATGGTTTATAGTACCAGAAGCCGATCAGTAAATATGATGCTAAACCTACACCTTCCCATCCAAAAAATAACTGAATTAAGTTGTCCGCACTGACCAGAACTAGCATGAAGAAGGTGAAAAGGCTTAAATAACACATAAAACGAGGTATTGAGGGGTCTTTTTTCATGTATCCAATCGAATAAATATGAACCATTGCTGATACAGTTGTTACTAAGACCATCATTATAGCAGTTAAGCTATCAACTCTTAAGGACCAGGATACTTCAAACGAACCCGAGGATATCCAATTACTTATTTCAGTTACCCGCAAGAGGCCTTCTTTAGTAATAGAAAAAAATATAAACCAAGCTAATGCCATTGAAACCAGCAAGGCCCCGCACGTTATCAATTGTGAAGCTATCTCAATTTTTCTTTGTTGATCTTTGTTCGAGGAATTGGATGCTAACGCACAAAGGCCAGCAACACTGGAACCTATGAGTGGTAAAAAAACAACAAGTGCGTCGACCATATTTTTGATCAACCTTTCATCAGATTAATATCTTTGACCGCGATCGTTCCTTTGTTACGAAAAAATACGACAAGAATAGCTAACCCTATGGCAGCTTCAGCGGCAGCCACCGTTAGAACTAAAAGGGCAAATATCTGGCCAGTCAGGTCATTAAGAAAGGATGAAAAAGCGACTAAGTTAATATTTATAGCTAAAAGCATTAATTCTACAGACATTAAAATAATGATTACATTCTTTCTATTTAGGAATATCCCTAAGATTCCTAAGGTAAAAAGGATAGCCGCGACACTAAGGTAATTTGAAAGACCTATTTCAAACATTAGATACCTTTATCAATTTCTACGTTTTGCAACTCAACCGTTTTTCTAGGATGACGGTTTACCTGGCTACTGATCTTTTGGGTACGAACATCCTGTCGACGTCTATGTGTGAGAACAATGGCTCCTACCATGGAGATTAGAAGAATAATTCCAGCGCTTTGAAATAGGTAAATGTATCGCGTATATAGAACAGCCCCAATAGCGTGCGTATTGGTTTCTTTAGTCAGAGGGGGTATTGGCGCTCCTACTGTTTTGGCTAACTCAGGAGAAAAATGCCACCCACCTAATATGATTAATAATTCAATAAGTAAGATAATTCCAATCAAGCCCCCAGTAGGGAGATAATGCAGAAAGCCTTGCTGAAGTTCAGTAGGGCCAATGTCCAGCATCATGACAACAAACATAAATAATACAGCTACGGCACCAACGTACACGATCACTAAGATCATCGCTAAGAATTCGGCTCCTAGTAGGACAAAGAGCCCGGCTGCATTAAAGAATGCAAGAATTAAGTATAAGACAGAATGCACGGGGTTTCTTGCCGATATCACAAGTAGACTGGCAATAACCAGAATTCCCGAAAAAACATAAAAGGCAAGTGCTTCTAAAATCATAAAATTTTCTCTTAACGGTATTGAGCCTCTGCTTCGAGTCGTGCAGCGAGTTCAGTTTCCCATCGATCGCCATTTTCTAGAAGTTTTTCTTTATCATAAATCAACTCATCGCGAGTTTCTGTTGCAAACTCAAAGTTAGGGCCTTCAACGATGGCATCGACAGGGCAGGCTTCTTCACAAAATCCACAATAGATGCATTTAACCATGTCTATATCATATCGAGTAGCCCGTCGACTTCCATCTGCCCGAGGTTCTGCCTCAATTGTGATTGCCTGGGCCGGACAAATTGCTTCGCAAAGTTTACAGGCAATGCAACGTTCTTCGCCACTCGGATAACGTCTTAACGCATGTTCCCCTCTAAAACGTCGACTAAGTGGGCCTTTCTCAAACGGGTAGTTTAAGGTTACTTTTTTTCGAAACATATAACGCAATGTAAGGAATAATCCCGATAGCATTTCAGTTAGGAAAATTGTGCGAATGGCTCGAATCAAATAACTCATAATATGCTCTTTGCTATCCAGTGTTATTAAGAGGAAGAATATTAGATGCTACTAAAACACCACCAATAACTGCTACTGCTCCAATTGATATCGGAAGAAATACCTTCCAGCCAAGTCGCATCAACTGATCGTATCTATAACGAGGAAGTGTTGCTCTCACCCATACAAATACAAACAAACATAGACTTATTTTTGCAGCAAACCAAATAGGACCAGGAATCAAATTAAAAATTGATAGATTAAAGGGAGGTAACCAACCTCCAAGAAAAAGGATTACCGTCATTGCCGACATTAAAATCATATTGGCGTATTCACCCAGGAAAAATAAAGCAAACGTCATTGACGAATATTCTACATTGTAGCCTGCCACTAATTCGGCTTCTGCTTCTGGAAGGTCAAAAGGATGTCGGTTAGTTTCCGCGAGCGTTGAAACAAAGAAAATTATTGCCATAGGTAGCAACGGAAAAACAAACCAGACAGTCCTTTGAGCTTCAACAATATCGGATAAATTAAGCGATCCAACGCACATCAGTACCGTGACAATTACGAAACCCATGGATACCTCATATGACACCATTTGTGCAGCAGAACGTAATGCGCCAAGAAAGGCATATCTTGAATTTGATGCCCATCCTGCCATTAGAACCCCGTAAACGCCTAGCGACGAGATAGCAAACAAGAACAGAATACCCACATTTATGTCCGCTAATACTAACCCGGCCCCTACAGGAATAACCGACCATGCTAATAAAGCTAGGACAAAAGTTACAATCGGAGCCAAAACAAATACTATGGTATTTGAACCGGTTGGGATGACGGTTTCTTTAAAAAATAGCTTTAATCCATCGGCAATTGGTTGCAACAATCCGAAAGGTCCTACAACGTTTGGCCCCTTTCGAAGGTGCATTGCCCCTATAACCTTACGTTCAAAAAGAGTGAGATAAGCTACAGAGATCATTAGTGGCACTATAATCATAAAGATTTTAAGGATGATCCAAGTCAATGGCCAACCGTAATTGGTCCAAATTTCAGCCATTGTTTGTTATCTTTTCAAAATGATTGTTTGCAAAGGCTTTAGAGCAGTTTGCCATTGTAATTGAAGCCCGACTAATCGGATCTGTCATATAAAAATTCTTGATATGTGAGCTTAATGTCATGTCAGTGATTTCACCATCAATGCCGAATTTATTCCAAGCAGCAGGAGACATGGTTCCGACGTTTAAAAAATTTGGATTTGCTTCAACCAGAGCTGCACGAACTTGAGCAAGGCTGTCAAATTCCAATTTTTTCCCGATGATTTCGGATAATGCTCGTATGATGCGCCAGTCTTCCTTGGCTTCACCCGGAGGGAATACCGCTTGATACGCACGTTGAACGCGGCCTTCGGTATTCACATAAGTTGCATTTTTTTCAGTGTAAGCTGCTCCGGGCAAAATGACGTCAGCGCGATTAGCGCCTGTATCACCGTGATGACCTTGATAAATGACAAAGGCATTACCTAGTCGTTCCATATTAATTTCATCAGCACCTAACAAATAAACTAATTTAATTGAGCCTTGTGAAGCTCCATCAAGGATAGCTTCCGTATCACGGCAATTTGGACCTGGAACGAAACCCAGGTCAAGGCCCCCAACTCGGCTGGCCGCTGTATGCAGCATATTGAAGCCATTCCACCCTCGGTTGTTATCAACTATTTTGTACAATTCAGTGATTTTTCTGGTAAGGCCTAGAATAGCGTGACCATCGCCACGAGCAAGTGCACCCTGCCCTATAATTATCATTGGCCGGGATGCTGATCTAAGTATTTTAGAAAATCTCCCTTTTTTTGCTAAAATATCATGCAATACATTAACATCGTCACCTAAATGCATGATTTCATAATTTAAATCTGATTTTTCCCCAATAACGCCAATTGGTATCCCAGATTCTAGATAACGCTTTCGAATCCGAGCATTTAGTACAGCAGCTTCCCAGCGCGGATTGCAGCCAATCAGGAGTATTGCATCGGTTTGGTCAATGCCAGCCAAGGCAGAATTGAATAAATAGCTAGAGCGAACAGTAGGGTCTAATCGTGCACAATCTTGACGGCAATCAATATTTTCTGAACCAAGGTTCTGAATCAACATTTTTAGGGCAATCATCGATTCACAGTCAGCTAGATCACCTGCTAGCGCTGCAATATCGGGTCCGTTAACCTTTTTAAGTGTCGCTGCAATTGTGTTGAATGCCTCATTCCACGTCGCTTCCTTTAATCGTCCATTTTTTCGGATATAAGGACGATCTAGCCTTTGGTAGCTTAAAGCGTCACAGGCAAACCGTGTTTTATCAGAAATCCACTCCTCATTGATATCCTCATTTAATATGGGTAAAACCCTTAAAACTTCAGCACCCCTAACATCTACCCGAATATTTGAGCCAATAGCATCCATGACATCAATGGTTTCAATGCTTTTAAGCTCCCAAGGGCGCGCTATAAAAGCGTATGGTTTTGAGGTTAAGGCACCAACTGGGCATAGGTCGATAACATTCCCAGATAATTCTGAATTCAAAGCTTTTTCCAGATAGGTTGTTATTTCTGCATTTTCTCCCCGCCCCAAGAGTCCTAAATCGGGAACTCCTGCTATTTCTGTTGCAAAACGCACACACCTTGTACAGTGAATACAGCGCGTCATAGTCGTTGAGATTAAGGGTCCCATATGTTTATCAGTTACAGATCTTTTTCTTTCTTGATACCGAGAATGGTCGATTCCATATGCTATTGACTGGTCCTGCAGGTCGCACTCGCCTCCCTGGTCGCATATGGGGCAATCCAATGGGTGATTTAAGAGAAGAAATTCCATTACACTTTTGCGCATGGCTTCAACTTCCGGGGTATTCGTATGGATTGTCATTCCCTCACCTACCGGCATGGCACATGATGCTATTGGTTTTGGAGATTTTTCCATTTGCACAAGGCACATGCGACAATTTCCAGCCACGGATAGTCTTTCGTGATAACAAAACCGGGGAATTTCAATTCCAATTTGTTCACATGCCTGAAGAACAGTCATGCCTGGATCAACCGAAACTTCTTTACCATCGATTATCATGTTTACCATTGCAACCGTGCCTACGCTGTCCTGAATTGAGTTGATTTAAAGTTTCTAATACGTTTTTCCATTTCAGGGCGAAAATGGCGAATTAATCCCTGAATTGGCCAAGCCGCAGCATCGCCCAATGCACAAATTGTGTGTCCCTCAATTTGTTTCGTTACCTCTCCTAATCTATCAATTTCTTCGAGTTTTGCATTACCTTGGCATATTCGTTCCATCATTCGCCACATCCAACCCGTACCTTCGCGGCACGGGGTACACTGACCACAACTTTCATGTTTATAAAACAAGGAAAGGCGAGTGATCGCTTTGAGGATATCGGTAGATTTATCCATAACCATTACGCCAGCAGTTCCCAGGCCAGACTGTAATTCGTTCAAGCTGTCGAAATCCATAAGTGCTTTTTCACTTAGAACGCGTGTAAGGACTGGAACCGAAGCTCCCCCTGGAATAATTGCCAAGAGGTTGTTCCATCCACCTATTACGCCTCCAGCATGCTTTTCTATAAGTTCACGTAGCGGTATTCCCATGGCTTCTTCGACCGTGCATGGAGTATTAACATGGCCTGATATATTAAATAATTTAATTCCAGTATTGTTTGCCCTTCCTATATTTGAAAACCAATTCGCACCCCGGCGAAGTATTGTGGGGACGACTGCTATAGATTCCACATTATTAACAGTCGTGGGACAACCCCAAAGGCCTACACTTGCTGGGAAAGGCGGTTTTAGACGTGGTTGGCCTTTCTTGCCTTCTAAGCTTTCTATTAGTGCAGATTCCTCTCCGCAAATATATGCACCCATTCCACGGTGGATATGAAATTCAAATCTATATCCCGAGTTGCAAGCATTTTTACCTATTAGGCCAGCATTGCGAGCTTCATCAACTGCGCGTTGCAGTATTTCTGTTTCACGGAAAAATTCACCACGGACATAGCAGTAGGCTGCATGGGCTCCAATTGCTACACTTGCAATTAATGCTCCTTCAATTAGCTTGTGTGGTTCAGAGCGCATAATTTCTCTATCTTTACAGGTACCCGGTTCACCTTCATCCGCGTTTATAACGAGATAATGCGGTCGCTTGCTATCCGGTTTAGGCATAAATGACCATTTCATTCCAGTAGAAAACCCTGCTCCTCCTCTGCCACGCAGCCCAGATTCTTTAACTTGTTCAATGATTTTATCACTACCAATAGCGATGATGTTTTTTGTTTTATTCCAATCTCCCCGAGAGTGTGCCCCTTTAAGAAATGGGTCATTCAGACCATATATATTAGTAAAAATTCGATCTTTATCTTCAAGCATCATCCGTCCTCTACAATAAGATTGCTTTTCATGTGCTGAAGTGAGGTGAGTCCATTGATTGGCTCGCATGAATTACGCCCTATTTGAGAGCCTGTTTTTACGTCCGCCCCTTCTCTCAAATTGAAGAGAATATTTTCTGTGGTTTCGGATGTTAAGTCTTCATAATAGTTGTCGTTAATTTGCATCATGGGAGCATTTACGCAGGCGCCTAGGCATTCAACTTCTGACAAGGTAAACAAATTATCGTCTGTCGTTTCCCCTGTCTCAATGCCTAAACATTTTTTGCAAGAATTGAGGACATCATTCGATCCCCTTAGCCAGCACGGAAGATTAGTGCATACTTGTACATGAAACTGACCGATAGGCTCCAAGTTATACATGGTATAAAACGTTGCTACTTCGAGCACACGGATAGAAGGCATACCCAAGAGGTTTGCTACATAATTTATCGCAGGCTTTGGTATCCAACCACCGTTTTGTCGTTGTGCCAGGTCCAGTAGTGGCATAACGGCGCTGGACTGACGGTTTTTTGGATATTTTTTTATATGTGATTGTGCTGTTTTTAGGAATTCTCTAGTAAATTCAAAATTTGCTGGTTCCTGTTTACTGTCATCGTTCATCGATCAATTTCTCCAAAAACGATATCAATAGAGCCAACATTAGCAACAAGATCGGCAAGCATGTGTCCTTTAGACATCATTTCTGTTGCTTGCAAATGGGCAAATCCAGGAGCCCGAATTTTACACCGGTAGGGTTTATTTGTCCCATCCGAAACTAAATAAACCCCAAATTCGCCCTTAGGTGCTTCTACGGCGGTATAGGTTTCGCCAGCGGGTACGTGAAAGCCCTCAGTATACAATTTAAAATGATGAATTAATGCTTCCATCGAATTTTTCATATCGCTGCGCGAGGGAGGTGAAATCTTATGATTTACAGTTTTTATGGGACCTTCTGGCATATTATTAATTGCTTGTTTTATAATTTTATTGCTCTCGCGCATTTCAAGCGTTCGTACTAAATATCGATCATAACAATCACCATTTTTCCCTACTGGTACCTGGAAATCAAAGTTTTCATACCCATCATATGGCTGTGCTTTCCGAAGATCCCAGGCAATACCACTTGCCCTCAAGTTGCACCCTGTAAAGCACCAGTCGAAAGCCTGCTCGGCACTGACGGTACCGATATCAACAGTCCGTTGTTTAAATATTCTATTTTCAGTCAGAAGATTCTCGATGTCATCGCACAAAGGGTCAAATGTTTCAGACCAATTATAGATATCATCCGTTAGGTCTTCGGGTAAATCAATAGAAACGCCGCCAGGTCGGAAATAAGACATATGCATTCTGGCTCCACTGGCACGTTCACAAAACTCCATTAGTATTTCCCGGTGTTCAAACCCCCACAACATAGGTGTCATCGCTCCAACGTCCATAGCAAAGGCGCAAATATTCATAAGGTGATTTAGCAGTCGTCCGATTTCTGCATACAATATTCGTATTGATTTTGCGCGGGGCGGTGGAACGATATCTAGAAGTTTTTCTACTGCAAGAGCAAAAGCATGTTCCTGGTTTTGAGGAGATGAATAGTCCAAGCGGTCAAAATACGGGACTGCTTGGAGGTAGCTCTTGTTTTCAATTAGTTTCTCTGTTCCACGATGCAGCAGTCCGATATGGGGGTCAGCACGTTCGACCACTTCACCGTCCATTTCCAATACTAGACGCAAGACACCGTGAGCTGCGGGATGTTGTGGGCCAAAATTGAGGTTAAAATTCTTAATCTTAGACTCTGCCATTAACTTTTACTCTTTTTTGCAGGTTCTTTCGATCCGTCATTTTGGGTAGTATCAGAAATCAAACCTGTCATCCCTTCCCAAGGGCTGAGGAAATCAAAGTTTCGATACTCTTGTTGAAGTTGTACAGGTTCATAAGATACGCGACTGGTTTTCTGATCGTACCTTAGCTCGACGTGCCCGGTCAGCGGAAAGTCTTTTCGCAAAGGGTGGCCTTCAAAACCATAATCTGTTAGTAAACGCCGCAAGTCAGGGTGATTTGAAAAAGTAACACCAAACATATCCCATACTTCTCGCTCCCACCAGGAAGCAGAACTAAAGACGCTAGTTGCCGAAGGAACAGGATTGTCAGAGTTGGTTCGGACTTTAAGCCGTATTCTAGTGTTATGGACAAGACTCAGTAGGTTATACACAACCTCAAACCGAGGGTCTTCATCTGGAAAATCAATGCCGCATATGTCGATAAGCTGCTTAAAACGACAATTCTGGTCGTCACGAAGAAATTTTAAAACAACAACTATGGATTCGCTTTCAACTTCCAAAGTCAATTCCCCAAGACGTATCGCTTTTGCTTTGACTATTCCATCTTCAAGAGAATTGAGAACAAGAGCACCTAGATCTTCAAGCTTTTCGTGCTGTAGGCTTTTATCTGTCATATAAGTGACTACCAAGTAATCTATCTATTGGTTAACGGAATAATGTTCCTGTACGTTTTATTTTCTTTTGTAACTGGAGAATACCATAAACCAGAGCTTCTGCAGTTGGAGGGCATCCAGGCACATAGATATCAACAGGCACTATTCGATCACAACCACGTACGACTGAATATGAATAGTGGTAGTACCCCCCTCCATTAGCACACGAACCCATAGAAATTACATACCTGGGCTCTGCCATTTGGTCGTACACTTTTCGAAATGCGGGGGCCATCTTGTTGGTTAATGTACCAGCGACAATAATTACATCCGATTGACGTGGGCTTGCCCTAGGAACCACGCCAAACCTGTCCAGGTCATAGCGACTAACATACGCATGCATCATTTCAATTGCACAGCAGGCGAGTCCAAATGTCATGGGCCAAAGAGACCCAGTGCGCGCCCAGTTAACGAGGGTATCTACACTGGAGACAAAAAATCCCTTTTCATGGAGCTCGCTTGCTACTTTTTTCATCATTTTCGCTTTGGCTTCATCAGACTGAATATCTGAAGAATTTTTTTTCTCTTCCATTACTCCCATTCCAACGCTCCCTGACGCCATTCGTAAATAAAGCCAATTGTTAAGACTATTAGGAAAATTATCATGGACCAAAATCCAAATACACCAATTTCACCAAGCGAGATTGCCCAGGGAAATAGGAATGCTACTTCCAGATCAAAGATAATGAACAATATTGCGACCAGATAAAATCTTACATCAAATTTGTTTCTAGCATTGTCAAATGCTTCAAATCCACATTCATAAGAAGAATTTTTCTCAATATCCGGTTTTTGAGGGACGATAATTAGCGAGCCCAATACGATAGCTCCGGCTATACTTAATGCAATTCCGAGAAAAACAAGTATAGGGAAATATTCCTGCAGATAATTATCCATGTTGGTCCCTCTCTGCAATGACTACCCTATTCGGGTCCAAAAAAAAGAACGGAAAGTCATGACAGAAAACAGTTCTATTTGACTTTCGTCAATTGCTTTTACCTATGCACTACAAAGCAACTCAAATCAATATTAATATGCTTCAATATTAATTAAGGTTAAGATTACATATCTTGTACTAATGTTGTTATTTTTCATATGCTATCAGGTGTTACAGCGACTTTCATTAGTCCCATCGGCAAGTTGTTAATATTTGATCCGGTGATGTCGAGGTAGCGTAAATCACCGATCGATGCTGCATAAGCCAACCAGGTCTTGATTACAAATGCATCATGCAAGGATACACCGGCATGATTGTGGTTGGTAAAAGGAAATGGGTATTTGTAACTTGCTAGAAATTTATCTGCATATTCCTCGTTTGCTCGCCAGTTCTCATTATACTCCATGGGTGGGTGCTCTTTATCAAAGATGCGGTTATACTCTGGAAATTTGATTGAATATTCGGAGCAGCCCCGTTTTACTGAAACACGAATTTCCCCTGAAATTTTTTCATGCACTAATTTAGAAATATAGTCCGCAGCTCTTGTTCCCTCTTGAAGATTTCGACAGTAAACCAATCCTTTGTACGTACCCGATACTTCTGCTCTCAGTTCTACAAGACATTTTCTCGGGTTATCGGCGGGTAGCTTTGCTAAGTTAAAAACGACGAGAAGTTTGATGAGTTCAACTACGTTTCTTGGTTCAATCAATACTTTGTAGCAACCGAAGCAATGCTTTGGGATGATATGATATTTGTCAAAGATCATCATATGTCGGGAACAGTCTTGGTTAAATACAGTGCCTCTCCAGCACTGAGACGGATAACTTTCATACGGCAAGTTATTAAATTCCAAGATTTCTTGTATATGCTGATAGACATGTGCCAGATGTTGATCTGGGATAAAACCCTTTCTTTCATAGATTAGATTTAGGCTTCGAAGCGCGTTTTCTGCTTTTGCATGGGGGCTAATTGGGTTGGATTCGGGTGCATAGTAGTTTAGAAGCTCTATTAAACTTTCTGTGACGGCTATTTTATTGGTTGTTGTTGTTTTTATATTTTCTAGAATCTCTAGAGCCCTATCAAATTTTCCCATATGCTGAAGTGCATGACTTAGATTACACTGCGCTTCGACCAAATTAGGATTTAGGGCTACTGCTTTTTCATAATATTTAACAGCTTTGTTAATATCTCCCGTTTCCTTTAGTATATTTCCAAGATTTGTATATGCCTCTGCGGAGCTAGGATCGATATCAATTGCATTTCGATAACTACTTGCAGCTTCACCCCAGTCTCTTAATTTCTTCATAGCGTTTCCAAGATTAATGTGCACGCCAGTAAACTGGGGATTAATCTCCAGGGCCTTTTTGAAACTGTTGGCAGCTTTTTTCCAATTGCTTATTTCAAGGTATAAATTACCAAGATTATTGTGGGCATCTAAAAAGCCGGGTTGGATTTTGATAGCTTTTTGATATGTTTCTATAGCCTTGTTTATGTTGCCCATTTTTGCCAATACGCTTGCAAGGTTATAAAAGGTTTCGGCGCTTTCAGGATTAATGGAAAGTACCTTTTCATAGTTTGCGATAGCATCTTCATAAGATCCAAGTTCTTTTAAGATCCCTCCAAGATTGTTGTAAGCTTCAGAAAAAAAAGGATTTATTGCGACGGCTTTTTTGTAGCTATCAAGTGCCTGAGGCAATTTTGATTGACTTGTTAATAGCACTCCCAGATTATAGAAGTTATCAGCAGAATTAGGATCAACGGCAACGGCTTTTTCGAACGATTGTATTGCTTCCTCAATATTGCCAGCGTCAGCAAAACCTGCAGCTTTCAGACTATAATGCTCTGACAGGTTTTTGCGGGTTTTCTCCTTAGTTTTTCTTTCACCCGGTCTGGAGATTTTTTTTACCATTTAAATTATTCCAGGTACTTTTTCTATGATATTGAAGGTTTGAACTTTTTGGAGGACGGGCAATCTTTCTTAAGATATAAACTGAAGTCAGTTGCTCTAGATTATGCTGACTTCAGAAGTAAATAAATTGAGGAACATTTTCCAGCGTTATATAAAATGGTCAATCTAACTCGAGGATTTTCCATAACAGAGGTTGGTTTCTAGCCATTCTCTTCTGTTTTTCTAAAGCTAATCTGGGACCTTTGCTAATGTTACCCCGATCATGGTGTCTCGTGTTACTAACTTCGCTAATGCACTTTCATCCATAGATTCGGTGCAATCTGGTTTCATGGGAATTACCATATAGCGAAGATCAGCTGTTGAATCATGCACCCGGATTTCCACTTTGTCGGAAATTTCTGTTCCGAATTCTTTTAGAACCGTTCTAGGTTCCCTTACGACCCGAGCTCTATACGAACGCGATTTGTACCAATCAGGGGGCAGTCCAATAAGCATTCTCGGATAGCAGGAGCATAACGTGCAAACGATTACATTATGCAGCTCTGGCGTATTTTCTACTGCGAGAATTGGAATGTTCCCTGGGTCAAGGCCCAGCTCGGTAGCAGCACTGTTTACACTGGTTTTCATCCGTTCTTTAAAATCGGGATCTACCCATGCTCGTGCTATCAGTCGTGCACCGTCTGCTGGGCCTTTTCTGTCTATTGCTTCGAGTTGGGCACGGAGATCATCAGGTGAAAAAATATTCTTTTGAAATAAGAGCTCGGTAATTGCTGTTGTCATTATCTGGTAATGCGTAAAGGGAGTGTCCTCTAGGTCCCGTTGGTGCGGATGGAGTGGTTCTTTTTTTACCATTAGATGTGTATTCCCGATGATTCGAGCCAATGTTCATAAAGGTCGAGTATTATTGAATCATGGCCGGAGCCGTTATACGACTGCCACAAATCCTTTTGTTTGAACAAAACACGGAGCAGGTATTTATTATCGGCATCAACGCGTCCGTAGGCAAGATTTTCAGGGTTTCTGTACATTCCAAGAATGTCATGAACGATACCTGATTTCCCACGGACAAAGAAGGGTGTCCGGATATGACCGGGGGGATAGCTCGCAAGCACTCTAACCTTGCTTCCTATTTTCAGATGGCTCATGTTAGCTTTCTTTCGGAGGGTACCGGTCTTCGTTCCAACGTCTTTCGATTTCGGCCATTTTTCTGCCAATTTCATCTATTTCTAGGATATTTTTTTCAATTAACAGGTTGGTAATTGATGCTATCCAACGCTCATAGTAGCTAAGTTTTTCGTAGATTCCGGGGCCTAATTCCTCAATTCCTCGACGAAGTTCATCAATACTTAAAATATTACGCGTCTTATCATTAAGGAGGCGCAGTATTGCGTCGACTTGTTTTTCCCAGGGCTCGTGCAGATGTTCGTTTCTATCGATAGGACCATCATCAAGCCCGCCAAGGTCATGTGGTCGGCGTAAATGAGGTTTCACAGATTTTCTCCACAAAAACAAGTTGCCATGAAAAGTAAGCAGTTACAAGATATTCGAAGAAATTCCTGTAGACCCAGGAAAGATTGGAAATCTTACCTTATAGCTTGCAGCAAGTGTTAATTTTGATCTGAGATACAATAGTGACCTCTAGTTAACGAAATTGAAATACTATCAACCGTAAAATATTTTTACCTATTTTGACAGTTGGGCAAAAAAAGTTTCGATCTGGTAAGTAAGGCGGTTGCACTTGAAAGGCCCGTAATATTTTTCTTGCAGCATAATGAAGGGGATTATAATGACACTTATAATTACTGTAGCAATTGCCGCATCCGCAGTTGCTTATTTGTTGGCATGATTTTTAACGTTCATTGATGAGTTTTTAAATTACCTTTTCGCGTTCCTGAAGTTCTCAGGTAAAATAAGTTAGCCTCGGAAATAACTTAGGAAAATAGCTTTATAGTGTTGTGTTTCATGGCGTTTCTGCCATCTGACGGTGAACTAGGTGTTTATATAGCCCGTTTTTGCTCAGCAGCTCATTATGTGTGCCGGTTTCAGCCAGTGTTCCTCTATCCAGTACAGCGATCTTATCAGCGTTTTGCACTGTCGAAAGACGATGTGCGATAATTATCGTCGTGCAGTTAGTGGTGACTGATTTAAGAGTTGAGCGAACGATCTGTTCGCTAACTGCATCCAAATGGGACGTTGCCTCGTCTAGGATCAACACAGGCGCACCCTTGAGTAGCGCTCTTGCTATTGCAATACGTTGACGTTGGCCTCCGGACAGTTTCACCCCTCTTTCACCAATCTGGGTATCTAATCCATTTGGTAATTGGCTGATAAATTTGGAAAGCGCCGCGGCTTTCAGGGCTTCCTGTACTTCATGGTTCGATGCATTTGGTTTTGCAAGCAAAATATTTTCTTTTAGTGTGGTATTAAATAAAAATGTGTCCTGGGACACCAGAGCAAAATGTTCTCGAAGGTTTTCAAGCTTTAAATTCCGTATATTATGGCCATTCAGTTTAATAGCGCCTGCTTCCGGATCCCAAAATCTTAATAGTAAATTCGCTAATGTGGTTTTTCCTGCACCGGATTGGCCGACAATTGCCAAGGTTGTTCCGGTTGGAATATCAAGTGATAAGCCGGTTAAGACTTTTTCGGCCCGGCCAGGATAAGAGAAATCTACATTTTCTATGCTTAAATGTAGCGTTTTTGAATCTGCATTTACTTTGGTTCCATCAGTTACTAACACTGGCTCTTTTTCAATAGTGTTTAATCTTCGGGTAGAACCAAAGGTATCTGCTAGCTGTCGACCAACGTTCGCTATCTCTGAGACGGGTAGGAATGCTGCCATAGAAATAATAGTCAGCATTGGAAGAAGGTCTGGTTCCATGACTTTGTTTCCGACGAGCACTGCACCAGTTGTAATAATAGCCACTCCCCCCATTCCCGTAATTACCTCCAGGAATGACTGTTGCAGACTTAAATTCCGGAAAAACGGCAAACGGGCTTTTAAATAGCTGTTAACTTTTAAATCAAATTCTCTGCCGCGGAATTTTTCATTCTGGAATGAGACAATTTCAGTTAGTCCTTGAATGGAATCAACCGCGTGCGCATTAAGTTCTCCTAGGGCTTGCCGGGTCTTTGTGGCCAATTCATCGACGCGTTTCCTTAATAGAAATGGGCTGATACTCACACAGAGTATAAAAGGCAATAATGCAAAAACCATTCTATAATCTATAGACCCCAGTATAAGTAATACTGCGCTTGGGACGAGAACAGCGACAAATGCAGGTGCCAGGGTATGAGCAAAGAAGTATTCCACCATTTCAACATCTGTTGTCGCCATGGACACCAAGTCACCAGATCGCCTTCTAACCAGGAAGGCCGGTGCTAGCTTATCGAGTTTGCGGAACAGCTCAATTCGCATTTCGGTAAGCATGCGAAATGCCATATCGTGGGCAATCCAGGATTCAAGCCAATGGAAAATTCCCGCAATTGGAGCTAAAACTGCTAGCCAGTAAAGATAGGGTAAGTATGGGTCGTTCAGCTTAACAGCTATAACGGCGAGGGCTCCGGCAACACCGACCCCGATAAAGGCTATGACTCTTGATACCCCCAGAAAAAGTGTCAGCAACAATTTTTTATTCCAGGGTTTAACTTTCTCTAGTAGGATCTTAAAGACTTGCCACCAGCTGAGGTTTTCTGCTTTTGAAAGGTCATCATCCTGAATTTCAATAGGATTGGATATTAACGGTGGATCTTGTATAATTTGAGTGCGGGATTTAAGGAGAGTCTGTGGCAAATAGTTTTTTTGCCCAGTTTTCAGCCGGCCATGAATTTGTTCGGACATAAGTTCCTGATATAATTGTGAGTGCTCCGAGAGCTTTTTGTGTGAACCACTATTTGCAATCTGTCCATCTTTAATGACAAGTATCCGATCACACTGAATGACGCTTGAAAGTCGATGTGCAATCACTAGTGAGGTACGCCCCTTCATCAAACGATCAAGCGCTTCTTGAATGACCCATTCGTTTTCGGCATCAACAGAAGATAAGGCTTCGTCAAGTATCAGTATTGGTGCATCCCTTAATATGGCGCGGGCAATGGCAATGCGTTGTCGCTGCCCGCCCGACAGCCTAATCCCCCGCTCTCCAACTATTGTATTGTATCCGTGAGGAAGACTATTGATAAATTCGTCTATATTAGCTGCAATTGCTGCCTGGCGTATGTCTTCTTTGTTTGGATCTGTGGAACCAAACCCGATATTTTCAAGAATGCTGCCATGAAAAAGGTAAGTATCCTGGCTCACAACAGCCATTTGTCTTCTAACCTGATCGAAATCTAGTTTTGTGATATCATTGCCACCAAGTTTTATCACCCCTGAATTCGGTTTATAAAATCGTAAGAGCAGTTTCAGTATAGTAGATTTTCCTGATCCGCTTTTCCCGACAATACCGATACGCTCCCCGGCCTCGACCTGGAAATTAATCTTGTTGTGAATGAGAGTTTTACTTCCCGGGTAGCTAAAAGAGACATTTCCAAACGAAAGCGTTGCAGGTAATCTTGAGAAACCAGTAGGATTGATATCTTTTACAATCGGTTGTGCATCCAGAATATTAAATATTGCAAATGCTGCGGATTGACCAATCATCCCATTATGTAGAAGAGCACGAAGGTCGCGGAGCGGACGAAATACTTCTGTACCCATCATCAGGACGATTAACAGTATCTGTAAATTTGCTTCACCGGTAGACACTCTCCATGCACCGACTCCTAACGCAATCGCTGCTCCAATTGCAATTCCGGCATCGGTGATGCCCCGCGCTGCAGCGTTTGTTGCCAGGACCCACATGGTTGATTTAAATAACTGATGTGCCCTTTTACCAAGTAACTTGAGACGGGTTTTTGATTGACCAAACGACTTAAGGGTAGATAGTCCCTGGAGGGAATCAAGGAAGTCGGCGGCGAACAGTTTATATGCTTTTGATCTTGCCAAGCTGTTTTTTTTATCCCAGTTGTGGAAAGCCATGGGAGCGATAAGGGTAAAAAGCGCTGAAAAAAGCATCACGACGGCTACATATTCATCAAGATAAAAGGTAAATCCTGTAATCAAAACGGGTGTGAAAAAAGCGATAAATAGCTGTGGCAGATACTGACCAAAATACGTTTCTAATTGTTCAACACTATCAACTAGAGAGACTATGGCATCTCCAGTCCTGTGTTGTCCAAAATGTGCAGGGCCAAGCTCTACGACTTTTTCATAAATGCGTTGTCGAAGGTTTCGTTGGATTAATGCTGCTGTTTCATGGGCGATCATGGTGCGCCAATGTTCAATAATTCCGCGTAGCAGAATTGTCCCTATGAAAATCAGGACAGTAAGCAATAGATCATTAATCGGTTGGTTGTTAAAGACTGCTGCTAACAACCAGCCAAGTAACGCAAGTCGTATTATGCCGATCAAGGCTCCTAATAGGCCTATTAGAACCGCAACGGCAATTCTTGCACGAAATCCTTCGGTAAACCTCCAAAGCCGCCAATTAAAATACATCGTTTTTCATCAGAAATATTAGCCCGATTAGTTCATAGCCGATGGTGCTGGAATTTAGCAGTTTCACATTTGCGTAGTCCAGGCAACGAATCTCTCAACTTATCACCGCTCAGTTGAAATCCGTAAGCCCTTGTTCGCAAATAAGGAATAAAAAAGAAAGACAATTTTATCTTTAGGTTAAATTGTTCTGTAGACTGCTGCTTGTCAGGTCTCGAAACCTTGAATGAAAATATCGATTATATTTTTTATTGACTGGGCCCAGTTCAGCTATGGTCTCTCGCAGGGGTGGCATTAGAAGTCTCAGAAATCAGCATATCAACTACAGAGCTGAGGGCAGTATTGTGGTCTTCACCCTTCAGGAGAGCTTGGTCGAAAGTATTGAGTTGTCTAGATGCACTTGTACCGTTTTCTAAAATATATCGTAAATGCAGAATTTCATCTGTGCATTCTAGAATTTGCGCATCTTCCCATACTAAATCGATAATCTCATTCAATAGTTCTGTATAGGGAACAATCTGCCCACGACCGAAATCAACCAATCCTTCCTCAGTCCCATATCTTTGGGCTCGCCAGCGGTTTTCGTTGACTAGCATTGTGGAGTATTTGCGCCATTGTTGGTTGTTTTTCCTCAACCGGTAAAGCATGCTTAGGATGCATTGAAATAATGCTGCAATGGCGAGCGCATCATCGATGCTGGTGCATACATCACATATCCGCATTTCTAAAGTAGGAAATTTTGTACTAGGTCTTACATCCCACCAAAGCTTTGATCCGTCTTCTATTAGACCTGCATTTACCAAGACCTGTATATGATCCTGAAAACTTGCATAGGAATCAAATGCCGGCGGAAGTCCCGTTCGTGGCATTTGATCCCAAACGCTCATCCGATACGATTTAAGACCGGTATTTTCACCCTGCCAAAAAGGTGATGAGGTGCTGAGAACTAAAAGATGGGGAAGAAAGTAAACGACCTGGTTCATTAGATCAATTCTGAGGTCATCATTATCTATACCAATATGTACATGCATGCCGCAGATTAACAATCGCCGCACTACAGCTTGCAGGTCCTCTGCAATGATGTTGTACCGTTCGTCATCTGTATGATCCTGTTCTTTCCAATGAGAAAAAGGATGGGTCGATGCAGCTATTGGTGAAATATCAAATTCCGCGGCCACCGAAGCTATAGTACTTCTAAGCAAGGCTAACTGCGGCCGGATAGCATGAATAAAGGGAGCCGGGTCTGTATTAACCTCAATCTGTGAACGGAGGAATTCATGGGTAACTTTTTCTCCAAGCTTGGCCTGTGCGAGTTCAAAAAGCATTTTAGGAGGGTTAGTTGCTAAGGCGTTGGTATCTTTATCAACCAGAAGATATTCTTCTTCGATGCCAACGGTGAACGAGGGTCTTTTGTATACCATTAGTAAATCCAAAATTACAGTTTCGTGTAGCTTGCAAGAGTTTAGTTTAACAGGCGTTTATCCCGTATTTTTTCAAACTATTTTTTCTCCAAATTTTGTTATAGCTTCTTCAGACAAGGTTAACCCAAGGCCCGGAGCCCTGTTCAGGGTGAGCCGCCCCTTTGAAAGATCCGGCGGGTTTTCAAAAAGCTCAGCCTGGAGCGGATCGCGTTCGGGGTTTGTAAAGGCCTCGACAAAATGACCGGAGGGGCTTGATGCCACCAAATGACAATGAATAAAACAATCATGGTGGGGTGTAACGTAGACATGGTTGAGTTCGCAAAGCGCGGCCATTTTGCGTCCCTCGGTAAATCCACCAAACATAGTGACATCAAATTGCAAGATCTGTATTGCCTGCTCTTCAATCAATGATCGGCAGCCATAGCTTGTAAGCTCGCTTTCGCCGGCCGATAAAGGAATTCTGGTTCGTTGCGATAGCAATTTCAGTTCACGGCGGTCGTCCGCCCATCTTACCGGTTCCTCCAGCCACAGGGGATTGACCGTTTTAAGCGCTTCGACAGCTATTGTAGCGGTTTCAAGATCCCAACCGCGGTTGACATCAACCATGAGGTCCTTGTCTGGGCCAATTATTTTACGAATAAGCTCAAGCCTTTTCATGTCTTCATTTAGACTAAGCCCGCCGGCTTTTGCCTTGAATCCGGTGTGACCCTGGGCATTGACTTCTTCAATTTCATCACGTAGTTCCGCGAGACCCTTACCATCACGATAATAGGCGCATGTAACGTAATACGGAACCTGGTCACGGTATCCACCAAAAAGCTGGTAAAGGGGGAGGCCTGCGATCTTTCCAATGATATCCCAACAGGCGATATCAACTGCTGCTGAAACTCGGACCAGGGCTTCCCTTCCCCAACCTTTTTCGTGGGCAACGCGGAGGGAGGTTAGGGAAAAAAGATTTTTGTAGATACGTTCAGGCATAAGTGGATTGGCGCCTATTATATGCTCTTCCAAACCATTTCGGAAGATATTCAAAATAGGTGCAGCATCTGTATAGCTGGTCGCCAAGCCAAACCCTGTTACATCTTCGTTGGTTCTTAATCTAACAAGAATTTCATTGGCAGTTGGAACGATAAAATGGCTAACCCAGTGAGGACGTCGCTCGTCGGGACCACGAAGAAAAAATACTTCGATAGCAGTAATCTTTATTGTCACGGAACACCCTAGTGTTTTTTATTCATTTGATCCAATTTGTCGTAACATGATAATTACACAAAATTTAGAAGATTTCCCGTATATTTTATTTTTTATCACGTAGCTGATTACAGTAGTATAAACTATTGTCTTTAATAGATTGACACTGTCATGGAAAAGTAAGGGTGTAAATTAAAATGGGGAAGCTACAATTATCGACTTTTTTTTCAGTTTTCTTTCTGATTTTGATAGCGGCGGATGCCAATGCGATTAAAAAGCGTACTGTGAAAGATTTTCAGAGTTATTGTGTCGAGACAAATGCACTGTATCCATATTGTAATGGGATAGTTGAAGGCCTGTTTTATATATTAGAGGTGAATTCAAGGTCAGAAAATAAATTTCGTATATGCTTGCCTGAAGAAGGACTGACATTGGGACAGGGTGTCAGAACTTTCTTGCGGTGGGCACACAAAAATCCTGATTATGCAGAAAAACCAGGAATATGGGGAATTGCTTCCGCACTTATCGCTGCATGGCCTTGCGATAATTGAGATAGCTGACCGAAGCTGCAGGCTTTAGTTACGCCGTTATTTCCTGTTTAGCGTACGTTATTGTTTTTTGAATTAAGTTAACTAAATGGAAACACTATTCTTTGTATCTTCCCGCTCCTTGGGAAAATTCATAAAAAATGGGAAGAAAATGGAGTTAATTATTCTGGTTTCGTTTTCTGGGTTAGCAGTTGCTTACTGGGCAATCAGAGTATCGTTTGGAGCAAGGCATCAGCGCAATGCTTTAGATCGGCGTCGGGCACCTACCCTCTAGCTCTTTTACGAAATAGTACGCTTTTAAGAGAAATTGATCACCGAAATCTGGAAAATAGTTTTAAAAATCAATAAGCTTTAAGATTATTTGAGCGGTTATTTTAAAATTAAAAGCATTTTTTAGCTGATCGCAGGCCAATCGCAGGTCGTCGGGCTAGCTGCTGTATTTCCAGAGTGTGATGAATTTGACTAATGATTGGTTTCTGGTGGGTATATTTTCCAGAGTAAAAATGTCCAGGCTAAGCATACGCTATAGGCAATGAGAAAAAACATTGGTGGGAAATCCCAGTAAATAATTTCTCTCATCCAATAGCCAACAAATGAATCACTTTGGTATTGCCCCCGAAGAATATTTTCAAGCGCAGTTAGAGGGCATGTGAGCCCAAGTGCAGTTTCAAGTGTAACAATAAACATTAAACAAGCATGGAGGATTCTAATGCGTTGATGTCTAACCCATTTCCAATTGTATCTGTAGCCAACTGGGATCAGAAAAAAACATGATGTAATAAAAAGCACCAATACAAAATGGATCATCAAAATTAGGTCGGCAATCACTACAACATATCCTAGATTATGGCCTTTCTTTGACAAGATTGAGCCTGGAAAATTTTTTACAAAATCCCAACTCCAACTAGTTCAATCGTTAGCCCGTGAAGCCGATACGCTTGAGTTAAGGTAAATCCGCGAGCTAGACTTGTCAGGACGGTTCGAATTTGCTTGTGCAACATTTAGACAGCACTTGCAAGCTGTCATCAGGTTGATTTTGTTATTGTTACCGTTCCTATCTCCTCAAATAGCATGAGAATCGCTGGCATTTTTCCCAGCGGTTCTTCTTTTCCTTATTCGAGAAATTACTTATGTTTATAACTCTCGGGAAGGTTACAACTTTTTTTGTATATGCGAAAATCTTTCGGCCCCTGCCCTTGAGATATACACTGACAAAAAGAAGAATGGACGAGTTGTTAACTCTCTTTGTTTTTTCTGATAAATTTCATAATGACGAAAACAATACTTACCATTATTAAAGAGCCGAGTAATCGATGAAAAAGGATTTGATGTTGATATATCGGGTCCGCAATCTTCAATCCAAAATCAAGTGCTGCAGCCCACGTTAATCCGAAAGTGATGGCAAAAAAGTATCGTCTGAATACAAGGCCGGAAATGATAAATCCGGCTGAAGACAATGGGTCTGTTAGAGTGACGGTTGATGCCACGATAAAAATAACTAAGTTAGCTAGCATATCTTCCAACATTTTTTGCTTATTTTTTTCAAAATCAATGAATCGACCGGGTATAAAATGCTACGATAGAGAGCTAGTCTTCTACCAATTTTATGCTTAAACGATAAAGTACCAGTTATTTTTAAAAAAAGATAATTTTTTTAACGTCTGCTAGGAGGTCGTAATGCCAGATACTGAGATATTGCCACCAGGGGGGTATTGGTCAGGTATTATTCCGAAACATCATAGGTTAAAAATTGTAGATATTGAGGGCGGTCAGGGAGTTGATTTTCTCTGTTATAACGCTGTTGACCCAACAGAACGCTACCATGCACCAAATACATTAAAGGCAGCCCTGACACTGAAATTAGGTCGTGGTCATAATTTGTATTCTGATGAGGCGCGGCCGATTTTTACTATTGTGGAAGATACGTTTGAAGGGCACGATACGATCGGTGGTTGTTGTAGCGAAGCTAGCAACCGGATGCTGTATGGAGTTAAAAGGGTTCCGGGTTGCCGGGAAAACTTCTTAAAAGGGCTGCAGAACTTTAATCTCGACCGCAAAGACATTGTGCCTAACGTCAATTTTTTTTGCGACGTACCTGTTAACTCAGAACGTAAACTGACCCCCGGTGTTTTTGTTGCAAGCAAGAAAAAACCCGGCGCTTACGTGCTCTTAGTTGCAAGAATGGATGCCCTCGCTATCATTTCAAACTGTCCGCAAGTTAATAATCCATGCAACCATGGAAATCCGACGGCAATAGCAATAACAATAGAAACACAAAGAATTTAGGGTTAATTGAATCTGCTGTTAATAAAATTATGCTAGAAATATTTATTCAATCTTTTGTTTTATACTTTGTTGTAATTGACCCAATTGGCAGTGCCCCAATATTTTTTGTAGTTACAAAAAACTTGAATATTAATGGTAAAATTAAAACTGCAATTAACTCAACTATTATTGCTTTTTTAGTATTATTATTTTTCGCATTTCTTGGAAATTACATATTTATTCATTTAAGTATCACTTTTCCTGCCCTTAAAATAGCAGGCGGGATTATATTATTTATTGTTTCTTTAGAAATGTTATTTAACAAAAGGCGGGAAAGAAAAGAGGAAGATACTAACTTTGATTCAGATAACATAAGCGTATTTCCGCTTGCTATTCCACTTTTAGCAGGGCCTGCTGCCATTATATCTGTAGTAGTTTCAGTTAGTAATATTGGAAGCAATTATATAAATCAAATTGTTGGAATTACGTCATTAGTGTTTGTGATGTTAATAACTTTTGCTGCTTTTTTTATAGTTTCTAAATTTGAAAAAATAGCAAATGAAAAATTAGTAAATATATTTTCAAGTGTTATAGCAATTATCTTGGCAGGACTGAGTGTGCAATATATTTTGGATGGAATAAGCGAGTTTAAAAATACTTGATTGCTGGGCCAGTTGTTTATTAGTTTAGGTGACTGCTATCAAACCGTTAGAAAGAGCCTCAGGTTGGGCTATGAGGTGTATTCAGCCAGAAATTTATACCTCTGGGAAAATTTTGAAATCTGTTGTTCCATCAAGCCGTATCTGTTCAACTAGACCGATTTCCCAGGATAAATATTCTCTCATGGCGAAGTCTGGGTCGCCCTCAAGCTCATAAGGGGGCTGCCAGATGTCAGCTGGCTCTTCAAAGCAGCGTGTTAATCCGGTTTCGATTTCAAACCCGCAAGCCTCCCAAGCCTTGGTGCCACCGCTCAAAACCCTGGTTTCCACTCCCATCTTTCGAAGATCGGACGAAGCAAGAAGCGCCTGTTGTCCCGAGGGTGATGTTAACACTACTTCATATTGCTTTTGAAAAAAGTTCAGATTTTCAGGTAAGTCTTCTCTCGTTGCATAATAAGCGCCTGGAATATGCCCGTCTCTGTATTTCGAGCTGATTGCTAAATCAACTAGACTGACAAATTTTCTTTCTAGTAGAACTTTTAATTTGCGGGCATCGATAAACTTGCATGATGCGCTGTCTAACCCATGAGTTTTCGGAGAGTGCTTTCCTTGGACTTCTAATTCCTTACAAGAAGGCTGATCGAGAACAAAAACGTCATGCCAACCCATTTGTCGCAACCAGGTTGCCGTCATTATCGCTCGGACATCAAGGTCGTCGACCAGTACCACCCTCGCTCCAAGAACACCAATATATTGATCAGTAGCCTGAACCAATTGGCCGCCCGGTGCAGAGATAGAGGTTTTTATATGCCCAGATTCAAATTCTTTCGGTTGACGCACATCCAAGAGGAACGTTGAACGGCTTTCTTCGCCTTTCCATTTTTTTACAGTTTTCCAGTCTACCTTCGTGATTCCAAATTGTTTAGCGATTTTCCCGACTGCTTCTTGAGCTTTTCTGTAGCCCTTCGCACTAACTTCGCCATAGAATTGACGTGCACCGGATTCCAGACTGAACCCAGCGAGGTGCCAGCCCATGGTTCCATTTTCCAGTGCAAATACCGGGTTGGGAATCTGAGCGTTTTTTAACGATTGGCAACCAATGATTGATCGCGTTCGACCTGCACAGTTTACAATTACCGGTGTTCCTGGATCAGAAGCCAGGTCGAATATTCGCAGAACTAATTCAGCGCCGGGGCAGTTTATTCCACTTGGAATGCTCATATTTTGATATTCGTTAGTAGGTCGTGAGTCCAAGATTAAAAATTCTTTCCCGGTATCCATCATTTTTTTCAAATTTTGTGGTCCGATGCTTGGGGTCTTATGCGCTTTTTCTATAAATTCACCGAATGCTTTCGATGGAACATTCACTCCTGAAAAAACTTCAAAGCCGCTCTCCTTCCACGATTTTACTCCGCCACGCAGGTAAAAGAGATTTGAGTATCCAAATTCACGCAGCTTTTCCGCGCTGCGGCAAATCAGTGATTCATCATTCAGGTCCTCTGAGCACAAAATGATTGGAACAGAATATCTCGGAAGTAGGTCAGCTGTTTTGGTTTCCAGATCGCCAAATGGAATAGAAGTGGCCCAAAGCAGGTGTCCTCGGCTGAAATATCCTGCCTTTCTAACATCGATGATAGCTAGTTCTTCTTTGTTGCGGGCGAGGATACGCTTACGAACCTCCTTTGAACTTAATGCTGTTGCTGGAACGTTGATCATATGTGTCTAACCTTCTGGAGCAGATACAGTTCTTGTGCATAAATTTCCATCAAACTCATTGAAATTTAACAGTACCCTATTATGAGAACTTTTGGTTAAATAATGATTTGTTGGACTTTCGTCTGACCGAACTAGATATTGGCTAAAACATCACTGCGGTGCCAATATCAAAAATGGCCTTATACAGTCTGATTATGAGATGAAATCTGTCAACTTTAAAAATATTTTCAATATAGTGACTTTTTGATGGCGTAGCCTTGTCTTTTCATTGCAGTAATATGCGGGTGGCATTTTTTCAGGTGAAATTATGCTCGGCCCCCACCATCAAGTACTAAAGGGTATCCCGTCAAGAACTCAGCAGAATCACTTGAAGCATAAAGTATCATGGTAGCAACTTGTTCCGGACTGCAAACACGGTTTAAAGGAGTGTTTTGAGCTGATTCTTTTAAACCTGTTTCGGCATCCAATCCTCGCTCGCGGAACTCTCCCCTCAGCATTGGAGTATCAACGTCACCAGGACAGATTGGAATGATTCGGATATTATCTTTTCCGTAATCGAGTGCCATTGCCCGCGACATCTGCAATACTGCGCCTTTACTCGCACAATATGCTGTTAAATGCCGACTCCCTGATAAACCAGCGTCAGAGGCAATATTGATAATGACCCCTCCATCTGGTTTTTCAGCTAAAAAAGGAATAGCAGCCCGGCAAATATAAAACATGCCGTGAACATTTACGTTGAAAGTTTCTTGCCACTCTTCATCGGTCGTTTCACTGACAGTGCGATGATGGATTATGCCGGCACTGTTTACAACAATATCGATACTCCCCATGGAAGTTGCGGCATGGGCGACAATATTTTCGCACTGACGACTGTCTGTTATGTCACCTTTAACGAACGCAACGTTACCCGATAAGCTGCTGGTCTTTTCAATAATGGTGTCTGCTCGCTGTTCGTTCCGACCATTGATTACTACATTCGCACCAGCACGGGCAAAAGCTGTTGCTGCCGCCTCCCCTATTCCGGAAGTACCGCCTGTTATCAGAACTTTTCTGTCATTGAAATTGAATTTAATTTTTTCATCGGTCATGTTTAGTTAACCTCACTATCTTTTCCAAAAGCTCTGCATTTACTTTGCGGATATTGCCATCCTTTCTATTTTTGTATCGTCGGGCACCTGGAAGACGCACTCCTTCAATTGCCTCAAATTTATCGAAAAACTGTTCGGCTTGATTGGCCCAGTTAATCCCTCCTAGCAGGTCTGGAGAAAGCGCGAGAATAAGCTGGCCCCCCTGAGGTGGTCCACCATCACTATTATCACGTTCGGCCGTCTCGTATGAGAAAGTTTCACCAACGAGGGGACCAGCCAGTAATTCAACCATTAATGCGATAGCAGAACCTTTATGACCGCCAAAGGGTAACAGTACCCCTTTGGCAATTTCAGCAGCATTTGTAGTAAGTTTGCCAGAGGCGGAGAGTCCCGTACCTATTGGTACATCCAGTCCGTCCCGGGCGGCGATTTGAACTTCTCCCATCGCCATAGATGATGTCGCCATATCAATGACCATGGGATTCTGGTTAGGCCGGGGCCATGCAAAGGCAAATGGATTTGTACCAAAAATTGGCGTAGATCCACCTATGGGAGCGACCCAAGGTAGATAGGAGACACAGGTGAAGCCTACTAACCCTTCGTTTCCCAGGGACTCCACTTCGGGCCATAAGGCTGCAAAGTGGTGAGCGCGCTGAATAGAAACTGCGCCCAGTCCATACTTCTTGGCAGCGGCTTTGAGGCTGGAAAGACAGTATTTGTGGGCGATAGGGGCAAAACCGTTCTGTGCATCGCAACGCATGATGACCGGGGAAATCTCTTCGAGGACTGGTTTGGCATTGCCGTTCACTTTTCCACTGTCGAGCGCTTTTATATATCCGGGAATACGAAATAGTCCATGTGATACAGAGCCGTCCCGTTCAGCATTCGTGACTGTTTCTGCAACCGCTTCTCCATTTTCCTCATTTGCGCCGTGAACTGTCATTACTTTCTTGGATAGAGTGAATATCTCATCAAGACTTATCTCTTTGTTTGGTGGTGCAGGATTTTTCATATTTTCTCAAAGTAATAGTTATGTGAATTTCTGTGCTTCAAAGATTGTTGGTTCAAAAAAGCTCGTCTCTTGTTCCGAACAGCATTGTAATATTGATCCGACGGTTATGGTACCCTTTCTTGAATTTGAAGCGATCGGTTTCGTGAAACAGGTTCGAGTTAAAAAGAACGATCCTATTTTCGGAATATGGGATTATTGTTTTCATGGGGGATTTTTTGCTAGAAATTCCTTAATACGTATTTGGTCATTGTTATATGACTTGAAGTTCCAGTCCAGAGGGGCTTCAGCGTCATAGACGACAAGACCGCCGGATTTCGGGTTTAGATTGGCCGCGTCTGGTGTAATCCAGAAATTTACGTTAACAGCTGCAAAGTCAGCATGAGCACCTATACCGTTAAGTTGGCTATCATACTTGTACGCCCATAACTGTGTTAACTGATGATTTTTAAATATCTCCGGAAAGGTGTGTCGCAAATCGCTTGCTATATCTGAAAAAGAAGTGGGTATGTCAAACCATCGTGCAGCATTGCGCCTAGATAGCCTCCCTTATAGTTAAAATCAAACCAAATTGTGCTGCCAAGTAAAAAGTTACGCAAAGAACAAAGTGTTTCCTGGGTCAGAAACTCATCAAAATACGTTTTGTTATATGTTTCTGAAAAATAATCTGAAGTGATTTTCTTTACATCAATTGCCTTATTTATTGATCATCCGGCCACCTCAGGGGCCTTTAGAAGATTTAGGGGTCGATTATAGGTTTCTCTCAGAATCTTCGGGTGACGGTCACTTAACCGGATCTGGGCTATTTTGTCATCTGACCAGGAAATTTCTTGCTCCAATAATTTATATTTTTTTGCAAGTGATGTGAACTTGCTTTTTTTTTGGCCTATTGAGGCTAGATATTTGAACTGTTCAATGTCATGACGAATTTTTGTCCTTGTGGTAAAAGAAAATGTAGACTGGCCTCGGTTATAGTTATTGTATCCTCGCGTTACATCCATTCTTTTCTTATAAAAATCCATTGTTTCTAAACGGTGTCCCGATGCATTAAGCGTGATTGTCAGATTACTGTACGCATCCGCATAATCTGGATTGCTTTTTAGTAGGCTCAGATATTCAGTCCGGGCAGCAGTCAGGTCTCCAAGTGCGTACAGCACTAAACCAAGGTTATTGCGCGCATTTGCATATTCAGGTTTTACTTTGATCGCTTTTTGGTATTCTGCGGCGGCACCCTTTAGATTGTTTAACTTTTTAAGAGTGTTTCCAAAATTATAATGCTCTTCCGCTGAATCAGGGTCTATCGCAATGGCTTTTTTGTGAAATTCAACTGCCTGATCCAATTTACCCTGCTCGGCAAGAGCGTTTGCAAGATTACTATATGCATCAACAGAATCATCTTTAATTGCAAGAGCCTTATTGTAGTGAGCAGTTGCTTTATCCAATCTGCCCAGTTCTTGAAAGACGCTTCCTAGATTAATATGTGCGTTATAGGAATTCGGATCGGAAACAAGAACTTTTTGATAACTCTCCGCGGCGTTTTCGAGGAGTCCTGATTGGTGAAACGCAATTCCAAGGTTGAAATACACGCCGGTGAGATCGGGCTTTATCAAAAGCGCTTTTTTTAATTGATAAATTGCATCATCAAATTTGCCTAACTCATTGAATAAATTTCCAAGATTGCTGTATGCGTTTGCATAATTCGGGTTAATGGAAATCGCCTTTTCATAATGTTCCTGCGCTTCATTCAGGCAGCCTAGCTCTTGAAATGTAATTCCTAGGTTATTGTGTGCCTCCATGTATCCAGGCATTATAGAAATTGCTTCTTGGTAGAGAGTTACTGCGTCATCAAATTTGCCGACTGCATGTTTAACAAGTGCCAAGTTATTATGCAGTTCAGCAGAATCGGGACATAGTGTTAGGGCCTGAGAAAGCAAGTCAGCAGCTGGCCTATTCTTTCCAAGTTGATAGTAGATCACTCCAAGAAGGTGTAGGGCAACCGAATGATTTGGGTCAGCCTGAAGTATTCCTTGGCACAAGTGTTCAGCCTCAGTTAATTTTTCATCCATGTGATTTTGAAAGGCAAGTTCGAGATGTTCTTCGAGGGACACCGGTTTTTAGTCCTCTGGGAGCAAGCGCCCGTTGATAGTTTCGGTATCAGACATTTATTTTCCCATGCGCTGCCCAATCCACTCTTCTTCACATTTAGTTGTCGGAATACGGCCCACGTATGTAGCAGTTGCGGTAAAAATCATCAGATGCCAAGGCTAACATACCAAACTAGTTTGCGATACAGTTTTTCCCGCGCACTAACTTTATAAGATTTTCAAGATGTTCTGCATTAGGGCCTTTCGGTTCCCACCAGTGCACGTGCTCTCTATGTTTTGTATTTATGTTAATTATGATCCCCCAAAGCGGGTCAATTCTGTTTGGGAGCATGGAATATCTGACATCGAAAACAAGATTTTTTTTGAGGTCGAATGAAAGATATCCATTGGAAAACCAGCGAAACCGCTCAATATCCATAGATTGCCTGGAGTTTCTGTCCAATGTCGGGAGATGTTTTGAAAAGCTTAGTTTTTCAACCCGTTCTCCAGTGCAATATCGCGTATTGTCTGTCAAGCGGATTGCATCCACATAGTAAAAACCATTGAATTCATAAATAGACTTCCACACTATAAGGTTAGCAAATGAGGGCTTTACGGTTAAATTTCGGGTAAAATGTCCCCGCGAAAGCGCAAGATCTTTTGCGGATTCAAATGCTCTCTCTTTTTGAAATACTCCAATGGACAAATAGCTTAGAGCCCAGAAGATACCAATTATGACGAATATATTCGAGCGTTTGACTGCAGCGACAACCACAAAAATGAGTATTGGGAGAGTGAATATTGGATCAATTATTGAGATTATATTCCATGCAATTCGGTCATTTGAAAAGGGCCAGAAGAGCTGGGTGCCATAACTTGTACAGGCATCTAGAAGTGCGTGCGTGGAGTATCCTAAAAGACAGCTGAGGTAATTGAGTTTCCAGGATATGTATCTGTGCGTAATCACGCGGGAAAGAAGTGTTACAATTAAAGCTCCAACCGGTATGAAAACTAGGGAATGCGTGAATTGTCGATGGTATTCGAGAAACAAAAGCGGGTCTTTCTGGGAGCGGATAAAAATATCCACATCTGCGGCTAATCCAGCGGCAAAACCCAGAAGAGTTGGAAAAAGCCAGTTTTTTCTGACGGCAGTTAGCTGGCTCACGTTAGCTGCTAACAACCCCTGGCTAAGTGGATCCATGTTTCTTAGCCTTTGTCTTTGATGCAGAAATAATCTGGTACTCTAGCGCCTGTAAAAAGCGGGAGCGGTCGATTTTTGAAAATGACTTGGCCTTTCCTCCAGATTTCAAGAGAGGGTCAGCGTCTCGAAGGGCTTCCATAAGATTTCTAGTTGCAAGACGGTTGCCGATATTAGCCTCGGTAAAAATTTCGCCATTTTGAGCTACAACACGTGCACCGGATGCGAGGCATTTGGCTGCGAGTGGGATATCTGTGGTAATGACTATATCTCCAACCCTGACCTGTTCCGAGATCCATTGATCAGCAGCATCAGGTACGCCGGGTACAATGACAGTCTCTACTAGCGGATGCTGGGATGGGCGGAGACCTCCATTTGAAACTACTAAAACACGCAATTGATGGCGCTCTGCAACCCGAAAAATTTCATTCTTTACAGGGCACGCATCTGCGTCAACAAAAATACAGGTCATTAAACAGTTGAAGGTTCAACAAACTGAGGGCGCTGACTTTTTTTCCGTTCTGTCCGTTTCCACTAGTTATTTTAACATCCATCGAAATTATTTGTACCCCGGTGTTTCTTTTTGTTAGTTGATCGATTAGGGCGGCTTTCCCTACTCTGCATTATTCAGGATAAGTAGTGCCGTTAATGACGTACTGCAAGATTTGCACAATCTGTTCAGGGGTTTGGACCGTTGCTAACGCGGCTGCGTCAATTTCCTTTAACGCATGCTGGTGCTCGTTTAAGCGCATGACAATGATTGGTTTGGAAAGTGCGGCAGCATACCCAGCGTCAAAAGCTGCGCTCCATTGCTTGTATTTTTCCCCAAAACGGACAACAACTATATCGGCTTTTTCTATCCCAGTTTTATTTCTAATAGCATTTAGCTTTGCACCTTTATGGTCATGCCAAAATTTACTTTCTTCCTTTCCCAAAACAATTGCGCCACAATCATCCGATAGTTCATGGTTAGTAACAGGTGCAAAAAATTCCACCGGTAATTGCTTTTGGGACGCAAGTTCCGTAACTACCGATCGCCAGTTTGTATGGATTTCGCCTGATAGATATACATTCCAGACCATGTTTAACCCCAATCTCCTTGATAAACATATAATGAAAAACTTTTGAGGATTACTTGAAAAAGCTACACTCGATCTATAAGTCACAAACTAAGAAAAGCCATTTTTAATATAAAGTTGGTTGTGAGGCAAAGTGATTTCATCATCCGTCAAATTATAATGTTTTGAAGTTATTAGCGATGCCTTTAGAAAAACCGTTTTTGGAATTTGAAACGGAGCTAACTGGCAATTCGTTACCGAGATATATTTGAAAGATGTCCAAACACTGAATGAGAAGACTTGGATTTATTAATCGAGTCGCGGGAAAATTATTTTTTTATTATAATTGTTTAGCTCAGACAAAATTCGTTTTTGCGGCACACTATCCACCAAAATCCATTTAACATACTTACTGTCCCAAATTCTTCTGCTATTGCGAGAAGCACTCCAGGGTGGAAACTGTAGTCTAAATTTTTTGATTTCATATTCAAAAAGTCAGTTTCTTTATGGTTTTCTGACAATTTGATTAATTCATCAGTTGGAAGTATTTCCAGGTCGTCTCCACAAATTACTCCATATTCTTTATTGATCAATCTTTTTGCATGAATAAGATCATTTTTGACTTTGTTGTACTTGTGATCACCATCAATGTAAATGAAATCAAAGGTATTCTCACTTAATAGTGGTAAGAATGTGGAAGAATCAGACCGTACAATTTGAATTTTGATATCGGATTCAATCTGATCATTTTCGAATTTACGCACGTTTACGAGTGTGCTTAGGTAAGCGTCCGTTGACATTGTATCCATATCTCGCGATAAAACCGATGACTTTAAATCAAGCTTGCTTGCATATGGCTTCCATGCATCAACTAACATTATAGTTGATCCAGGTTTCATATTATTTAACCAGATTTGTGTTGAACCCAAACCAAACCATGTTCCAATTTCAAGAGCAGTTATAGGTCCATTAAAAGCTCTATTAAAAAATTCCTCCATTAGCGGACCGCGATGCTTCCATGCTTGATTCAGGGCAACTTGACGCGGAGCTAATTTTGGTTCAGGCATTATAAAAATCCACCATTATAGTAATAGTAATTAATATTATTTTTAAAATATATAGATAGTGAATTTCTTTATTTCCATTAAATCTGAACAAGGTTTTTAATGATTGCAACCAGCAGCTCCGTATTGAGCAACTAATTGTCAAAGGTCTTTGAGGGCACCTAGGTCTGGAAAAACGAAGGGCCGGGCCAATTCAAATGCTCTTGAGGCATTTAAAACTAACTGATCACTAAATAACGGTCCAACAATCTGCAGCCCGACGGGGTGTCCATCGGCATCAAAGCCACAAGGTACACTGGCAGCCGGTTGGCGTGTAAGATTAAAAGGGTATGAAAAAGGAGCCCATTCCGTCCATCTTTCCTGGTTTTTGGGCTCAGGAACATCCTGGCCGGCTAAAAATGGCGGAATCGGAACGGTTGGGGTGATTAACAGGTCAAATGTTTCATGGAACTTTCCCATTAACTGTCCCAATGACTCACGATTTCTGTTCGCTTCGAGATATTCTGTCAGTGTTACTTTTTTCCCCAGTTCTACGACGGTGACTAACCCTTGATCCATTCGCTTCTTTTCTTCAGGGGTAAAATGTTTGAGGGTTTGATAAATTCCTGAAAAGCCAAGCTTTTCAAAGGTATCGCGTGTATCACTAAAACCCGGGTCTACTGTTTCAACGTGGGCTCCCAGTTCACTGAAAAGCTTCATTCCGTTTTTTACGACTTTAGCAACGGACTTTCCTACCTGCACAAAGCCCAGATCAGGACTAAATGCAATTTTTTTTCCTTTAAGATCAGGCCCAAGATTTTCCCTGTAGTCCACATTCAGATAGGGAAGCGCATACCAGTCACGTATGTCAGGTTTTGAAAGGGCAGTTAATACTAGAGCTGCATCTTCCACTGATCGGGTAATAGGCCCGACATGTGCCATCGTGCCGAAGGCGCCAACTGGGAATTGGGGGACTCTGCCAAAAGTAGGTTTAAATCCAAAAACGCCTGTAAATGCTGCAGGAACCCGGATGGATCCTCCGCCATCTGTTCCAATAGCGATTGGTCCCATTCCTGACGCGACGGCGACCGAGGCGCCACCACAGCTTCCGCCAGGCGTTAGGTCGAGATTCCAAGGGTTGCGGGTTATACCTGTTAACGGGCTATCGGTCACGGTTTTCCAGTGAAATTCAGAGGTGTTTGTTTTCCCTATTAGAACAGCCCCCTCTTCTCGAAGTCTTGCGACCGCCGGAGCATCTTCGTTGAATTCACTTTTGTTTGTTGTCAACAGGGAGCCCCAACGTGTCGACCAGTGTTTTGTTGAGAAAACGTCCTTGACCGAAACAGGAACACCGTCAAGAATTCCGAGTGGTTCGCCTTTATGCCATCGAGATTCTGACTTCCGCGCTTCTGATAAGGCCATGCTTTCATCTACAAGACGAAATGCATTCAGGGATCGATCGTGTGTAGAAACTTTTTTAAAAACAGCACGGATGACTTCAACTGGTGAAGTATTTTTTGCTTGATACGCGGATAATAAAGCGCATGCAGATATTTCAGTGAGGTCGTTTAACATCTGGTCTATGATTTTGGTTAATTTGCAAGAGTAAGTATATTTTGTTGTATACGTTTGCTATATTAACTTACTTTAATAGATTAACAAAACTTTGAAGGAAGTTTCCAAATTAAATTTTTTTATTTTTTCGTCAGTTGCTGCGGGAATATTATCTGCTCACTGCCAATCGCGTCCATTATAGGCGGTCACTACTAGGGGACGCAGTTTATTTAGCTATACATTAGAATACGCGGTACTAATTACAATAACAGGCAACTGACTTAGAGTTAAATCATTGCACATTTTATTTTAATAAAAAGTAAGACTTTGGCAATTGACTGTGCAAAAATACATCATTAGTAATAAATTCAAAAAGTTTTATATGCAAAAATGCAATGTAATTTGACTGGTAATGTTGTTTTAATCTATGCAATGATTTTTTCAAAAAGCATCATAGGTATAGTTTGTGTTGATCGATTTATAACGATAGGCATCTAATATGAATATTACTAAACCTTTTAAAGAAATGACCGAAGGATGAAACAAAGCAATGAGGCTCTACTGGTTCGCCAGACAGATAATCTTGATGTTATTACAGGGCCGCCAGCATATAATTGGAATGATATAACCTACTTTCTGGAGCTTGCCAGGCATGCCAAGCTTGTTGATGTGGCCAAGCGATTAAAGGTTGATCACACTACGGTCAGTCGGCGTATTCGTGAGCTTGAAAAAGCTTTGGACTGCAAATTGTTTAAAAGGACAAAGTCTGGATTTTTGTTAACTGATGCCGGGTGGCAGATACTAGAGCATGCCGAGGCCATGGAAAAAAATGCGATAACCGTATCCCATAAGAAAGGTTTTGAGCATACTCAGGGGGGTGGGGCTGTCAGAGTTGCTACAATGGAGGGTATGGGTAGCTTTTACCTTGGCCCAAAGATGGCGAATTTTAAGGAGCAATATCCTGAAATAATACTTGAACTGGTAACATCATCTCGTTGGATAAACTTATCTCGCCAGGAAGCCGATATTTTTATCAGTTTTTCAAAACCAGATGAAAAACGGCTTAAGGTAAAAAAAGCTGGAAATTTTCGTATTTCTTTGTTTGCCTCTCAGGCGTATTTAAATAAGCGGGGCATACCAAGCTCAAAGTCTGATCTAAATAGGCATGACTTTGTCGATTACATTGATGATTTGATTCAGATTCATGCTGTTCGCTATCTTCATGACATTATCAAGCCGCGTCGAGTGGTTTTCCGTTCAAGTAGCCAGATTGCCCAGTATAGCAGTGTTGCAAAGGGGCTTGGCATTGCTGCGTTGCCAACATTCGTTGCGGCCCAAAACACTGATTTAGTGCCAATCCTTCCGGAATTATCTACGTCACGTGAAATCTGGTTGTCTGTTCACCAGGATTTGGATCATGTGCCACGTATTGGTCTGGTAATTGGCTTTTTTATGTCTGAAATAAAAAAAGACACTAGTCTGCTATTGTCCAAGTCTTAATCGTTGAAGGTACAGGGAATAGCTAGGCTTGGATTTTTGCACAGTCAACTGCTAAAATCTGACTTTTTATGTGCAATTAAATGTGCGATAATTTAGCTGCTTTTAGTGAGCATAGGAAGTTAAATGGCTGGAACGTAAGTGTAATACAGTTTCACGTGGGCATAATATCGGGAGGAGTTAATGGAACTCGTTATCCTTTTGGCGATGAATGGTCTCTTTTGGGGCCTTATTGTGGCCTTGATAGCGTTAGGACTATCGATAATCTTCGGCCTTTTGGATATAATTAACGTTGCCCATGGCGATTTCTTTATGGTTGGTGCTGTCCTAGCATGGACAATTATCCAACACGTCGATAACTTCTGGCTGGCCTTTTTTATTGTCCCTTTGGTTGGCCTATTGTTAGGCGCAGTGGTCGAGCGCATCGTAATGAGGCCTATAGAAAATTCAGCTTCATTATCAATCGTAGCAGCGTTTGGACTTTCGCTTATTATTCAGGAAAGTGTTCGGGCAACCTTTGGAGCAACCCCAAAGCGTATTCTTGATCCAATCGGAGTCACTGTTCCTTTTTTCGATACCAGCTATGATGTCTATCGATTTGTCGCTGCGTTCATATCTGTAGTTGCGATCGGCGCATTCTTTTTGTTTCTTCACAAAACCAAGTTCGGGACATGGATGCGCGCTGTCCGACAGAATCGTGAAATGGCTGTTGCAATGGGTGTCCCATCGAATATTGTTTTTATGGTGACGTTTGGGCTTGGTACCGGCCTGGCAATGCTAGGGGGCGTTGTGGCAGCGCCGATAACATCAGTGGAATTTCGTCTTGGTCTTGACGTGCTTCCAATATGTTTTATCGCTGTCATTATAGGTGGTCTTGGTAATTTGCCCGGAACGGCTGCTGCTGCTGTATTGCTATGCTTTATGGAAGGTGTGGTTACTAGCTTTACAGAACCTACGACTGCCCGGATCGTGTCCCTGGTTTTGATGAGTGTTGTACTCCTCCTCCGGCCCGAAGGTATTTTTGCAGAGAGAAAAAGATAATGAATTCCCGACATAGTAATTTCTCTTTTTGTAGTTTTACGTCGCTTTTCTTTAGGTATGGATACATCCTAGTCGCTTCTCTGTTAGTGCTTTTGCCTCTGCAGCTTGCTGACTATCAACAGATTTTTGTAGCTGAAATATTTATATGGGGCCTGTTTGCTTTATCTTTTTCCCTTGTTTATGGGTATGGTGGGATGCTTTCCTTTGCGCAGGCAGTTTTCTTTGGTTTTGGCTGTTGGGGCTTTAACGTCGGAACATTCTATTTTGATTTCAGTATATGGGGGAGCCTGGTTTGCGCATTTCTTGCGGCAACAGTGTTTGCCGTCCCGATTGGCTTTTTTGCGACACGGGTCCGGCAACACCATTTTTTGATAGTTACGGTCATTGTTTCAGTCTTGGTTGTTATGATTTTGGCCTCAGGGCACTACCGGTGGATTGCGGGCCCCTATGTTACCCGATCCCTGCCTTCCGCCCCGGAAATTCCCTTTGGATTTTTTAGCTTGAGCTACGCAAATGAACTGGTTGCCTATTATTTTACTGCAACAATGGTGAGTTTAGGCGTTTTTCTTGCTTATCGATTGATCAGCTCTCCCTTTGGAAAGTCCCTGTTAGCTTTAAAAGATAATGCAATGAGAGCGCAACTGGTTGGCTTGAACGTGAATTTTTTGCGGTGGATGATGTTTGTTGCGGCTGCTGGTATAGCGGGTTATTCAGGGGCTTTGTATGCGTTGCTGGCACGATATACAAATTTGGAATTTTTCCACTGGACTTATTCGGGAAAGGCAGTGATCTGGTCGGTTATCGGAGGTGTGCAGTCAATTTTTGGACCATTTTTGGGTACAGCTTTTTATATGATAACCAATGAATATCTGTCTCGCTATTTTGAACAGTTTATTGTTCTTTTTGGGGTTTTAATGCTGATTATCCTTCGATTTGCACCTGATGGAATTTGGGGAATAGCGACCCGTTTTTTTCGATTGAGAGGCTGAACATGAGGTTATTAAATTTCAAAAAACTGTCCTCTCTTGATCTAGTTGGTGTGGGTCTATTGATATTTCTTCTCCTAGTTCCTTACGTTGTACCTGTCGTTTTAAACGATTTCTGGGTCAACATCATAGCCGAGCTCATGATCTGGAGCTTGTTTGCGGCGAGCGTAAATCTTCTTTTTGGCTATACGGGGTTATTGTCGTTCGGTCAGGCGCTGTACTTTGGTATGGGTGCGTACGGTGTGGCCTTTGGATTTGAGTACTTTGACCTGTCTTTCTGGCCTGCGTTTCTCCTAGGCGTGAGCCTCGGTACATTGTTTGCTGCTTTTGCCGGTATCTTTGCCGTGCGCTTAACGTGGCATTACTTTGCAATCATTACGGTGGTTTTTTCCCTTATTTTTTATTTTCTGGCTGTCGGCACAAAAGAGTTGACGGGGGGTGACGATGGCCTGCCAATTTCAGTTCCACCTGTCCTGAAATTTGGCCAGTTTGAATTGTCCTTATTCGATCTGACTTTTCAATATTATTTCATAATGGTCATTGTTGGCCTTGCGTTTTACATGAAATGGAGAGTCTTGGAAAGTCCTCTTGGCCGGGCTTTTGTTGCGATAAGGGAAAACGATAAACGTGCAAGCTTAATCGGCTTGAATGCATATAAAATTCGTTATCTTTCATTTGTATTGTCTGGTCTGCTGGCAAGCTTATCCGGGGTGCTCTTTTGTTTGTTTTCCCGCTACGCTACGGCTCAAAATTTGTTTTGGACAGTCTCAGGTGAAGGGGTAGTATGGATGATTGTTGGAGGTGCTGGTACATTATTTGGCCCTGCTGTAGGTGCTGCTCTATTAATCGTGCTCCGTGAGGAATTATCGATGTACTGGGAGCACTATCTGTTAATTGTGGGTGTCATTGTAATTGTCGTGGTTACATTTGCACCCCATGGGATTATGGGGTTGATAAAAGATTTGCTAGGAAGTCGTAATTCAAAGTTAACTGGATCGGATAACGGTGAGTTGTTGGAAAAGCAGGGAGGCACTGGTAATGAGTGAGCCGGTTTTAAGTATTTCCGGGCTGACCCGAGCTTTTGGTGGTCTTGTAGCTGTTGACAATGTCAGCTATGAACTTCCTGGAGGTGATCTTCGCGCTATAATCGGACCCAATGGAGCCGGAAAGACCACTTTGTTCAATCTTATTTCTGGAATGCTTGATGCTGACCGGGGCACGATTAAGTTTCGTGGGCAGGATATTTCGGCAAAACCCCCTCATGCAATCAGTCAGATGGGGATCGCACGAACTCTCCAAATTAAAAGTGTTTTTGAAGGGCTTTCCGTCTATGATAATCTCTGGATTTCTGCGCATGCGCGTACGCAGCGCCTTAGCCCGTTCAGGGCAGCTAGTTCTTATCTTGATACTTCAAGAATAGTCGAAGAAGCCCTTGAAGAAATTGGAATTTCTAGGTTCCGCGATGAAAAGGCCGGGAATCTTTCATATGGAGATATAGCGCTTCTTGAAATCGCAATAGCTCTTTGCATGAAACCCAATCTGCTGCTTCTCGATGAACCGGTTGCTGGCATGAGCCCTGAAGAAACTGAAACCGTAGTTACAAAAATCAAGCAGCTCTCAAAACAATTGGATATTGTGCTGATTGAGCATGATATGAGCGTTGTATTCGGGATTGCTGACGTTGTCACTGTCATGAACAACGGGGCCATATTATGTGAAGGTCCACCGGATGAAATTACAAGAGATGAGCGAGTTCAGGAGGCCTACCTCGGAGTGCCCGAAGATGGGGAGAGCTGATCATGCTGAAACTTAAGAATGTTTTTTCAGGTTATGGGAAAAGTCTTGTCCTCCAGGGACTGGACCTTGAAGTGGATACAGGCGAGGCTGTTGCCCTTCTTGGACGAAACGGCGTTGGGAAGACAACCACCCTTCGGACAATTATGGGCCTTACACCAAGCAAAAGCGGAGAAATTACATTTGAAGGCCATAACATAAACAACCAGCCGCCGCATACGGTTCCCCGCCAAGGTATAGGGTATGTTCCGCAGGGGCGTCATATTTTTCCAAATCTCTCGGTTATGGATAATTTATGTATTGGTCTCAGGAGCGCCCCCACCCAGGCTCAGTTGATACCAGTTTTTGCACGATTTCCTAGGTTGGAAGAAAGATCGCAGCAATTGGGAGGGACGTTGTCTGGTGGTGAACAGCAGATGCTGGCTATTGCGCGTTGTCTGATTATGGGTCCAAAAATTCTTCTTCTCGATGAACCAACTGAAGGCATTATGCCAAAACTTGTTGCGGGATTGAGGGACGAAATCAAGGCCATAAATGAAACCGGTGTTTCGGTCTTGTTCGTCGAACAAAATATCCGGGCGGCGCTTGCAGTGTGTTCCCGTGTTTATATTATGGAAAAAGGCATTGTTTCGTATGAGGGTACTGCTGGAGAATTAAAAAGAAATCCTGAAATAGTAAAAAAACACTTAGGAGTTTCTTTGTAAAAGGCAGAAAGCCTTAGTTATTAAAATATAACAATAACATCCGTGTTGAACCGGGGTAAAATCTTTCAGTAAAGGGAAAAAGGATAAATATTATGGCTAGCACTAGACGAAGTTTTTTAAAAAGTTTTTTAGCAGGCGGTGTATTAGGACAGACGATTAACCTGACATTCGCAAAAAATTTATTTGCAGGAACCTCTGGAGATCCAATTATTATCGGCCACCAGTGTGAGCTGACCGGTGGAATCTCTTCCTGGGGTTATTGGCTTAACAAGGCAGCTGAAGAAGCCGTGAAGCATCTTAACAGCAATAACGGAATCGCCGGGCGTCCGGTAAAGCTCGTGACAGAAGATACAGAAACCAATCCGCCAACAGGAGCTCGAAAGTTTCGGGCGTTGGTTCAGAGACACAAGGCGGATTTCGTGCTCGGGTCAGTTCATTCGGGAGTAAATTTAGCAACAGTGCCCATCGCCAAGGAGTTAAAAACTATTTACATTCCCAATGGGATGGCGGCAGAAATGACTGGGAAAAAAGGAAATCGGTATACCTTTCGTGTCGGAAGTGATACATACTCACAGGCTGCTGCTGGTGCTGAATGGGCAACAAAGAATTTGGGCAACGAATGGACCTTTCTTTTTGCTGATTACGGATGGGGTTGGAGCCATTTCAACGAGCACAAGCCAATTCTTGAGAAAATTGGTGCCAAGGTAAATCCACCAATAGCAGTTCCACTGGATGCAAAAGATTTACTTCCCTATTTAGCGAAGATCCCAAAGTCGACTACGCAATTATATTCAATATTTTTTGGTTCACAGTCGGTGGCTCTGTATACTCAGTCCAAGTCCATGGGGTTAGACAAGGATATGGCGCGTTATTCCGTTTTATGCACCCATGAAGCAATCTCTCCAAAAGATATCGGAGGGGCGTCAGATGGTGTAAATCTTCTGGAATATCATCCACGTATGCTCAAATATAAAGATACGCCTCACAATAGGAAGCTTCGTGATCTCATGGGTGTTGATGAAGCCGATGCCCGGGAAAAGGGGTCGAAACGCATATTGGCCGGCAGCCATTTTTGGCAGGTCTGGGAAAGTGTATTTTTTATTCAAAAAGCAGTTGAAAAAAGCGGTTGGAAGTCGAAAAAAGATACACCGGACTTCATACAAGCCCTGGAAGGAATGAAAGTCAGTGAGTCCTTTGAACATCCCCAGGGTGATAAGTATATTCGGGCCAAGGATCATAAAGCTGTAATCAACTTTCATATGAGCAAGGTTGAAAATGGTGAGATCCATGTAAAACACCAGATTTCTGCAGGTAGAATCGAGAAATTTTTTCCTGCAAGATACGATTTTACAAAAGAAAGCTTCTAGGGCACTTGCAACTCCCCTGGAAAACTTTTGTTTTCCGGGGGAGACTTTCTTTTGTTAATTTTGAGGAGTAAACCTTTGACTGCAGTTAACCCTTCTTTCAAGATAGCTCTAGCCCATGTCGCTCCAATCTTTTTGGACCGGGATGCAACTGTTTCGAAGGCGTGTTCACTGATAGAAGAAGCTGCAAAAAATGGAGCTCGTCTTATTGCTTTTCCTGAAACATTTGTTCCAGCGTTCCCGATCTGGGCTGCTCTTGATGCCCCGATAAATAATCATAGCTTCTTTAGGTGTCTGGCTGAAAACTCCCTGCGAGTGCCTGGGCCCGAAATTATTAAATTAGCAAACGCGGCCAGACGTGCAGGGATTCTTGTTTCAATTGGCGTAAACGAATTATCTGACGTTAGTGTAGGTTGTATCTGGAACGCAAACCTGCTCATTGGCGATGATGGTTCTGTATTAAATCATCATCGTAAACTAGTACCAACATTTTTTGAAAAAATGGTTTGGGCAAACGGGGATGGAGCAGGCCTAAACGTCGTTAGTACAGCGATTGGTAAAATTGGTACTCTGATTTGTGGTGAGAACACCAATCCACTTGCACGTTATTCTTTAATGGCACAAGGTGAGCAAGTGCATATTTCGAGCTATCCACCAGTTTGGCCGACAAAGCCTCCTGAAAGTGGTGAAAATTACAACCTATCCAATGCCATTCGAATTCGTGCAGGTGCCCATTCGTTTGAGGCAAAGTGTTTTAATGTGGTTGTCTCCGGCTTCATGGACGCATCGATGATCGAAGCAATAGCAAAAACTAACAAAAATTTTGAGAAAATATTAAAAAATAGTCCACGGGGTGTCTCCATGCTGATAGGCCCTACTGGCGAAGTGATAGGCGAGACAGCAGAATCAGAAGAAACAATTATTTATAATAATATTGACCTTGCACAATGTGTTGAGCCGAAGCAGTTTCACGACGTTGTAGGATACTATAATCGTTTCGATATATTTAAGCTGACGGTTGATCGAACAGCTAACAGACCCATTAAATTCGTATCGTTCAGCGATGTTGATGGGAAAGAAGGAGAAATAGAATCTGAGGAGCCTATGCGTCTAGATGAAATATCATCTCGAAGAGGCATTAGTTAGAAAGAAAATGTCACTGCTGATTCCTAATATATTGCGTATTTGCTAACTATAATGACCTTAACAGTGCGAAATATTCTGCTCCTTATAGTAGTGTTCCTTCTTGTTTTCTTACTTCCGGTCATTGTTTATGCAAGTTTAGTCTGGCTGCAATTTGGGTTTTTAAAGATTTCCGGGTACATTCCGATAGAAGAACTAAGTCAAGCACTGGCAGCGTTGAGCTTTATAGATTTTTTTTCGACACCGATGATGTCAATTAATATGACGAGTGGGCTGATTCTTTCAAATGTTTATAGTCTGACATCCGGTCAGTTTATTCTAACTGCAGCCATGGGTCTTGCTATCTTGCTAAATTTGATAATTTATCTAGATCAACGTCAATGCGATTATCTCGGAAGTAGAACGGGGGTAACTGCGGCTGCAGGAACTGGCCTTTTGGCAACCGTTAGTGCATCAAGCACGGGAATTGTGGGATGCTGCGGCGTAGGTTTTTCGGGTGGCCTATTGGCATTAACTGGGATTGGGGCATCAGCATCGCGCCTTATTTCCGAAAACTCAAGTGTAGTGCAAATTATCTTGATATTATTATTTTTAATTAATTGGTTTCGCCTGCGTCGAAAACTTGAAGTGCCGGGTACCAAGTTTACTCGATAGAGCTTTTTTAAGCAATACATTTACCTTATCCCCTATCTATTTGTTAACATTAAGTATTCATAATTTTTTTTATTAATTAAAAATTAATATGGAATAACGATAATTAATGTTAGCTATTTTTGATTATAGTTACGATTAATGGTTATTGAATTTTGGAGAAGGTGCAGAGAAAATGACAATAGAATTGGAAATGCTGACGTGGACAGCTGTATTAACTCTTCTTATTTGGATACCATATATTCTGGCACGAATTATGAATATAGGTCTTATTGAAACCCTTACCTACAAAAATGATAATGCGCCGGTTCCAGCCTGGGCCGAGCGCGCAAAGAAAGCGCATTATAATGCTATTGAAAATCTGATACCTTTCACCGTGCTGATTCTTGTTGCGCACTCCATGGAAGTGTCGAACGAGGCCACGCAATCGGCAGCCATAGCTTATTTTTGGCTCCGAGTCGCCCATTATGTTGTTTATACAGCTAGTATACCATTTGGACGCACTCTTATGTTTGCGGGTGCGTGGTTGGCGCAAATCTGTATCGCGTCTCAGATCATTATTTCATAGATATTCAGTTGAACCCGTTAATCTAAAAAAAACTAGCAAGGCGCAGTGACAATAAGTTGGCTGTTCTTATGCTATTTTTGGTAGATTGGAAAATCCTGGCAAAGTTTTTGTACAATTCTTTTTGCATCAAGAAAAAGTTTGTTTTCATGAAATTCTGAAGGTAGCAGCAGACCTGCAATTATTTCCCCTATCTCCTTAAACTCTTTTTCTGCAAAGCCTCGCGTAGTTGCTGCAGCGGCACCTAGCCGAAGCCCTCTCCACTTTCCTGGATTTTTTTGATCAAACGGGACCGGGTTCTTATTTGAAGTGATATTTACACTCTCTAATATGTCTTCAGCCATCTTGCCTGTCATATCTGTGCCGGAGAGGTCAAGCAGTACTAAATGTGTATCAGTTCCTTGGGAAACAAGCTTTATTCCGCAATCAAGAAGAGTATTGGCTAATTGGGCTGCATTTGAAAGAATCTGCCTAGTATAAAGCTTAAATTCAGGTCGTAGAGCTTCTCCAAGGCAGACCGCTTTAGCGGCAATGATTTGTGTGTGCAAGCTACCCTGAATTCCTGGAAAAACAGCTGAATTCAGCTGTTTCAACCATTTTTTGTTTTTTGACAAGAGTAGCCCGCCGCGTGGTCCCCTTAGGGTCTTCGTTGTGGTGCAGGTAACTATATCAGCATGAGCAACAGGGGATGGGTGCACTCCTCCTGCAACCAGTCCTGCCGTATGCGCCATATCAACCAACAATAAAGCATCAACCTTTTTTGCAATGAACGCCATTCGTTCAAAATCTATTTGTCTGGGATAGGCAGAGCCTCCTGCAATAATCAGTTTTGGTCTTACGCTAGCGGCACGGAGCTCTATTTTTTCGTAGTCGAGAATACCAGTTTTACGATCCACTAAATAATGGTGAGAATTAAACCACTGTCCGGAGATATTGGCCTCATAGCCATGGCTTAGGTGCCCGCCCGACGCAAGATCCAAACTCAAAATTTTGTCACCAGGATTCAAAAGAGCGAGGAAAACAGAAAGGTTGGCTTGGCTTCCGGAATGAGGTTGGACGTTTGCATAATCACACTGAAATAATTCACAGGCACGATCGATAGCAGTTTGTTCAATGATGTCTGCATATTTCCCACCTCGATGAAACCGGGTGCCAGGATAGCCTTCTAAAGTTTTATTTGTTATTTGGTGGCCAAGGGCATCCAGAACCGATTGGCTGACAATATTTTCAGATGCAATGAGCTCAATTTGATTTTGCTGGCGCTCTTTTTCATCATTTAGTGCGTTCGCTATTACAATGTCAGAATCATCCATACTTGCCGTGAAAAAGTAATCCATATTTTCTCCGGTTATTAGTCTTTTCGTATCAGGCAGTTATCAGATAGAGGGTTGATCGGGCTAAAATCCAGGTGATGTTTATAATCTGGACGCGTTGGTTTAAGCGGAGGATTGGAAACAGGGTTCACTATTAAGGAAAAAATCGAGCGATCCCAAGGTGACATATTACCGGGGGATCCATGAACAATCGTATCAAAAAAAATGAGTACAGTGCCTTTTTTTCCAGTAGCAGATACTATGCCGTGACTTTCCACAAGCGACTTGACAACTTCATTGCTAACAACCCAAAGGGGGTAACTTGTTGAGGTCTTATCTAGCAGGGCCGCGTGATCCCCGTATTTATGTGATTGGGGAATAAAGTAAATTGGTCCGTTAAACTCTGTTACGTCATCGAGAAAGATATGGAGATTAACAGCCAGGGGTTTCTCAACACCATCTTCTTCGCGATGAGTAGCAAAATCATAGTGCCATTGCCAAATTTCGCCTGAAAACGCTTCCTTGACGTTTACTTTAACCTGCTGAATATACAGCGGTTCAGAATAAATCTGTTTGGCCGGTTCAATTAATTTTGGATGGCTTACCAGTCTTTCAAATACACAGTCGCGTTTGTGAAGTCCCATTGAGGTTCTAACACACTGAGATTCCTTTTCTTTGATATTTCCGGGATGCTTTTCAGCAAAGAGAAACGGCAGACGTGATTTTATAGTTTTCACTTCCTCAAGCGAAAATCTTTCTTGCAGGATTAAAAATCCTTGCGTGTTAAGCTGATTTATCTCCCCGTCTAGGAGCTTCATTAGAAAATCCCTACCTAATTAAGTAATCTGCTATTATAACACATTTAGCTCGCGTGTTCATCAAACTTCGAATGCAGAGGAAAGACAGAACAGAAAAAATTTGAAAGAACGCGGAAAAAGATCGTTATTTTATTAGATGACGGTCATGAGGGATAGAGAAATCAATTTCTGGCCCCGTTGGAACAATCCTGGTTGGGTTAATAGTCGTGTGGCTCATATAATAGTGGTTTTTAATATGGTCCATCCGAACGGTTGCAGCGATCCCTGGATGCTGGTAGAGGTCACGGACATAGGAAAAAAGACTGGGATAGTCGACTAGTCGTTTCAGGTTGCATTTGAAGTGTCCGACGTAGACCGCGTCAAATCGGATTAGGGTTGTAAACAGGCGCCAATCCGCCTCCGTGAGGACTCTTCCGGTCAAGTAGCGCTGCCTACTTAAACGTTTTTCGAGCCAGTCGAGGGTTTCGAACAAGCTTGCAATTGCGTCATCATAGGCTTCCTGACTGGTAGCAAAGCCGGCCTTGTACACACCGTTATTGACATTTCTGTAGATACGGTCATTTAAATCATCGATTTCGTCACGAATATCAACCGGATAAAAATCATTTGGAGTGGCCCCTAGCCCATTGAAGGCGCTATTAAACATGCGAATAATTTCTGAAGATTCGTTGGAAACAATGGTGTTTTTTTTTCTGTCCCACAACACAGGTACTGTAACTCTCCCACTATAGTTTTTTTCAGCCCGTGTATAAACTTGATGTAATTTTGTAGCATCATTGACCATGTCGGGGATAACGCCGTCAGCTGGCTCAAATGTCCAGCCCTGTTCTCCCATGTACGAATTGACGACTGATAAGGAAACCATGTCTTCTAGTCCTTTCAGTATGCGGAAAATCAAGGTGCGGTGTGCCCATGGGCAGGCGAAGGAGATATAAAGGTGATAGCGATCAGCTTGAGCCAGAAATCCGGAATCCCCCGTTGGGCCAGGCTCTCCATCCAGGGTAATCCAGTTTCTAAACTGCGGTGCAGTGCGCTCAAATCTTCCATTGGTGGCTTTTGTATCATACCATTTGTCGACCCACAGGCCATCCTGGAGAAGTCCCATTATGGGTTCCTTCCACCGAAATTTCCATTTCGATAGTCCTGAAATGCTTCGTAGAGCTCCTCTCTTGTGTTCATCACAAATGGACCACTGCGGGCCACAGGTTCATTCAGGCGTTTTCCCGTAATAAGGAGAAATCTGGCCCCTTCTTTTCCTCCAGATACATAAACATGATTTCCGTTGCCAAGAATACCAAGTTCTTCTTTGCCAACTGGAGACCTGCTCATTCCTGTAAGAAGGGTTCCATGGATCACATACAGAAAGCTATTGTGGTCGTCTGGTATGTTCTGTTCAAAGGGTTGTTCTGCTGGACCCAGGTGAATATCGAGAAATATTGGTTCGGTATATGGATTATTTATGGGGCCCCTAGTGCCATTACTTGTGCAGCCGGAAATAACCTTGATTGAACCACCGTCACTTACTCTTTCACTTGGGATATACGCAGCAGAAAACTCCTGATATGATGGTTTCACCATTTTTTTTGAGCCCGGAAGGTTGATCCATAGCTGGAAGCCTCGTAGGAGTCCGTTTTTCTGCTCTGGCATTTCCGAATGTACTATCCCCCTACCTGCCGTCATCCATTGTACTCCTCCGGCTTCGATGACACCTTCATGACTAGCATTATCTTTATGACGCATACGTCCTGCTAGAAGATAAGTGACGGTTTCAAATCCGCGATGAGGGTGATCTGGAAAACCTCCCAGATAATCGGATGGCTTGTCAGACTGAAACACGTCAAATAGCAGGAATGGATCAATTAAATTGATGTTTTGAGCCCCAATATAGCGTATTAGCTGCACATTTTGACCATCCGATGTAGGATAACCAGACGTAGTTTGGGTCAGTTCCCGTATTTTTCTGTCGTGATTTTCAATTGTATCCTGCTTTGCCATTAATCCAGTTTTCCCCTGAACCTGATGGTTTCTGATCGCTACAAGGAGCGGACCTATCTAACCGCTAATTTAGTTTTCTAGTGTCAATTTTTACATAAATGCGACTATATTGGCATATTGGAGTAATATTAAGTTACGATTGAGTTTATTACGTCTAATTCGCTAGATGCCCAAAAAAATTGTAACATTATACTTTGTTTTCTGTTATTTTCTAGGTGTTTTGGTATTAATTAATTTAAAGGAAGTTCGTTAATACCAATTTCGTAAACCAAAATGAAATTCCAACAAAATTGTTATTGATGTTGGATTTAAATTAGCTTGTTCTTCTGATAGTTTCTTATCGTTTATTATCTTAATATGCTGTTGATGGTTTTATTTTTTCATATCAACGAGAAGTAAAGCCTTATGATAGCTAATGTTTATTAGAAGCAATGATTGATAAAATATTTAGCTTTGTCGATGCAACTCTCTTCGATTTAGGTAGGCAGTTTAAGTGGAGCTATCTTCCTCCGTTAATGATCTATGTTGCAGCAGGAATATCCGGTCTAACCGGGATCGTTGGAATATTTTTCATTAAGGACTACCTCAATTTGTCGGCTGCATTTCTAGCCGGCCTTGGTTTTTGGGCAGGTATTCCGTGGGCCCTTAAAATGCCGTTGGGCCATCTTGTCGACCTTATATGGAAGCATAAAAACTACATGGTCTATTTCGGAGCTGGCGTTATAGCCCTGAGTCTCTTGATCATGCATGGCCTTATTATTTATACCGAATGGATGGCAACCATGCTTCCCGTTGAAACATGGTATATTATCAGCGTTCTTCTTGCTCCGGTGGGCTACGTAGTCCAGGACGTTGTTGCAGATGCAATGACCGTGGAGGCGGTTCCACTTATTGATCGTGACGGCGAAAAGTACGGTCCAGATGCCATTAAGACCATGCATACCACCATGCAAACTCTTGGTCGGTTTGCTGTAATTGGAGGTACTGTTTTGGTTGCTTTCTCAAACGTCCTTCTATTCAGAAATGCGGATGCTCTGGATCAATCTTCTAAAATTGAGCTCTATGGGACAATCTATCTCTATGCTCTAATCATTCCTCTGGTTTCACTGGCAGGGGTCCTGCTCGCGAGCTATCTGAACAAGAAAAGAAAGCAGGAGCTTTTGGAAAAAGGGATTTCAGCAGCTTTGTTTGAGGTGCCTGTTGAAAAAACTCCAGTTAACTGGTGGATTTTGGGTGGCAGCCTTCTATTTGTCATATTTACTCTCGGCGTTGGGACTTTCAACGTTCCTTATGCTCAAGAAATAGTTTTTCTTGGTTCGGTTGCAATCATACTGTTCCTGATGCTGAGACTAATAAAGGAACTGCCTGAAGTGGGACGCCTTACCGTCGTTGGAACGGCAATAATAATATTTGTATTCAGGGCAATGCCGAGCCCTGGCCCCGGCCTTTCCTGGTTTGAAATTGATCGGCTTGGATTTAACGAGCAGTTTTTTTCTGTACTGTCGCTTTTGGCATCCGTATTAACTCTAATGGGTATAATTTTGCTACGCCCGTTTATGGCAAAAAATTCAATTTCAAGAATTATCGTTATTCTATCAATCGCCGGTGCGGTATTGTTTCTTCCTAGCATTGGAATGTTCTATGGCATGCACCAGTGGACGAGTTCCCTTACGAATGGAATTGTTGATGCAAAATTCATTGCAATCCTGAACACCGCGTTAGAATCTCCCCTTGGTCAGGTTTCAATGATTCCATTGCTGGCCTGGATTGCCAAGAATGCACCCGGTCACCTTAAGGCAACTTTTTTTGCGGTTTTTGCGTCCTTTACCAACCTCGCATTATCAGCCGGCGCACTTTTTACCAAATACCTGAATCAAATTTTCGTCATAACGCGGGAAGTAAAGGACAAGGTCACTATGGAAATACTGACCTCGGCCGATTATTCCGAACTGGGTTTGCTGTTGATTACAGTGACACTAGTAACCCTCTCAATTCCTATCCTCTGCGTCTGGGTGACAAACAGAACAAAACTAAAAACCTCGGAATAAACTATCAGAGGTCCGACTTTTGTTATCATTTTTCTGTTAGCAATCAATTAATCAAATCGCGCTACAATTTTAACAGAAAATTTTGTCGGCCATTATCTAACCCTCGTTCGCCGAGTAAATGGTTTTCCGAATGTCCTAAAATTGACTGATATATTGCAAGATTGTAGTCTATAACTTATAGTCTACAATCTTTAAGGTATGAGTGATCGATGACAAAATATCAGTTTTTATTCGAATGGCAGCGGTGTCCTGATGGCTATGCTATTTATGATTTGAAAGGAAAAGAAATCAATGACCACCCTGTAGTCGACGATGAACAAAGTTGGGGAAGAGTAATGGTAGCGAGGTCGAACAGGATGGAAATTTTCAACCCATTCGATCGTCATGCTGCGATACAAAGAGTTCTTCAAGACAAGAAGAATACCCATGGTTATCTCGATTTTGCGAAAATGTATGGTCTTCTCTCCCACCCGACAGAACCTGAATCCATTTCAACTTTTTATCTTGTTGCGAGTGAACTGAGGACTATGTTCCGTTATTATGATAGCGGAAACATTTCGCGCTTAGAAAAACTCTATAATGAAAGTCGCTGGGGAAAGAATTCCCTTCGATTTGAAATAAATGACTCTGGCAGTGTCTTCGTTTCTCACAACCCTTTTACATTAAGAGATGCGCTTTGGGTTGAGTTTGGAGAAATGGTTGCCAGAGGTGAAAACCACCAAGTATGTGCAGAGTGCGGTGTTTGGTACATGCCTGACCGGCAAAGGAGATCAAATTCAAAAAACGTTTTCTGCAGTGCTTCGCATTCAAAGAATTTCCACAACCGAAAAATTAAAGAGTCAAAAGAAGAAAAGAAAATAGTGTTATCCGATGGATAGCGTTTCAACCTAAATATGTGAACCCATATTTTCTTTGTGTGTCCCAAAGTATATGATTTAAGATTAATACTTGGTTGTTTTAGAAAACTTGGATTCAGCTTCAAAGACTAAGTAAATTTCACTAAATTCGGATAGATAGCGGGATATAAAAAATGGTTGACGTTGCTGGGTTGGTTTTGCCCTTTTTCGGCTTGATTCTGTTGGGTTATATTTTGGCAAAGCTTATAAGGCAGGGTAGAGAAGCCATGGGATGGCTTAATGTTTTCATTATATACTTGGCCCTACCCGCCCTGTTCTTCAAACTTCTTTCTACCACCCCCGTCGCGGAACTGGTCAGTTGGAATTTCGTTTTAACAAATATTTTAGCAACCTTTACGGTTTTTCTTTCAGTTTTTTGCATTGCTAGGACTTTTCGACATTCAGGCACTGCGGAGGCAACAATACAGGGTCTTGGAGGGGCCTATGGAAATATCGGTTATATGGGGCCGGGGCTTGCTATTCTTGCCTTTGGAGAAGCAGCTGCAGTTCCAGTCGCGCTGGTTTTTTGTTTTGAAAATGTGATGCACTTCACAATTACGCCAGCCATGATGGCACTTTCAGGCAAAGAAAGAAAAACGGGTACGCAACTTATTTTTTCAGTTGCACGAAGTGTTGTTTTGCATCCATTTATTATTGCTACCGTTTTTGGCATTGGTGCAGCAGTTATTGAATTTGTTCCCCCTGTTCCAATTGAACGGCTTATGAGCTACCTCGCTCAAGCGGCTGCGCCCAGTGCATTATTTGCAATGGGTGTTACTTTAGGGGTAAGTTCGATCAATAAGGTTCCAGTCGAGCTTTCGTATGTTGTTCCGTTCAAACTAATTTTTCATCCACTCGTAATGTATCTTTTTTTAAGTTTTATGGGCGATTTTGATGAATTATGGGTATTTACAGCGGTACTTCTTGCAGCGCTGCCAACTGCTACTAATGTTTTTATCTTTGGCCAGCAATACGGGTTTTGGGTTGAGAATTCCTCAGCGTGCATTTTGGTTTCAACCATATTTTCTGTGCTAAGCGTATCGGTTCTACTTTTTCTTATTACCAATAACCTCGTCCCTGCCGATCTATTTCCTGATTCTGTTTGACTGTTTTCGACGAACTACATCGGCAAATAAAAGGACGAAAACCGAATACTAGAAATTTCTTGACCTTTGTCGTATCTCCTTACCACGCTTCTGTGCGATGGTGAGCAAAAAAGGTCTTCTTTACATGCAACAAATCGAAAGATTAGATATAGTATAGGTCCTGGCAACATTGTGATTGTTGTATTTTCAGAAAATTGTACGTTTTTTATTTGCTTGAAGGCTCAGTTCTATTATCTATTGATAACATACTATTAATGCAATAATATTGCATTAGTTTATTTTTTTGGTTCAGAATGTGGCTGTCTATCGTGGATCATTTTTGATAAATTTAAACGTAAAATGTGAAGAGATGATTACAAATTATAAATCAAGCGCGATAGAGCGCTGTTATGAGGGTAATTTTTCGCTTACACCGCAACGTCTGATGGTTCTTGAAGCCGTTTCTGAACAAGAAAAACCGATTTCAGCATACGATTTAAGGGCAAAAATCAAGAAAATCGGTGCAGACCTTAATATAGCGACCATATATAGAATTTTGGATTTTTGGTGCAATTTAAGCCTCGTGCACCGAATTAGCGCAATAAATAAGTTCGTTCGGTGCACCGCCCCAGAAGAAAAACACATTCACGTCATTAACTGCTGCCAAAAATGCGAAGATCTAGTTGAAACATGTAATGAAGCCATGGGTCTCGATCTAGAACGCGGGACAGCTCAGCTAGGCTTAAGTCTAACCACAAATGGTCATATTGAGATTCCTGTGATTTGCTCCCGGTGCGGGTAACGAAATAATGGAGCATGTTCTTGATTACTACCTATATGGCCAAAATAGCAATTTGCGGGGTTTTGTTTTTGGCTTTGTCCACGTTGGAATTATGTTGTTGGGGTATTATTCGGGCTGGAGCATCAACCGATTTCTTAAACTTGTATCCAATGGCTATATTGCAGGCATATTGGGAGCAGGCTTATCGCATATAATTGCAGATCTAGTTGCTAGCTATTTAGACCCCCATGTAAGAAGCATGGTGGTTGGTATTGTGTTAGGTGGGATCATTCCGTTATTGTTCGTCCCACTTCTCGAGAAGTATGTCGTCAAAAGTCAACATCATATTGTTACCGGCGACCATGATGATGTTTCCAAAGACCTTAAGTCTCACTGAGGGACATTATTTTCAATAACTGAGCAGCTACACTTTTAATAGCTCAGGTAAATTTTTCTGTGATACTTGATTTGCAAGTTCCGCATTACTATATCATTACCGCAGCTGATGCCATTTTCGGGTCAGTACTGTAAATTTTAATAGGAACTCTGCCATTGTGGGGAGTTTCGTTTCATATCGCTTAAAGGAGGATATGCTATGCCTACATATGATCTTTCCCCTATGTTTCGTTATTCTGTTGGTTTTGACCGGATGCAGCAGCTTATGGATGCTGCACTTTCACGCTCAGAAGCTACTACCTATCCGCCGTACAATATTGAGACGGATGGAGAAAACTCTTATCGTGTAAGTTTAGCGGTAGCGGGATTTAATAAGAAAGAGCTTGATATCTTCGTTGAAAACGAGACGCTGACCGTCACTGGTTCTAAGGCTGGTATCGACGATGCTGACAATTATTTGCATCATGGTATCGCCGGTCGAAATTTTAAGCTTCAGTTTAACTTAGCGGAGCATATAAAAATTATTGGAGCAAATCTTGAGAACGGGGTTCTCTCAATTGATTTGGAGCGTGAGCTTCCAGATGCATTGAAGCCACGGCAGATCAAGATTGGATCAAATCCCGTTAAATCTTTTGCAGAAAAAGCAAAGAAAATGATCAGTGTAGAACAGGAAGCTGCTTAAAGCCAACTTTTACCTGACGATTTTCTCCAGCTACTTTTCTTATAGCGGTGTTGCACGAAGAGTTTCGTGCAACATCCTAGAAGTATGGTTCAATATTTACTAGTCTTAAATCGATAAGGAAGTTTAGCTTGGAAACACAGACTAAAAAGACATAAGGACTTCACCTGTTTCTGGTTTTACCGAGCTTCCATCAACAGCTCCTGCTTCAATCATTTTTCCAAAGGCCATTTTGGCAGTATCGGTTGCGGCGTCCATTGCTGCCTGGTCTGGGTATTTAGCAACTACGACGCAGTCACCGTTCCCGTATGAAACCATGTCGATAAATTCTGAATCGATATTTTCGAGCATATCGCGCATTGATTCCCCTATTTCAGCCGCTTTTTCAACATCCAGTGCTTTAAATCGGGTGATTCGGTATACTGCCACTTTTTTCTCCTTTAGCTTATCTCTTAAATAGAATTTAAATGTCTCTCTACCATAATAGCGGGTTGTTGGTGTCAATGAAACTTTTCTATTTCTCAGGTTTCCTAATGATAGTCGAAAAAACAGGTCCAGAAGCTTCCACCAGTCAGTATTGCTTTGATTAGCGGACCTCGATACGGAAATAGACAATTACTGGTAGGTAGCCAACTCGAACTTTATGCGATATGTCTTTGTTTCTGAATATTCGCCTATACGAGAGACATAAACTGCAGAAAATTTATTCCGGCCATATGATCTTCAAGTTTGCTAACCAGCTTTATAATAATGCAGCAGTTCTTCTATGCCTTGCGACATTGGGGTTTGCCGGCAATACAATTGCAGGGAAATTAGCAGTTGGTGAGGTATCTCCGATGATGATCGTATTCCTAAGGTGGGCTATTGTTACATTATTATTACTTTCATTCCATTGGAAGAAGCTGCTCCGTGAAATCATGAAGATAAAAAAACGTCTTATTTGGATCTTATTGATGGGGGGAGTCGGTCTGACCGGGTTTAACTCACTTTTCTATGTAGCAGCCCAATATACTTCATCCATAAACATTGGGATTATTCAATGTACGATGCCCGGATTTGTTGTTCTCGGGACGATTATTTTCCATAAGAGGGTTGTTTCAACAATTCAAGTCCTTGGGCTTTTTGTGACCATGCTGGCTGTAATCATAATAGTTGGTGAGGGAGAACTTGATACCATTTTATCCTTAACTGGAAATATCGGTGATCTGATCATGCTAGCGGGTTGCCTGTTCTACGCCGGATATAATATAGGTCTAGGAAATAGGCCTGCTTTAGACCCGCTGACTATGATGGCGTTTTTCTCATTTGCTGCCTTGATAACATCGGTCCCCATCCTGTTTATCGAGTTCTTGGTAGGTTCTTCTCAGTGGCCTACCGCTAATGGTTGGGGCATTGTTATTTATGTGGCTCTGATACCGGCATTCTTATCCCAAGTTTTTTTTATGCGTGGGGTAGATCTGATCGGCCCGGGTGAAGCAGGCTTGTATCATAATCTAGTTCCAATTTTCACGGCAGTCCTCGGTATAAGTATTCTGGGTGAGGTATTACATGTATTTCACGTAGTATCTTTATTTCTCGTATTTGGAGGAATTTATGCCTTTAAGTCGGCAAAAAAATATAAGCGAGGTAAAATAATGGATACATGACCTTCGTTTTTGGAAGATTGGAAAAATCGTTATAACTATCGGCCAATTTTCTAAAGTGTCTGAATATCGGAGATTAACAATTTCGCAATAATAATCTGCTAATCTGAAAGGAATTCTAGATTCTGGTACATAAACCGAGGATCCCTAATGCCTTCAACAAATTGCCCCCACTGTAATTCGACAGGTACTGTCATCGAAAATAATCGAATACTCCCTTGTTCAGAATGCCATACGGGCTGGCAGAAGTTGTGCTTTGGCCTCCAGTATAAGTCAAAGTCTGATGACCCTTTTGATGAATTTGATATTAAGAAGCCGGTGACCCATTAGTGCGGTGCTCAACTTGTAATACCAAGGGAATAATTGTCAAAGGGCACACAATACAACCTTGCCCCGATTGTCACGGGGGACAACAACATTGTTGTGATGGCGAAGATACACTTTTCCCAGCTTATGGAAACTGCAGAAATACCAAAGATCAAGGATTTGCTCATAGTGAATCATTAGAGCCTTTTCCTTAACTAATTCATAAGCCTAGGAGTTCGCGTGCTTCCTGTGGTGTCGCGGGATGACGATCAAAATTTCCGGCAATATCGACTATCTTTTTAACCAGCTCTGCATTGCTTACTGCAAGACGCTCTTTGTCAAATTTTACATTGTCTTCCATGCCAGTACGGCAGTGACCGCCTCGTTCAAGCGACCATTTATTAACTTGGAATTGATGTCGAGCTATTCCGGCAGCAGTCCAGGTTGCTCCTGGTAAAATTTCTTTGAGTTCAGAAATTAAAAAATCTAGAAGAGATTCTTTTGCAGGTAGAGCATTTGGTATACCCATTACAAATTGGACATGTACTGGTGCCTTCAAAAGTTCGTGTTTGACGAGGTTTGCCGCGTTGTAAAGCATAGCTACGTCAAAAACCTCAATTTCCGGTTTGATTTTTTTTTTCAACATTTGAGTTGCGAGTGATTCGACAAAGTCAGGGGGGTTTTCGTAGATGCCATTTGGAAAATTTACAGAGCCGGTCGCGAGTGATGCCATGTCGGGTCCATAATGAAGCATCGCTCCACGCTTATTCTGGTCTCGCCCGCGTCCCCCCGTTGAAAACTGTACGATCATACCAGGGCAGTACTTTTTGACACCTTCTTGTACAGCAGCAAACTTTTCGGGGTCGGAACTTGGGGACTCGTCTTTTTCACGAACATGAATATGGACGAGAGAGGCTCCTGCTTCATATGCCTCTTGAGTTGATTCAATTTGCTCTTCTGGAGTTACCGGTACAGCGGGGTTATCCTTCTTTTTTGGAAGCGCTCCAGTAATAGCAACTGTTATAATACAAGGTTTTGACATAGTAGTTTTCCGGTCTAGTTATCGTTTTTAATGAAGTGAAAAGTTTTCACAGTTGGTCGTCTCGATAGTTCTTTTACGAGGGTCAAAAGTGGGGTTTCCATAATGGGATATTCGGTATCTATTGGGCCTGCCTTTTTTAATTCATTAAACAGTTGGTGATCGTAAAATGCTGCTAAAAGCAGGTCGTCATCTGAATTAAAGGGGCCTCTTTTTGACTTCAGTTCATTTAGTGCAGGTGGAACAAGCGCCCCAGGTCGTTTAGTGAGGGGTTTTTTTCCTCTAGATATTTTGTCATAGAGATTAGGGTCGATTTTTCCGGCAATCTCTCCGTATCCACCTCGCACATACCTTCGGATTTCGTCGGGGACCGTATCATAACGCTCCCGACCTTGATCTATAGCCATTACATTAAGGACGGACTGCGTTATGATAAATTGGGCAAACGGGCTTACCACAATTGGATAACCAAGATCTGCCCGGACTTTCCCAGCTTCATGAAGAATATCGTCCATCCTACCTTGAAGGCCGACTGTCTCAAGCTGATAGTGCAGGTTTGAGATCATACCGCCAGGAACTTGATGATGAAAATGAAACTCATCGTATTCTACTGGAGCTCCGGTTGGTTTGTCTTCGCTTTCTGCAATATAGCTTAGCCGTTCAGCTACCTGGTAAATCGGGGATAAATCAAAATCAACAGTGTAACCGCGCCTTCGACAGTTTTTTACAAATGATTCTGTTGCCGGATGGGATGCAGAATTAGAAAGTGTTGATGTTGCGGTGTGTACGACTTCTACGCCATGTTGAATTGACTGTAATGCAACATAGGGTGCTAAGCCGGATAAACAATGTGAGTGGAGCTGCAACGGCAGATCACCAATAACAGATTTAATTGTCGGGACTAGAGTTGCTATCCGTTCGGGTACAATCAACCCGCTGGGGTCTTTAATAAATAGCGCATCGATACCCATACCCATTAATTCTTTTGCTTTTGCTGCGTAATAAGAATCAGTATGAACAGGGCTATCAGTGAAGACGATTCCAGGAACAACATAAATTCCATGCTTTTTTGCAGCTTTAATTGGAATTTTCAGGTTGCGGGTATCATTCAGCGCATCATATACCGTATGATAGAGCATTCCATTCGCAGCAAACCTTTCGGCAGCTAACTCGACAATGTCATCGGAAAAAAATTCAAAGGTAAAAAGGCTCTGACCACGGGTATGAATGATAAGGGGTGTCTTTTGAACCCAACTGTTCAGAATACGCATCCTTTCCCATGGATCTTCCTTAAGGTACCGAACACACACGTCAAATACCGCACCACCAACAAGGTCAATAGCTTCAAAGCCAGCCTCATCCAGCCTAGGTGCAATTTCTTTCATCATTGCAGTTGTCATTCGCGTTGCCCAGAGACACTGGTGTGCATCACGAATTGTGACATCAATTAACCGGACATTATGGCTCATTGGCAGGTGCTCCATTCTCATTAAGTGACAACTCAGATTCGATCCATCTAGTATAGATTCGATTTTTGATAAAAGCATCATGCTGGAGCAACATTTTGTGAAATCCAATAGTTGTCTTTACACCTGTGCAATGAAAGCGCGAAAATGCGGTCCTGGCTTGATCAATGACGTCTTTACGTGTCTTCGCATAAATGATTAGTTTTGCAATCATGGAGTCATAATATGGAGAAACAACAGCGTTTTCATGAATAGCGGTATCAATTCGAACCCCTTTTCCTTTAGGAGGATGCCAGGATCTAACAACCCCTGGTGAGGGAGCAAAGTTGTTTTGCCAGTCCTCTGCATTGATTCGAAATTCAATTGCATGTCCAGACCAGGTAAGGAATTTTTTGAAGGGCGACAGGTCAGCTTTAGCAGCAATTCGAAACTGTGCTTCTACAAGATCGATATTATGGCAAAATTCCGTTACTGGGTGCTCAACCTGGATGCGTGTATTCATCTCGATAAAAAAGAAAGAATTTGTTCTGCTATCAAGGATAAATTCAATGGTGCCGGCCCCTTCGTATTTTATTCCTTTAGCTAAAGCCATTGCGGCATCGAGTAGCTTGCTGCGCATTTTGTTATCTACGAGTGGAGACGGAGATTCTTCTATTAACTTCTGGTGCCGCCGTTGTACACTACAATCACGTTCCGCAAATGCAATAGCGTTGCCTTTTCCGTCACCAAGTATTTGTACTTCAACGTGGCGGACATTCTGAAAGAACTTTTCAATATAAAGTGCACCATCTCCAAAAGATGAGTAGGCTTCGCGCGAGGCTTCCTGGAATGCGTCTTTAAAAGTATTCTCATCACTGACAACACGCATTCCCTTTCCACCCCCACCTGCCCGTGCCTTTAGAAGTAACGGAAATCCGATCGCTTTGCTTCTCTTAAGCGCTTTGGCGTGGTCGAGATACACCTTCTCGGACCCAGGGACTACCGGAACGTTATGTTGATGCGCTTTTTCCCGTGCCATTGCCTTGTCGCCCATCATTTTTATTGTTTCGGGGCTGGGTCCAATAAATTTTATTTTGTATTTCTTGCACTTGACTGCAAAACTTGGGTTTTCCGAAAGAAACCCATACCCTGGGTAAACAGCGTCACAGTTTGTCCGTTGTGCCACATGAATTAATGCGTTTCCTTGAAGGTAACTTTCTGATGCTGCAGCGGGTCCGATGCAAAATGCCCTGTCCGACAACCATACGTGAGGTGAAGCAGCGTCAGGTTTGGAGTAAACGGCAACTGTTTCAATTCCTAGACGTTTGCATGTATGAGTTGCCCGGAGAGCAATTTCACCTCGATTAGCAATGAGTACACGCTTTAATTTTTTCATGATGACCAATAAATCTTTATAAACTATAATTAATCTTAGTCTCCCTACTCTTTATAAATCAAGCCAAGAGAGTTGATTCCATTACAATAATTATGCATAGTTTGACAGGGTTTGTGAATAGTGTGAGTGCACTGAACTTTCAGCCTGATGTCTAGTCGGCAATCTTTTTTGGAAGATCATGTTATGGGCCTTAGTTTTAAAGATGTTGCTGAAATATTAAAAATCATTGATGCATCTGAGTGTGAAGAGGTAGTACTAGAACTCGAGGGTACACGCCTGGTTGTTAGGCGGGGGAGAAATTCAGGCGATATAGAAAAAGCTGTAACCCACTCACCGGCAAGCGTAAACCCAGAAAGCTCTACTACATCATCAGCGTCCAACCTTAATTCAAAGGCGGCAGCAGCCGTGTCTGATTCGCCAAAGACGGGTGGGTCGACTGTCTATGCTCCTATGGTTGGCACATTTTTTCGAAAGCCATCTCCCGAAGCTCCCCCTTTTATTAAAGAAGGTGATTCTGTGAAAATTGGAGATCCTCTCTGTTTAATTGAAGTTATGAAGCTATATACAACGATTGAAAGCTCTGTGGAGGGCGTCGTGGAGAAAATTTTGGCCAATGACGGGGATCTTGTTGAATTTGATCAACCCTTATTCATTATCCGTGACGGATAGCCATGTAGATGCAAATTCATATTGAACCCGTTGGTGGGCTGTCAGGTGATATGTTTATTGCGGCCATGGTTGATGCTTTTCCAGAACTTCAAAAAGTTCTTAAGAAAAATCTTCAGTTTCTTAAGCTTCCGCGTTTTATGGACGTGACCTTTGAAAAAACAAAAAATAGACAAATGGACGGCATGCGTTTTATCGTGTCTGCTAGTGGATCTGGCTTATCCAAGTACAGCGAAATCAAAAAATTTATCGATGATTCAGATATCGAACCTGCAACAAAAATCAGGGCCATTGATATATTTGAAGTTTTGGCAATCGCTGAATCTCGTGTTCATGGGGTGGAGATGAACGATGTGGCGTTCCACGAGGTTGGGAACTGGGATTCGATCATTGATATTGTTTTTGCTGGAATAATTATTGAGTATTTTGCGGATGCCAACTGGTCGGTTGGCCCTATTCCGCTGGGTGAAGGGTTAGTAGATAGCCAACATGGTCTCATTCCAGTGCCGGCACCGGCAACGACATTCCTACTAAAAGCGTTTTCCGTGTATCGGGATGGAATTAAGGGTGAGAGGGTTACTCCCACAGGTGCGGCAATTCTTAAATATCTGTCTCCATCTCAAATCTCTGGTTTGACCCCGATGAAGCTAGAAAGCACAGGAGTTGGATTTGGGACAAAAATATTTGAAAATATCAGCAACATTACGAGAATTCTTACGTTTTCCTATCTCGGTGGCTGGGATGGGGAAAATCTAATCAGTGTTATTCGTTTTGACGTTGATGACCAGAGTCCAGAAGATTTGGCGCTTGGCCTTGATAATATACGTAGAAATGAGGGTGTTCTTGACCTTGTCCAATTTTCAGCCATAGGAAAAAAATCACGTATGAGCATTCGAATTGAGGTTCTAACTAAACCGCAGGCAACAAATGCTGTTATCGAGGAGTGTTTAAAGCAGACAAACACCCTTGGAGTTCGGTGGTGCCTGGAAAATAGGAGCACTTTGGGCCGGCAGGAAATTAAAACAAAAGTGGATGGAAAAGAGTGGTCTGTTAAACTTGCCAACCGCCCAACTAATACTTTGAGTGCAAAGGTTGAAGCTGATGAACTCGCTGCCGGTATGAATTTTCGTGAACGCGAAGGTCATAGGGCAACAGTTGAGAAGAATGCTTTAAGGGGAAGAAAGAGTGGAAACGAAAGACGAAAATGAAGCCTATTTGAAACGGTTAGGTGCTAGTTTCGATTCATGCGAAAGCGGAGTGCTTGCTGTCAGTGGTGGGGTCGATAGTATGTTGCTGGCACTTGTTGCCTTTGATCAGGATCGAAAAAATATGGAGATTTTCCACGCAGTTTCGCCCGCGGTCCAGTCGGATGGAACTGACCGCGTGAAGCAGTTTTCAATGAAGTTTGGGTGGCCTCTTCGTATTATAAATTCTAAGGAGTTTGATGATAAAAATTATATTTCAAACCCTGTTAACCGGTGTTTTTTTTGCAAAAACAATCTTTATAAAATGCTCCGAAAGTATACTAGGGGGACAATATTTTCAGGCACAAACTGCGATGATCTTCGGGACTACCGTCCAGGACTTGAAGCGGCAAAAATTTATAACGTCCAGCATCCGTTTGTTGAAGCAGGCATGTCTAAAGAAGCAATCCGACGGCTTGCACGTGACAAAGGGTTTTTGAAGCTTGCTGAACTGCCTTCTCAACCCTGTCTCTCAAGTCGTATTGTGACTGGAACCCCTATCTCTCCCGAAGTCCTTGGAGCAATTTATTCAGTTGAGCTATGGATAGGCAAATACTTTACACCTGCAACAGTCCGTTGCCGTTTTACTGAGGGGTCAATCGACATCCAGCTGGATGATCTAACTCTACAGGCGCTATCAACAAAAGAACGAGGGAGTATTAAAATTGCAGTAAAACGGTCTTTTCACTTTTTGAATCGCTTGCCTAGTATTGGTTTTTCCCTCTATCGAATGGGCAGTGCTATAAAGCGATATCATTGACTTAGAAGATGTGAATATGGATGGATAACTTTATCTTGGATTATTATCGCGCCCGTCGTACGGGCCTTGAAGAGGCAGTTTTTTGTAGCGAAAAGACAGTTGCTGAAATCAAAGAAATTGTCGATTCTGCAAGGAATAAAGGCATTCGCCTTTTACTAACACGTTTACTTCCGGAACAATGGAATGTCATCAGTGAGTCCCAGGGGGATCTAGATTATGACGAAACATCTCAGACGGCATTTCTAGGAGAAACCAGGGAGCTTTCAGCGCTAGAAGTATTTTGTGTTGTTACAGCGGGATCGTCAGATAGAAAAGTGGCGCAAGAAGCCGTCCGAACGCTGAATTACTACGGCCATCAATGCCCTATGTTTTGTGATCTAGGTGTGGCTGGCCTGTGGCGGTTGACAGAACGGATAGATGAAATTACGAAATACCCAATAGTATTGGCTGTGGCTGGAATGGATGCGGCAATGCCAACCGTATTAAGTGGTTTGGTTCCCTCAGCAATTATTGGCGTTCCAACATCAAGCGGGTATGGAGTGGCTGACGGAGGGCGTGCCGCCCTTAATTCAATGCTGGCAAGCTGCAGCCCAGGTATCGCTGTGGTCAACATCGATAACGGTTTTGGCGGAGCGTGTATAGCATTAAGGTTTCTTAACTCTTTGGAAAAGGTTTCCAACATACCCTAAACTAGGTAATCTTTTCTCCTTAGTTCTTTTTAACATTAAATTTAAATATACGCCGGCTCCAGTAGGTTGGAGCTACTACGGTCACAGGTTCATTCCCTGTGATTTGAGTTGCCATTTTCCAAGCTTTATCAAAGTCTGTTGCTGGAGTGAAGCCAATTTTCTGAAACACAGGGGGGTTTTCAGTTCCTGCAATAATTACCTTAGAGGCACGTGAAAGTATATAGTCACAAGAGTAAAGCAACCAAAACGGATGAACAGGATGGTATGCATTTCCTTTTCTATAGTGTTCAAGATATTCGGCTCTATTGGAAATTTCTGGCTGATATTTGGCGATTTCATGTATGGCTTCGTGCCCTGCGGCAAGGTCTATTACTTCCTGGTATGAAGGATAAACATTTTCGTCTATATTTCCATTGGATGGACTTACTCCGATAACAACCCCACCTTCTCTTAGTAAATGTGTGCCAAGCCAGATTCTTGGGGGATAAGCCATTCCGATTGCTGCAATTAGTGGATTATTGGAATTCCCATAGGCAAAGGACTGTGTAAGCCCCACAATGAAGATGTCAGCCTGAGGTACATCTAAACGACTGAAGGTGTCGGCAGCGTTCCAAGCAGGTTCCTCCACTTCTGGAGAGCACCCGGCAAATATTCCGGACATTCGTCCCGCACTTCCGCCAATCCAGTTTATATAAAAGATACGTTTTCCTGTTTCCTTCTCTATTTTAGCATTAATTTCAGCTTTCAGTTTGCGGAAATACATTCGTTTTTGATCACCAAGCGTTGTTTCCGGGTGGTTCACGACACCATGGTTATGGTGCGACATAATGCTTTTCGTGGATGCGAGACCAATTACCGCTCCAGTTCCTGTATACCCGCCCCAGCTATGTGCCATGACCTGACCGACATAAATCATTAAATCGGCATCTATAAACGTCTTGTTATGTTCAACGATACAACCGTTAATTGTTTTTCCCAGATATGTTAGCGTTTTTGGGTCCTCACAGTCATGGTTTACCAATTGTCCCGTGTGCCAGAAATCTTTAAAAATATCCTCACCAACGAAGTCATGGAGCTCTTCAGGTGTCCATTTCTTATGATTTCCATTTGCACAAATTAACGTTATATCCTTTTTCTTAATGCCGTGGCCCATTAGTTTCTTAATAATAATCGGCAAAATTAGTTGCCAGGGTGCCGGTGGACGGGTCGGATCGTCAAAACCAATAGCGACTTTCATGTCTTTCTTCAGCAACTTGTCAAAAGGGGGACTTCCGTGGGGATTTTTCAAAGCAGATTCAAGATCATGCCTCGGTGTCTGGAGCGGTATCGGCTCACTAAACTCAACTATGCTTGAATTTTCGGGAACGCTTATAGTTTTTTTTCTTGAGCCAAAATCCACTTCTACAGATTTGAACTTCACGCTTATGGTTTCCTTTCCCTGGAACGATATTTAATGAAGAATACCCTTGTGCAGGTTATCAAAAGGATAATCCCTGTTCCGATCAGTTCATGTCTGGACCACCCGAAAAGCAAGACTAATCCGGACGCCGTCACAAAAGCGAATAACCATCTTTCGACCCACGTTAAACGGGTGAAAAAATAACCGTAACAGGCAGCAGATGTCGTGATCTGGAGAACAATTATCAGGGCAATTGGTGGAATGACGTCCCAGCCTATATTAGGAAATTGTAGCAGCTGGGGATGGTAGCAGAATGAAAATGGAATTATAAAGGTAGTTAGCATCAGTTTCATTGCATCAAGGGCTGTTCCGAAGAATGTACCACCCGAAAGTTTCGCCGCGGCGAGAGCGCTAACGGCAACGGGTGGGGTAAGTGTCGAAAAGACCGCGAAGTAGAATACGAAAAAATGGGCGACAATAGCCTCAACTCCGGTCGCCATAATGAAAGGAACCAGGCTTAATGCCACAACGAGATAGGCTACTGGTGTCGGCAATCCCATTCCCAATAGAAGCGATACGACCATAGCTCCTGTAAGCATCAACAATTTATTGTCCGGTACGAGCTGGGAAAGAAAAGCGCCGAGACGCTGAGCGAGATTTGTTGTTTGAAATGTCTGGGCTAACGGCCCTACTGCTATTAGCAGGAGAGATAGTAGTGTAATCAATGCGAGACCTTCGGAGAAGGAATCAAATAATGCCTTGCGGGTTGGCCTATAACGACCTTGGAGGGGGCATATCGCTAGGGCCACTGCAATGCCTAGAAGGCCTGCAAATGATGGAGAATAATACCCTAATAGCAGCACAAGCACGACACCAAATGAGAGTAGGAAGGCTGGTAGCAATCGCTTAATAGCGTCAGCATCAATTGTTTCACTCAATTTTGGAAGATCTTCCTGATATGCATTGACAAGTACGCCGAACGTTACACCGCTCAGAAATAAAAGTGCTGGAATTAGCCCGGCCAGAGCAACATCCATGTAAGGCACGTTTAGGAATACCGCTATGATAAAGGCTGCCAACCCAAGTACTGGGGGCATGATTTGACCAGAGGTGGAAGCCACAGCTTCTATCGCTCCCGCCATGTTCGGCCGAAATCCTCTGCTTTTCATCATGGGAATCGTCAGTTTACCAGTGAGAACGACATTTGCCACTGCTTGCCCCATAACCGAAGCAACTATTCCACTACCCACAATAGCCGGGAAGGCGGCACCGCCACGAACCCGGTTTCCAGCAACCTTGCCAATTTCAACAACCAGGTTGAGCATACCAACGCCAAGCAACAGTGATGCATAGATTATCAGAAAATAGATGTTGTCAGCTGCAACACGTGCAAACCAGAACATCCCTTCGGCAAGGCCTAGGCCAAGATAGTTCATGACGAACTTAGGATCATATTCGGGCAGCATTAGAACGGGAAGAGTTACGAGATGTCCAAAAAAGAAATAAATTACGGTGAGGGCGATGAGAGAGGTAAGAATAAGTCCCCAATGAAACCAAGTCAGCAACAGAACTCCGGTTAGCAAAATCAAGCCCATATAGAAGTCAAAGTCTTCAAAAAATGGATGTATTTGATCGAGACGTATTGCGTTGACACGCACGAACGCAGCACCAGCTATTGCAAGGGAGGCCCCCACCAATAGAAGTCCGGCACGAAAAAAAAATATTTTCCGGTTAGTTTGTTTTTTGAACTCATCAACTAGGTTCTGAATACCATAGAGGGAGCTTAGCAGCATGATGCAAAGCATGAAATTAGCGTAGTGCACCTTCGAATTGCTGATGTAACCAAGCGTGCTAAAGGCAATATAAACCGTAAGTATTGTTCCTAGTGCAACAAATAACGTTTTCACCCATTTTTGAATGGAGCTCATATTCATTGCAGCGCCCCTTTATCTAGAAACCGCAGCCCCTGTCCGTTAAGACAAACCTTTTGTGGCTTTCTGGTTGAAATTGATCTCTCTCTTCCACTGGAAATGCAGAAGAGAGAGAAACAAAACCAGTTGATTATGGATATGTGACCGGCACTGTGCCTTTGCGTGTTTTCCAGATTCCAAGCTCTTTTAAAGCCCGGATTGCGCCTGGATGGGTATTTTCCTCAGTAAGACCATCCGTCATCATTGCATTTGTCATCATCGCAAAAACTTTGTTTATCTTTCGCATTTCAGGTGCGTGTTTGTGCATGCCCATAACAAATTGATAAGCAATGTCTTCTGGAAGATCAGGATGAGCAGCCTTGTAGCCCCTGTTGAAACCGGAAATAAAATCCTTATCCTGGCCAGGTAGTGTACCCGCCTTGATATTTAAAGAAACGAAGGTGGTGCCAAACTTTTTGTTGATCTTTTCAATAGCCCACTTATCCATTGGAATATAGTAGAGTTTCTTCCCAGAGGCCTGAAGCTTGCGAAGTGGCCCGGTGATTAGATGAAAACTCTGTTTTGTGTCGGTACCATAGCCACTTACGGCAACATCTGTAGTCCCATCGATCAACTGCTGGGTTAATCCTCCGGGATTTAAACGTCGAATGTCAGAGTTTGATTCATCTATGCCGTAAGCATATTTAAGAAATAAATATGGGAAAACACCCCAGTCGCTTTGGCCAACTAGCCCGATCGAAATCTTTTTCCCCTTCATATCGGAAATTGATTTGATATTGGGGTCGGTGGTAACGAAGAACTTTCCTTGTGCCCAGTATCCCTCACCGTGCAGAAGCTTAAATTTTATTGGTATTGGCTTCGGCAAAAACTGCTTGAGCTCGGGTGATCCACCCTGCAGAGCTAATTGAATAATAACGTCCTCTGTTCCAAATACTTGTTTTTTCCAACGGCGCTTCTCCTGCATCGCCCGGACATTGTACATGTAACCGGGGGTTTCCTGCGCTGCGACAATCAATTTTTCTCCAGCTTTTGCCATCATTGTGCCAAAAATTGTATTGCCCTCCATAACGCCGCACCCCATGGGGCAAGTCAGAATAGCTACGATACTCTGGGCATTAACGAAGATAGGTGTGGCAAAAAGACCTAGTAGCAGACCTCCAATTGCAAAAGCTTTTCGTCGCGTCATCTTTAATTTTATCATTGTCACTCTCCTCCCTTGTTACCCCTGGCCACGACAAATAATTTGTTTTGAAAAATCAATTGAAGTGATCCTGGGAGTTGTTTACATAGACAGCTCTCCACTTTTATTTCATAAGTATCTGAATATGATGTCGATAAAGTCAAGAATGTAATTTATTTTTTTGTAGGTAGATTTAACCATGGCTTCCATGAATTCTGGGCATCCTTTTTGTGATCCCGTTTTTGATATAAGGGGAAAGGTTGTTTTAATAGCCGGTGCGGGGGGTGGATTGGGCCAGGTGATTGCCGAATCACTTTCTGCCAGGGGTGCTAAACTGGTTCTTTTTGATTCCAACCCGGAAAAAATAATGGAGATTGCAGCAAGAATACCGGAAGCAGTTACAGAAACTGCCAGCATCACTGATTCAATGGCAATAGAGAAAGCTGTTCACCTGGCAGTCGAGACATTTGGAGAGCTAAATGGCGCAATTAATTCAACGGGGATATTTTCAATGGGTGAATCTGCCCTGTTGGAGGAGGCTGAATTTAGAAAATGTATTGACATTAATCTAACCGGCGCTTTTCTGTTCTCTCAAGCTACAATGAAAGCGATGAAAGAAAATGGTGGTCGGATCATACATCTCGCATCGGTATCAAGTTTCGTCTCGAATACGCATTATGCCGCCTACGCGAGCTCAAAGGCGGCATTGTCCCATTTGGTTCGCGTATTAGGCCGCGAATGGGCACCTTTCAATATTCTCGTAAATGCCATTGGACCCGCTATGGTTGAGACGCCTATGAGTGCCGGTAATCTTCAAGATCCAGAATATCGAGAAAATGTTCTTTCGGTAATCCCAGCGGGTCGTTTAGGCTTGGCTGAGGATTTAATTGGAACAGTAATATTACTATTATCTAACGGAGGCTCTTTCATTGCCGGCCAGACGATCTATGTTGATGGAGGAAGAACTCTTGTTTAAAATCAGTGACGGCAAAACCCAATAAACTGTTGTATTCGAAAAAATATTTTATTTGAGCGCCATTTAGCAGTTGTTAGAAAAACGTCTTAAGTCATAGGCTTCCGTATTTTCCCCTTCAACTGTAATGCGTCTCATTTTTCTATGCATCGGGTAATAGTCAGCAAAGGCATAATGTTGAGTTGCAAAATTGTCCCAAATAGAAATTGAACCCGGCTCCCATCGGAAACGAACCGTAAATTCCGGGGTTTGCTGGTGTTCATATAGAAATTGCAAAATACGGTGACTTTCTAGAGAGCGAAGCCCCGATAGTTTTTTTGTGTGGGTTGGGTTCACCAAAAGGCATGGTTTCCTTGTTATAGGGTGTGAAATAATAACCGGATGTCGAACGACAGGGTGGGTTTTTCGCAGCTCTAGTCCTTTTTCTTCTCCCCCTGCCCCTTCAAGCATTTCGGTGCCAGCATAATAATTTAGGATGTCATGTTCCGCTTCAAGTCCGAGCAGCATCTCGCGTATCGGTTCTGATAGGGTTTCAAAGGCAAGATTCTGATTGAGCCACATAGTATCACCGCCCGCTTCCGGCATTGTTTCACAAAATAATATGGTGCAAAGTGAAGGCTTCTTTCGGAAAGTGGTATCAGTGTGCCAGGTGTTTATTTCAGGTGGACGTTTGTTATCATTTTCAAGTATCGAAATTTCAGGGTAGTCGTTGTCAGCTTGAAAAATTTCATGAACTTCTGGCTTTCCAAAAGATCTAGCCAAGGCAAGGTGGCTTTTCCCGGGAAGTGTTTGATTCCGGAAAAAGAGAACATGGTATTTCCAGAGTGCGTCAGCAATCTCTGCATAAACCATATTGGAGCATACATCGGAAAAATTAACACCTGAAACGTATGCGCCGAGAGCCAAGGTTATTGGTTCCACCTTGATGTGTTGATAATCTGGTTTAGGATTTAATTTAAGGGCGTAGTGACCGGCATGTGCCAATTTTTTTTAGCTCCAATCCTGAATCGTTTTCTGTTTGCGGAAGTGTAGGTTATTTTTTTAAGAATGACAAATTGCCCAGAAGGCATGGGTTTGTAACATGCCGTCACTGTTGTTAGTCCATTCACAACCTTTCACTTTCCAGTATTTTAAATCACCCTTCGTTTAGTGAGAACTCTAGTTTAAGGGGTGTTTTTGTTGGTTGCTAGATTATTTTGGTGATTATAAAGATAGAGCAATCTTACGCCCTTCGTAGATTGCCATATTGGCATATCGGGGCGCCAGAGCGTCACCAATTGAGTAAATGTTATCTTCATTTTGTAGCTCCCGCGAGAGCTCATTTGCTGAAACATTAGTTGTTGCCAGCACAAGACAATCGGCTTTGATGCGGCTTTTCTTATTACTAGCCAAATCAAGAATGGTGGCAGCATCACCATGCCATTCGGTAATCGCGGATTCCGTCTTCCAGGATACCCCAAGTTTCTTCAGCGCTTTTCTAAGTGGCCAGTCTGAATGGGAACGAGCCAACTCAAAGGCAACGGCTGGCCACCCAGTGATTATCGTTACCTTGTGTTTCTGTTCAGCTAAATGCAAAGCCGTTCCCCCACCCTGCCAATGTCCATTGTCATCGAGTAAAATTATACGTTTTCCGGGGCGCGCACTTCGGTTCATAATATCCTCGACTGAAAATACATTTTCTTTATCAACTCCAGGGATTGAATCCAGCTGAGGGAGAGCTCGTTGAAATCCTGTACCGCTTGGAAGGGAACCCGTCGCTAAAATGATCGATTCAGCACCAAACTCAGAGATTTCAGGTGCTTCAAAATAGGTATTCAATCGTACATTTACCTGAAGCTTCTGCAGTTGTCTCTCATACCAGTTTATCAGGTCCGCAATCTGACCTCTCCTTGGTTGAATGCCGGCCAGCCGGAACTGTCCGCCAAGCTTTGGCCCGGCTTCGACCAAGGTAACGTTATGGCCGCGTTCAGCTGCGACCCTTGCGGCCTCAAGTCCTGCTGGTCCACCGCCAACAACAAGAATACGTCTTGGTTTATTACTTGGTATAAAACGGTCGCCGCCCCACTCAAATTCGCGTCCAGCAGATGGATTAATCAGACAGGAAATCCAATAATCTCGATTACGGCGGCCCCAGCACATCTGGTTGCAGGAAATACAGCTACGTATTTGTTCAGGATTATCATTGAGAGCCTTATTCACTAGATGGGGGTCTGCAATCTGACCGCGCACAATACTGACCATATCGGCCTGTCCTTGACCGATTACTATATTTGCATTTTCGGGTGTGCGGATATGACTTTCAGCTTGAACCTTTGCATGTTTCGTTACGAGCTTTAACTTTTCAGCATAACCCGCCCCAAGGTTTTCCGCATAAAATACCGTTGGGATCAGCTTGTAGAAATCGAAATAACTTCCCGTTCCGCAGGTTACGTAATCGATCAATCCACGTTGATCGTGATATGCAATTATTTCCTGCATTGATTCAATATTTAACGAAACTTCAATATCCTCATCCATGCTCACAGCCATACCGACAATGAAATCCTGACCGCAAACATTCCGTATGCGTTCGGCTATGCGTGTTGAGAAACGCATGCGGTTCATAAAGCTTCCACCCCATCTATCGTCGCGTCGGTTTGACCAGGGGGTCCAAAACTGGTCAATGACCGCATGATAGGCGGCAAATAATTCAATTCCATCAAAACCTGATTTATAGGCCCGGCTGGCGGCTCGAACAAAACTATCAATTAATTCTTCAATCTGGGCGTCGGTCATTTGGTGGCTTCCATTGGAATCATGATAGGAGGGTAATCCCGATGGGGACCAGTTAGGCATAAAGGAATTATCCGCATCGCCATGTTGCCCAATGTGGTATAATTGATGGATCATTACGGATCCTAATTCATGGCACGCATCTGTAATTTTCCGAAAACCCGGTATAATTGCATCATCACTATGACGAAAATTACCTCTGGTCAGAACACCTGTCCCATGAACAGGTATGGGTTCCACGACAATCATCGCGGCGCCACCGAGGGCACGTTCTGTATAATATCCAAGATGTCGTTCGGCCGGCAGCCCGTTTTCAGACATGTTAGCTGTGTAAGCACCAAAGCTTATTCGATTTCTCAGTGTTTTTTGGCGGAGTTTCAGTGGTTGGGCAATATGGGGAAACATTGTTGACATTAGGAACCGTTCCTTAGGGCATCCATATTTTGTAATACTCCAAAAGAGTTTTTGTTTCCAAATTTGGATTTTTAATAGCATATTAGCTTTTCAATAGCCAAAATACTAAAATCCCTTTTTATATGACATTAAGGAATGCATTTTCAAAAAAACAGCAGTTTATGGATCATTGCTGAACAGGAGGGAAGCAAAATGGTAGAAATTAATACGGGTCTTTAAAAATACGGGTCTTTAAAATAATGTTTGGCGACAAATTTTCGCGAATTCAAGTAAATACTACTGGAGCAGAAATCAATTTAGTTCATGGGGGTGCTGGCTACCCTCTTCTCCTTTTGCACGGGTTTCCGCAGACCCATTTCATGTGGCACAGGGTTGCTCCCTTCCTGTCTGGACATTTTCATGTAATTTGTCCGGATCTCCGAGGGTATGGTGACAGTGCAAAGCCCGAAAGTTCACCCGATCACTATCCGTATTCAAAACGGGTGATGGCTCAGGATATGATAAACGTGATGGATATTCTCGGGTATCGTGATTTTTTCGTTGGAGGGCACGATCGCGGTGCTAGGGTTGTTCATCGGATGGTTCTGGATCACCCGGAAAGAATAAAGAAAGCAAGCGTCCTGGATATTGTGCCAACGCGCCATATGTTTAACACTACGGATCAGAACTTTGCCACCGGTTATTACCACTGGTTCTTTCTTATTCAACCGGATGGATTGCCAGAGAGACTGATCGGGAACGACCCCAACTACTACGTAACTGAAAAATTAAAGAGATGGAGTGGTCCCGATTCAGTATTTTCTGATACTGCAATCGCTCAATATGTTCGCTGCTTTAGTATACCGGAAAGCATTCATGCTGCTTGTGAAGACTATCGGGCAGGAGCAAGCATTGACCTGAAACATGATAGTGAGGACCAAGGACAGAAAATACGCTGCCCTCTTCTTGTTTTGTGGGGTGGAAAAAGCTTTGTAAATCAGACCTATGATGTTCTTCGTGTTTGGGGAGAATACGCCGAGAATATAGAAGGTTTTGCCTTGGAATGTGGTCATTTCCTTCCGGAAGAAGCGCCTGAATCTGTGTGCAATGAATTTCTAAAGTTTTTTGCCGGAAATTGATATGATTCAGTGTTTTAGATCTGCGTCCCTTTCCGGTCCCGTTGGCAATAAATGTCGGCCTGATATCACTCTGGTCTTGACCAGGAACTTTGACGTATCTTGGGTAAGGTGCACTAATCGATGATGTATGACATATCGGGAATTTTCATAATCACCTTGACGTTTCTGGTAGCTGGCACAGTGAAAGGAGTCATCGGTCTTGGACTACCAACAATTAGTCTTGCAATCTTGACTGTCATTTTCGGATTGCCAGAGGGAATGGCTCTCCTAATCGTTCCCTCGTTCTTGACTAATCTCTGGCAAGCTTTATCTGGCGGCTATACAAGTATTATCTTGCGTCGTCTCTATATTTTTCTGCTAGCCGCTGCATGTTCAGTTTTTCTAGGTGCGAGTATCTTCATGCAAGTTGATCCATCCAGTCTTTCGACGTTTCTGGGTGTTCTTCTAATGGTTTATGGATTAGTAAATCTTGCAAATTTTTCGTTCCTGTTAAATAGCCGGCAGGTAATTGTTCTGGCTCCTCTAGCAGGAGCTCTAAATGGCATATTTACGGGAATGACGGGATCGATGGTTGTGCCCGGTGTCATGTTTCTTCAGGCGCTCGGATTGCACCGTGACATGCTGGTTCAGGCTATGGGCATGCTTTTTACATTGTCCACTGGAGTACTTGCTCTTGCCATGTATGAAGGTAGTTTGCTTACACTTGAACTTGGCGCTATGTCTTCCCTGGGTCTTGTGCCTGCTCTTGTCGGTATGGCGCTTGGCCAGAGGATAAGAAAAAGTTTATCGGAGGCGGTGTTCAGGCGGGTATTTTTTTTATCAAACCTTTTAATTGGAGCATATATAATAGTGTCGAATCAGCTAGCTTATTAAAAGCTGACCTATGGTCAGGACACGTTCAAACTAATAACAAGATTTTGCTCATTCAAAACCTTAATTTCCTGAATTTTAATCATCTGCGTTTTTTATATATACTTTCCTGGTTCTACTTGTTTAATGCATAGGTGGCGTCACTTATTAAAATGGATATAGCGACTTTTCTCCGATTCAATTACAGATTTCTACTATTTGGTCTTGCCGCGGCTTTCTTTTCATCATTTGGACAGACGTTTTTTATTTCTTTGTCCAGTCAATATATTAGGACGGAGTATAGTCTTAGCCATGGTGAATTCGGCCTTATTTATTCGTGTGGTACGTTAGCGAGTGCGTGTATGCTAATATGGGCGGGTCGCCAAATCGACTTTATGGATCTGCGTTTATACACGTTCATTGTTTGCCTGGGACTGGCTGCTTTTTCTGTTGGAATGGCATTCTCCAATTCCGTAGGCTGGCTTCTTATAATAATTTTTGGTCTCCGATTTACCGGGCAAGGTCTTTTATCCCATATATCATCTGTTTCTATGGCGCGATATTTCAATAAGAGCAGAGGCGCTGCGCTTAGCATATCCTCGATTGGCTATCCCTTGGGTGAAGCTATATTTCCGCCACTTGCGGTTGCAACCATCGTAATCATTGGTTGGAGGGAAATGTGGTTAAATATTGGGATATTGGTGATATTAGCAGTAACTCCTTCAATGTTATGGCTGTTGAAGGGACACACAAAACGTCACGCAGGTTTAAGACAGCAATCGTCAGACGTCTCTGCATCCGCTTCCGAGGGTCAATGGACACAAATTCGAATACTAAAGGATATCCGTTTCTACATAATGCTGCCTAGTTACCTTGCAATTCCATTTATCGGTACCGGTTTCTTTTTTCACCAGGTACACCTTGCAAATACTAAAGGATGGGACCTGGATCTCTTCGTCAATTTTTTTGTTGTTTATGCAGTTTGCCAAACGCTGGCTGCAATATCAGCAGGGATGCTTGTTGATCGCTTCACGGCGCGGACTGTAATGAAGTTCTACCTGTTACCTGCGATGATCGGCCTTTCTGTCCTTTCCGTGAGCAATCAAATCTGGATTGCTGCAATATTCATGGCTTTTCTCGGAATTTCTTCCGGGGCCGTGTCGGTTGCGAACAGTGCTATCTGGGCAGAGATCTACGGTGTTGCTCGGTTAGGAAGCATCAAGGCGATGGGTACCGCACTGATGGTTCTTTCCACAGCCCTGTCACCTCCCGTTATGGGTATCGCAATCGACGCCGGTGTGTCCATGGAGACCCTGGCTTTTGCCGCGGTGTGTTTTTTTTGCAGCGCTACTGCCGTAATGGGCTTTTTCTTTCCCAAAGAATATCGGGGGAAATAACCGGTGATTTGATTTGGAGAAATCAAATCACCGGTTATGTCGAATGGCATCTTGTTTAAGTGTACTGGTATACATCATTTAGTTCAGATACATTAATACCCCGCAATAGAAAAATTTCCCGTTCAGATACATCGACGATACCCATCTCATTCGCCATTTGGCGCGCTTTTTCACGATTGAAGTGGGAAGTTGCCGGCATATAGCGGAATACTAGGCCAGATCGTTGCTTGCCAGAGTTGTTGGCGTTTGCCCCATGTATAATGAACGCATCATGGATTGACAGCATCCCGGGTTTTAGGATTATGTCCCGGGGCACTCCAAACTCTGCCTCAGGTACATCTAATGCAAGATTTAAAACAAGTTTTTCGCTGTCATCACGGCGGTGAGTAAAAAACTTTCTTTTTCTATGGGAGCCCGGAATAACCTGCAAACAACCGTTATCCTTCGTCGCTTCATCAATTGCAATCCATACCGTACAGGTTTCCAATGGCTCAATTGGCCAGTAGCAGGCGTCCTGATGCCACGGCGTTGCTTTTCCTCCAATTCCTTTTTTGGCAAAAAATGCAGAACTCCAACAAATAATGTTGTCTCCTATCAACTGGGCAACAATATCCAGGATTTCTTTAAGCGCCGCAATCTCAATCCATGACCGGTCGTATCTGAACAAATTCTGTGCATAGTCCTGGTCTAATTCTGGATTATCCAAAAAGAATGTTTCCATTTTTAGCTGGACTTTTTTGATGGTAACGGGATTTAAAACAATCGGAGGCGTGAGTTGCCCATCACGTTTGTAAATCTCAATTTGGTCCTTGCCAATCATCCTCCTCTCCTTTCATCCAAGACATTTTTTTATGCTTTCACGAACAAACCTGCACGGAAAAATTGTAGAGGCGCATTATAGGGCTAAAAAAAATGTTGTTAGAAAACCGCCCTTTAGTACTTTAATTCTTTTCTATACCCAGCACCGCAACCCCGGTAAACACCAGAAAAATTCCGAACCACTGAATAACCATTATTTTTTCTCTAAGAAAGAAGCGGGCGAGTAAAATAGTTACTACGCCGAAAGTAGCACTCACAACCGCAACTATTTCTTTTCCGGATTCATAGCTCCCTGCAAATAAGAACAGATATCCGCCAGCATCAAGGGTTCCCTGAGCTCCTAGAAATGGCCACCAACGAAATGGAATTGAAGGTTTGCACCGTCGGGCACCGAAGACTGCCAATAGAAACAGAATACCCGCAAGGCGGCCAATCCATAGTGTATAAACCTGCCCATGAACCTGGGATGCCGCTTGTCCTGCAACCACTAGAACAGCATAAGCAAAACACGAACCAAGTGCGATAAAGATTGTCGTTATCAATCTACTGGAAAACTTAGCACGTATGCTTGTGTTGATGATGGTATCGCCACCACAGCTCACTATTATTGTACCTGCGATCGTTACAAAAATAGCCATCCACTGCAAAATTGAAGGGGTTGCGTCCAGAAAGAGCACGTAGAACAAGACAACTAGGATCGGATGACTTGCTACAATCGATACAACAACGCTGATTGGTCCTCTGGCTAATCCCAGGTACAACAACAAAGTCATCCCCATTGTTGCAAGGCCATTAATTACAATCAACCAGATAGCCAGTTCTTCGAACGATGGTATGCCGGAAATTGCAATGACCCATCCTGTCATTAGAAGAGAGCTGGTAATTAATATTCCGAGAACTGCGTTATGATGGTCGATTGCGCGGCTGCTGAAGCGACCCATAAAGTCAGCGGTGCCGAGACACAAGGCCGACATTCCACCTAGCATTCCAGGAGTGATCATGGATAAAAGACCCTATCTCTGTTAACGGATACCCCTATCGTTATGAGGCGATAGTGGCTGGCAGGTATGTTTCTATAGAAAAATTTCATAACATGAGCTAGGTGGGTGAAGCAAAACATAACAAAACCATATTTTTTTAAGCTATGCTTCACGTTCTATAACACGTCCGGGACGAGCGCTTGTCCGGATGCCGTTTTCAAGAACAATCTCACCATTAACAATGACATGGTCTATCCCCGCTGATCGCTGTTTTGGCGCTGAAAAGTCAGCTCTGTCGATAACAGTTGTAGGATCAAATACGGCAATATCTGCAATCGCCCCCTTTCGCAAAACCCCTCGATTTCTAAAGCCAAACACCTTTGCTGTCAGGCCTGTCATCTTGTGTATTGCAGTTTCAAGAGGGAACAAGCCTACCTCCCTGCTGTAATAACCCAAAACTCTTGGGAACGTCCCCCAAAGTCTGGGGTGCGGAAATTTTGTTCCCGGAATTCCGTCGGAACCAATCATGGTAAGGTCATGGGTAAGAACGCGCCGCACATCACCTTCATCCATGGCAAAGTATATCGCTTGTGCAGGCAGTAGTTTTTGGGCTGCCTTAATTTTTGATATGCCCCACTCTTTTGCAATCTCTGTGAGATACTTTCCAGTTTTTTCAGGATGTTTTTCCGAAGAAACAATTAAGATTTCTTCTGCTATTTGGAGCCGTTCTGGCATAAGTGCTGTAGCACTCGCCGTATAAGGATAGGCATCGAGATGGATGGTTTGACTTTCTGCTAGTCGCTCTATCTTTCTTAGTGAGATCTTAGTGTCACCCCAGTTTGGACGCCCTGTAACTTTGTGGTGGGATAATATTACAGGGAGGTTTCCCTTACGGCCGATTTCTGCAGCTTCCTCAACAGATTTGATGAGGCCTTCTGCCTCATTACGTAAATGTGTTGCATAGAGTCCCCCTAGACGCCCAGCTTCTGCAGCCAGAGCTGTTACCTCCGATGTTGGGGCAGCGAAGCCTGCCGGATACATTAATCCAGAACTCAAGCCTATTGCACCGTGCAAAATAGACTCTCTAATTTTTTCCTGCATTTGATCAATTTCGTTTTGTTCCGCGCACCGGTCGATATCCCCCTTCATTGCCTCTGCACGCAGTGTATTATGTCCACATAAAAATGCTGCATTAAGAGCAGGAGGGGATGAATTGAAGGCGCGGATATAATCGGAAAATGATGGAAAACAATATTGATTTTTCTTTCCAAGTAAAGGCATTGGTATAGGCATCTCCCAGTCACCTGGGAGAAACGGAGAGAGGCTAATTCCGCAATTTCCGGCAATGACTGTTGTTACCCCCTGTGTTATTTTGTTTGTCATGTCCGGATCATCCAGAAGAACTCTATCGTCGTGTGTATGGCAGTCTATAAAACCCGGGGTTATGATTTTATTTTTTGCATTAATTTGGTGGTTCCCGGTTAACTGGCTCGTATTGCCTACTCTAGCAATGCAACCCTTGTCTATAGCAACATTGCCCCTGTAGGCCCGCCTCCCGGTGCCGTCAATTATCTTGGCATCTTTTATCAGAATATCGACTTTTCGATTCATGTGTCTTTTGCAATTTGTTCCAGAAAAAATTTAGAATACAGATAAGATTAACAGGTGTTTCAGGTAAAGAGAGAATTTTTTTCATGCTAATAATATCTACTTAAGCACCACTGTCGGTACTTAAATGGTTCTTGCCGAGATGCACAGAAAAGTTGCTGGAAGTCAATAACATAGGGTTGTTTTCAGGATAACCCGTCAACGAGCTGTTTTACTTTGCACGCGTGCTTTTCTAAATAGATTTAGGTGTTTTGAAGTCTTGTTTTGCTAAATGTATCGAGTAGCCCAAGTTAGGGTTTCACCTTCATTTTTCTATGACATTAATAGCAACAGCCGGTGTAAAAAGAATTTTGGCAGAATTCGAATTAGGAAGCCCATGAAATGTGTTGGGAGCGTGACGGAGTAGACCATGGATGGCCGCCTTGCTTCAAGTGCTTGTATAACTTTTTTGGTTACTGCTTCGGCTTCCAATTGAAAAATGCTTGCCTTATCTGGATCATATAATCTGGGTACAAGCCTCTCCTCATAAACATTCTTAAGATAACTAGAGTTCCGGTCTATCCATTTTTCAAAATGGGGTATTGAATTTTCCCTGAACTTTGTGCTGATTGGTCCTGGTCGAATTGAAATCACGTATATCCCCGAGCCTTCAAGTTCTAATCTCAGTGTATCTGATAAACCCTCGACAGCCCACTTGGTTGCATTATAAGGCCCTCGGTAGGAAAGCGCCAAAATGCCAAGAATTGACGAGCACTGAATAATTCTTCCGTGACCCTGTTGTCGCATTACTGGTATTACTGAGCGGGTAAGCGAGTGCCATCCAAACACATTTGTTTCAAAGATATCCCTCATGGCATCTGTGGGCATATCTTCCAACGCTCCGGGTATACTATAAGCCCCATTGTTGAACAATGCGTCTAACCGACCATTAGTTTTTTCGAGGATCATGCTGAGCGCATCTTTAAGACTTGCTTGATCATTATAGTCTAACCGGACCGGGGTCAGTCCATTTGTCTGCAAGAACTCGATGTCTTTTTCTTTGCGGCAACCCGCAAAAACCTCCCAGCCGCGTAAAGATAGGGCTTTGGCTGCGGAAAACCCTATTCCTGAGGAGCATCCTGAAATAAGTATGCTCTTTTTATCTTTTTTTGATTCCATATAAATCTTTGTACTTTCTGAGTCAGGAAAGCTTTCGCTGTTGGCAATATTAATTGTTTTACGTAATGCACAAGTGCTAATCGTTGAATTTACCGTCCCGCAGCCTATTGTTTCTGCATTTAGTTGCAAAATAGATTTTGCAGCAAAGTTAAAGTCCTGTCTATGAGAGAAACATTGTTCAGATTGAGCAATCATATATCATGGAATGAAATTCACCATAGATCCGCTAGCATGGTCATTCAGCAAAATGAAATGGAGGTTGCCGCTTTGTCTGACAAATATGCCTCAGGAGCAGCATGGATGAATGGCGAGGTAATTCCTATTGGCGAAGCTTCTATTCCTGTAAATGATTGGGGGTTAATACATTCCGATATTACTTACGATGTCGTCCCTGTCTGGAATGGTGGGTTCTTTAGAATTCAAGATTATCTGGATAGATTTTTTGAATCGATGAAAGCATTGCGGCTTGACCCGAAAATGACAAGAGGGAAAATTCAGGAAGTACTCACAGAAATGGTCTCTATTTCTGGTTTCAGAAATAGCTATGTATCCATGGTATGTAGCAGAGGCTTACCAAGGGTTTCTGGTAGTCGGGATCCTAGAGATTGTGCGAATTATTTTTATTCCTGGTGCGTACCTTATATTCACGTCATTAAACCTGATATAGAGGTAATAGGAGCAAGTGCATTAATAGCAGAATCGGTGAAACGAATACCTGATAATAGTATTAACCCCATCGTGAAAAATTATCACTGGGGAGATTTTACTGTCGGGTTGTTTGAGGCAAAAGACAGTAGTTATGAAACGGTTATCCTAACTGACCAGGATGGCAATATAACAGAAGGACCTGGCTTTAATATATTTGCGATTAGAAACGGCACATTAATTACACCTAAGAGCGGTGTTTTGAGCGGAATTAGCAGGAAGACAGTTTTAGAAATAGCGGAAGGTTTGGGAATAAGAACTGAAATTCGCAATATAAAAAAAACAGAATTACTCCGCACCGATGAAGTCTTTATATCTACGTCAGGTGGTGGTGTAATACCTATCGCTAAGGTAAATGAGCAGATTTTCTCAGATGGTCAATGTGGAGCCGTCACCCTCGAGATACGAAAAACGTACTGGACCTGGATGAATAGCCCAGCCTACCGCACTGAAATTTTCTACAAAAATTAGTGCGGCTTAGCCAGATGGTGTTGAAAAAATTAATAGGGGTTAAGAGCCGAGTGTTATGATATGGATAATACACCACGCCTTTTATCCTTATGAAACCAGATGAACAGTCAATGTTTTGTTTATACAGTAATTTTTCGGATGAATATAATTGGATATTAAATCAGTATTATATTGTTTAAGATTTTACTTTGCCTGCTCCTGATTTTAGTTAATTTTTTTGTTCATTTAACTAATTTGAAAGAGATTTCTGCATAGAGTTACTACTGTTGGTGCAATTTCCGTAGGAAGCTCTTATGATAAAGAATCTGATCATATTACCTCTTTTTTTCCTTATTCTTATCAGTTGCCGAGGCCCCGCGAATTATGAAAAATTTTTTGAAGTTGCGAACGAACAAATGAACGCTGGGTACCAGTGGCATTACGTTGGAATGAAGGATGCAACTAAAGAAAATATTGAATTTATTCCTATTGAAACAGGTACCAATGGAGAAAAATATATACATTTTCAATTAAGAAAACCGTAATGCAGGTATCACATGAAAAAAATGTTCGTCTCGAGAATATTACGATTTGTGTGCTTTGAATAATTTTTTTCGATTTGGGTAACAGGTCACGCAGATCTTGCAAACACGCCCATCGCATCCACGCGCCGTGCAGAACTCCCTCCCATAAAAAATAATTTGCAGATGAAGTTTGTTCCAGGACTCGCGAGGGAATATTTTTTTTAAATCGCGCTCAGTGGAAACTACGCTGTTTCCTTTTGTTAATCCCCAACGTTGAGCCAGTCTATGGATATGTGTATCCACTGGAAATGCCGGATGGCCAAATCCCTGGGAGATTACAACGCTGGCCGTTTTATGTCCGACCCCAGGTAGGGTTTCCAATGCATCAATGTCCTCCGGAACTCTACCCCCGTGCTTTTCAACCAGAATTCTTGACAGGTCGGATATAGCTTTTGATTTTTTTGGAGCCAGACCGCATGGCCGGATAATATTGTAGATGGTATCTACCGATACATCTTTCATGTCAAACGGGTTGTCTGCTATTGCAAACAATTCCGGGGTTACTTTATTAACGCGCTCATCAGTGCATTGAGCACTAAGCAGAACAGCAATAAGTAGTTCAAAATTATTTTTATTATTTAAAGGCACTGGAGTTTCGGGATACAACTCATCAAGATATTCCAATATAAACTGCGCCCGTTCATGCTTTAACATGGAAGCAATGCTCATGGTAATTAATTTATGTTATTCATCACCATCATTTTCTAATGAGTTTATCAGGTTACACAACAGTAAACTTCTTGCACCTGATATTAAAAAAAAGTAGAAAACCTTGTGCGTTCTGTGCGGAAAAGACACCTAAAGGCAGTCAGTCTAATTGGCCTTATTCTAGAAGTAGCCGCAAGTTTTAGTTGAAAATCACGGGTTGCATCGTAATTACTCCTTTGTTTATAAGTATTAATAATATCTATTTGCCGGAATAGTTTTTGCTGCCTGTATTGCAGTTAACTGCTAGATTGCAAGAAGCTGCATATTTGACATAAGGATTGAGGCTTGAAAATTTTTAAAAATAAACCACGACCTTGTATTGTCTGGACTGGCTTCCTCGTAGTTATGGCCTGGGGTCTGGTTATCTGCGGCCGACCAACAAATGCGGATGAACAGTTTTTCAGCATAGAACAACAAGAAAGAATTCATGAACTTATCCGTCAGTACATACAAGATTACCCTGAGGTAATCCTTGATTCGCTCCGGATGATGGAAGCACGAAAAGGGCAGGAAAGAGCTGAACTTGCGAAAAAGCAAGTTATTTTAATGCGTCGGGAGCTAGAGAAAGATCCAAGCTCACCGGTTGGTGGCAATCCAGACGGAGATGTCACTATTGTCGAATTTTTTGATTACCGATGCGGGTATTGTAAACGTATCGGTCCAACTATTATCAAGACTTTAGAAACAGATACAAATGTTCGATTCGTATTTAAAGAACTGCCAATTTTAGGGGAGGAGTCAGTAGTAGCTGCCAGAGCCGCGCTTGCAAGCTGGAAACTCCACCCAGAAAATTATCAGAAGTTTCATTTTGCATTGATGAACCATCGGGGCAAAATGTCGGAAAAAACTGTAATGGCAATCGCCTCCGAGGTTGGCCTTGGTATTAGTGAGTTAAGGTTAGCAATGCAAGCACCCGATATATCACAGGCGATAGAAAAAAACCGCCAGTTGGCGGAAGCTCTTAATATTAACGGAACACCCGCATTTGTGATTGGTGCGGAGATAGTTCCCGGTGCAATCGATTTTGCAACTATGAATCAGTTAATTTCTAAGGCCAGGAAAAACTGAGTTGAATTAAAAGTTGTTTCTGTGTTCGATCGCTAGTTTAATTTTACTCTTGCAGCGAATGTCAACCCATTCGTAGAATCGCTTAAGAATTGAAAAGATCGTATAATAATTCTCTTCTCTAAAGGGTATCGACAATACATGTACGTCGAAAAAGGTCAATTTACGGGGCGCGAAAATAGTGCAGGCTGAATAAACGGGCATCATCTTTCCATGCATGCAAGGGCTCAAGGCCCGAATGCTTCGCTAGTTCCTGGAAGCCATCGATGGTATATTTGTAGGATACCTGTGTGCGAATGATTTCATCTTTCCCGAATTCAAAATTCTGACCTGCAATGCGAGCGGATTGCTGGCATGTGCTTCTTATTCCTATATTCATGCGTCCCGCGGATTCTTGATAGATTGCACTGTGTTGAAAGGCATTCTTATTGAGATTACCATCAAGTTCTTCATTAATACGAGTGATCAGGTTAAGGTTGAAATTTGGACAGGCTCCGTCACTGTCGTTATAGGCTGCTTCAAGAACTGCCGCTTCTTTCTGAAGATCTGCTCCTACAATAAGTCCCCCACCCTCCAGCATTTCAGCGCACATCTTAAAAAAGCTGCAAGCCTGCTCAGTTTCAAAATTACCTATTGTGGTTCCAGGAAAAAATCCCAGCTTCTTGCCTTTTACGCCTTTGATGGTGCCTGGAAGGGGAAATGATCGGGTAATATCGGCCCTTACGGGGGTGACTGATATCTCCGGGTAGTCGATTGCAATTGACTCGGCTGAGCGTCTCAAGGTTTTACCATCTATATCAACCGGAACGTACACAATCGGATGTATAAGCGCATCAAGTAGCAAACGTGTCTTTTGCCCTGCACCGCTACCAAATTCCACTATTGCACAGTCTCGACCTGCGAGTTCCGCAATTTCATTTGCGTAATTACTGAGCAGTTCAATCTCTATGCGGGTTGGGTAATATTCGGGGGCTTCACAAACTGCCTCAAACAGATGGGAGCCACGTTCGTCATAAATCCACTTTGACGGAACTGATTTAGGTACAGAACTGAGGCCTTTTAGAACTGCTTCTCGGAAACTTCCTTCCGATGGTGCGTAATCGTGGAAACCGGCAAGCATGGTAAATTCCAATTAACTAAATCATCATGACGTGTTTTTTGTTAATATCTTCGGCCGTATATGAGGCGGTCCTTAAGTCCATACCATTTTATTACGAGGGGAAGAAACCAGGGATCCCCATTATAAAAAGAGCGCGTTGGGAAGGGTCGAACAGCGAATACCGACTTTGCTTCCTTATCATTGCCCATTACAGTCATTGCGACTTTTCTTCCAAGCCAAGGGGCCCAAACAACCCCTGATCCGCAGAATCCAGTTGCATAATAGATATTATCATGAACTGAAAGATGGGGAAAAAGGTCGAATGAATATCCAGTATATCCCCACCAAGTATGTGTTAGGCGGATGCCTTCGAGTTCAGGGAAAACCTCGATCATGTTATGGTATAGATGCCGACACTTAGTCATGTCATTGTTACTGTCAGCACCTCGCCGTCCTCCAAATATAATCCGTGTTCCGTCGGGTGATGGCCGGTAGTAGTTGTATAGATTACGAGTATCACCGACCATGCATTGCTTTGGCATTAGTCGATTCATCGTTCTTTCATCCAATGTTTCTGTGGCTATTATCTGACTGGGGATTGATATGATGCGTCTCCGCAACCAATCAGTGACCTGGTTGGTATATCCATTAGTCGCAACAATGCATTTCTTTACTATCGTTTTTCCGTATGGCGTTATCAGATGGAAGTTATCGGGCTGACGATCAATAGTTTTTACTTCCGTTCTGTTAATCACCGTAACCCCTGCTTCGATTGCACGCGTAAGAATGCCTTTGTATAGCTTTGCCGGATGAACACCCACAATATCGAAGCGAAATCTTCCCCCACTATATAATTCCGTCCCTAAATAGGTGTGCTGTTCCTGCCGAGAAACCATTGTGGATTCAAAATCTAGGTGTTTCTTTAAAAGTACTGTTTCTCGGCCAAGAGCCTCGTAATCACGTTTGTTATTTGCACCGTCAAACCGACCAACATCCCTCAGGTCGCACTCTATCCCTTCATTTGAAATAAAGTTGATAAGAAATTGACGTGCGGCAATGCCCTCCTTAAAAATTGCCTTTGCCTGATCTAGGCCAACTTTCTTTATTAACGTTTCAAAGCTGTACTTTACATTTCCGGAACAAATTCCCCCATTTCTGCTGGATGCTCCCTCTCCAGGCCGCATGGCATCGAAGACAACAACATTTCTCCCTTCTCGTGCAAGGGTTAGTGCCGCTGTCATGCCAGCATAACCAGCGCCAACAATGCCTACGTCTGCGGTCGCGGGGACAGGTGCTGCGGTAAGGTACTCAGGTTCAGCTACTTCCCACCAGTAAGGGGTAGTTTTTATATTGTCAGTGAGTGCCGCTTTCATCTGGCATTTCCGCTTTGTTCTAGGTTTATGTAATATTGCGCTGATAAGTCTATGAATGCAATTATGATTATATGTGGTATTTTTCTGCCTTTCGAACGTTGGCTTTTTTGACCGTTAACGCAGTTACTTTTTAGCCTGGTTTCATAATGTTTTCCAAGATGAAACGCCTCAGTCGCAATTTCTACAAGGATATTATATATTATGATGTTAAAAAGAAATCGATAACTGAGATTTCAAAACACAGATAAGAAACCCCCGGAAGGGGACTGGAGAACAGGTGGCGCCTTCCTTCCGGGGGTTTTCCGCATCAATCGTGTTAACAACGATAAGAATTAACGTAATGTATTTTTTTATCGTTCGCTGTGCTTTTCATCACATGCACAGGCAGATCGTTAAACTTATTCAGTCATTGCTTCATGAATTTTTTAGGGGCAGAAAGTATATCGGGAAGGCTATATCGATTTTAGATATTGCGGGTTATATTCTTTTTACAATCTTCTAATGGTTTCTGCATAGTTAGCGGATTTGGACTAGGGTCTTTTGATCATTGAAAGGGGTATCTGATGACGGATAGAGAGCGGCAAAAAGGGAACACGCACAAATCGATCAAGCATTTTGAAAATCAGGCGACTGCTGAAATGAATAGGCATTTAGCTGATGTGCCGGCTTGGACGGTATGCCAAAAGCTTGCTCTGACGGCCCGTATGCTGGCTACCGAAGGACATGGCTCCGCGTTAGCTGGCCAGATTACTGCTCGAGGTGAAAAAGATGGAACTATGTGGACTGCAAAGTTTGGCCTAGGGTTAGATGAAATTTGTGCCAGTGATTTCCTTCTGGTGGATGATGACCTTAACGTGCATTCAGGGGATGGAATGGCGAACCCGTCTAATCGGTTCCATCTATGGATCTACCGTGCTCGCTCAGACGTAGAGTGTGTTGTGCATACCCATCCGCCTTATGTTTCTGCTCTATCGATGATTAACGTGCCACTTGTTGTTTCACATATGGATACGGCAATGTTTTATGATGATTGTGCCTGGCTTCAGGAATGGCCGGGGCCACCGATCGGCGATGAAGAGGGCGAGCTGATCTCCAGGGCTCTCGGTGACAAACACTCTATCCTATTAGCGCATCACGGTCAGCTTTCAGCTGGAGAAAGCATAGAACAGGCGGCTGTACTGGCCTTTCATTTTGAGCGTGCAGCCAAGATGCAGCTTGAGGCAATGGCAGCCGGAAAAATTAATCCCCTACCCGCTGCTGCAGGCAAACGCGCTCACGACTATCGACTAAAAACAGCACCATTGAATGCTACTTTTTACTACTATGCCCGAAAAGCTCTTAAGGCTTCGCCCGAATTGCTGTATTGAAGAACGACCAAGGAAGAGTATTTAATTAAAATCTTACTTATTGAACGCTGAAGGTGATAAAGAAGACAGTAATGCTCTAACAACATAAATATTTTGTCAACGGGAACACCTGCGTGTTTGATGTATTTCATACCTAAATGTTAAAATTTTCCAATGTCCAGACTATGTATTGGAGTGTTTTCGTCAGTAGTCTTGACTGCCGGTCATCGTTCAACTCAGATGTCTAGTGAGGTGTTTCGATTTTCTCTTTATTTTCCCCTGGACAATGGACGTCCATCCATATCTTTACATGGCTCTCCCAGATAGTCGAGTACTGTGGGAGCCAGGTCAATGGCTGAGGTTGTCTCGTTGCAGGAGCTGCGGGGCAAAAAACCGGTTCCCTTGGCTATCAAAAAAGGATTTTGTTCAAATTTCCCTAAGCCGCCATGTTGACCGCACCCAATTACAGTGTCCTCATGAAGAGGATCGTCAACTGCTATGCTCATCCCCTTTATCCCGTGTTTATTTGTATCCAGGGTGTTCTTTGTGGTAACCGAAATTGTCAGTGCTCCGGCAGGGTTTTGACCTAAAAGGCTCAGGTCGTTGCCAGAATAAACTCCATCCAGTTCTTTCAGGGTCCTTAGAAAGCGTATTATCTGCATTTTCTTAGGTAGTGCTTCGACTGAAAGGTAGATATTTGCACTAAAGCCATTTGATGCAACTACAACATCCGAGGAATCAAAGCTTCTTTTTAGGCCTTTCTCGACCAGAAGATTATTTAGAGGGAGGGTGGCCGACACAGTTTGGTGTCCATGGTCAGATGCAACGATCAGCAAAATATCCTGCCCGTTTTGATTGAGCCGATCAATAGTGCGCGCAATCTTACCGGCGTTCCTGTCGGTAGCAGCGATAACAGCTAAATTTTCTTTCGACCCAAGGGAACTTGCATGTTGAGTATGATCCGGTTCGCATAGCCATAAGACAGAATATGGGGAACTCTTATCTTTGAGAATGTCGCTACAAAAGCGGGCGGTCATATCGTTATCACCCTTTATATCATGGCTTACATTCAAATGGTCAGAGCCTTCAATCCTGACAAGTCCCGGACCAAATGACCCGCTTCTGTGATACACATAGCCATAACCATCCGGATCATGAAAATGAGCGGCGCCAGGCGAGACATTTGAAAAAATAACAGCTCTTCCGCGTTTGGCTAGTCTCTGTGAAAGTGTTGGAACGCGAAGCGTTGCACCGGTCGCTTTGCGCATTCGTTCTCGAAAATCGGGGTGACCGGCCGAGAGGGCAGTCAGTCCAGCACCTTCATTCAGAGCAACACAATTACCTTCGAGCCCGTGGCGACCGGGATGGCATCCTGTCGCAATCGAGGCGACGGTAGTGCGCGTTGTCGAGGGGAACACACTGCGATGGTCAAGGTAGATGCGACCAGTATTTCCTATATGACATAAGTGTGGTGTCCATTCTGGTCGCACCATATCGGCTCGAAGCCCATCGCAGATTAGTAAGACGACGCGTTTCATTAAACCTCAAAAGTCAGCACAATCTGTAGAAAACGTTTCATACGGTATCAATTCACTAGGAAAAGGGTGTTACAGAATGATCCATGGAAATGACACCTAGGGTTTAGAGGCTATTAAGCATTGAACTAAAGACCTCACTCCTTCTTTTTTATCAAGGTCCAGAACATTGCTTAAGACTTCTTGTTGATGTTCATCAGAAAGAATTTTATCCGTGCATTCCTTAAACTTGTCAACGAAATCAGTTTTTGTGAACGGGTTTCGAGGATCCCCCTTTTGATAATCCACCCGCTTTTCAAAATTTCGTCCATCGGTCGTGGTGACGGTTGCGATTGCAGGCATTGACATGGGTTTAAGCGGAATTTTATCCAGTTCAGTATCTGCCTCCGCACTGACCTTACTCGCCAGCTTTAGAATTTCCGGGTCGGAAAGGCGCTTGGGGTCAAAGTCTGTTGTCCTTACTTTTCCGTTGTTTAATAATCCGATCGCCAGGCAATAGGGAAGACTCATCTGGCCATCCAGTTCGTTTTGCGGGTTGTATTTTCGCGTCTTATCCCCATGGTAATCAACCACATAGGGAATAAGAAACGATTTCATGCGGAAGTGAAGTGTGTGTAGATCTTCGATCTGCAGCTGGTTCTCCTTGATAATAGCAAGGACTGCTTCAAGCGGGGCAGCATTACCATCGCAAAAAGGATAGGATTTTACTGAAGTATCAAGTATATCATATCGACTGCCAAGTTCTTCTACTAGACGGTCGGGCTGGGAGTTTTCAGAGTAGGCATGAAAGGTTCCATGTTCTCCTTCGAATATAGATTTCGGCCCTGTCATTCCCTGCTTTGCAAGATGGGCGGATATAAGTCCTCCGTGTGCAGCTTTTGCAACGTGAAACCGCTTTGTATCTGTTCCTTCCTTGAGAAATTCTGTTGTTCCCCCTGCATAACTTCCCGCAATGCCAAATGAGCTTGCTATAGTTGATGGGTCGAGTTTGAGTAGCCTTCCAGCAATTGCGGCTGCAGCAAATGCGCCGCACACTGCAGTTGGTTGAAGCCCTCGCATGTATAGGCCCTGCGAATTTATGGCAACTGCACATCGCGTCGCAACATCATACCCTATGATGATTGACGCGAGAACTTCCTCGCCTGAAGCATTCTGACTTTCTGCAATAGCCAGCGCGCTTGGTGGGATAATACCGCCTACCTGAACACCAGCGAGATCATCATTATAATCCATGCTATGAACAAACATTGCATTTGCTAGTGCTGCATTTGTATCTGGCACACGGTCGCCGTGGTACCATATTGTTGCTTGAGCTGTTCCTCCTTGCTGTAAAACGTAATTGTAGACCGCATGGCACCATTTTTTGTCCGCACTTGTTATGGCAACACCAAGAGCATCCAAGAGACAGAGCTTTGCATGTTCTATTACGTGTCTAGGAATATCACGATACTTAAGTTCAGACACATATTCCGCTAATTTTTCTGCTAGAAAAGACATCTGTGTTTTGGCTCCTTTACTGTATTTCGACCCCGTTACAAGTTCCTAATTCTGATCTTCTGATCAGTTATTGTTTTCTTAAATATCTTTACAAATCCTGAGCGAGTCATGAATAGCTGCGTGTATGTTGCGACTGGAGTCAGCATCTCCAACACGGTAGAGAGCAAAACTATTGGTTGCTTCCATTGAAAGTGCCGGCTGTGGCTCTCTCCTAGTAATTGCTGTCAGGTCCGTAACACCGTTATTGTAGGAATGTCTACGAAGATCGTGGAAGATTCCGTCCATAGGAATTGTTCCGTGTTCAATGACTACCTGATCTACTGATCGTTCACTGATATCATCGGTCCACTCATTTGCGAATTTACAACGAAGACGATTGCCGTCAGGCTTAACGGATAAAAGCCGCAGGTCAGTTGAAAGGGTTACTCCCATTTTGTAGAAGTGCTTCATGTAAACTGTGAAGTTCATACCACCCATTTCTGCTGCAACCATACGATCAGGAGTAACGAGTTCCACCTTGGCGCCTTTGTTAGCTAAAAAGTCAGTGCAAGAGGGCCCTTGATGCTGGCCATTATCATCATAGACCAGGATATTTTCGGCAGGCGGGATGCTTCCAGAAAGGATATCCCATACGCTGCAGCAGAGGTCACCGCCACGAACAAACTCCTTATCAGGAATCCCACCAGTGGCAACAATCACTACATCAGGGTTTTCAGCAAGAACATCAGCATCTTCAGCAAGAATATTTGTGCGGGTATCAACATCAAGTATATTAATTTCAGACTCCAGCCAGGAGACAATGCCGAGTAGTTCTTTTCGCCAATCGGCCTTCGCTGCAAGTAGCACCTGCCCCCCTACACGTTCTGCGGCTTCAAACAACACTACTTTGTGCCCGCGTGATGCCGAGACGCGGGCAGCTTCCAAGCCGGCGGGGCCAGCGCCAACCACTACTACTCTTTTTCTAGGGCCTTTGGTTGGGTGTATTGTCTGGGGCAGCGTTTCTTCCCGGCCTGTTGCGGCATTCTGGATGCAAAGGGCCTCGCCTCCTTCATAAATTCTGTCGAGGCAATAACCAGCCCCAACACATGACCGAATTCGTTTTTCTCGGCCTATTGCCAGTTTGTTCGCGATATGGGGATCAGCCAAGTGCGCGCGTGTCATTGAAACAAGATCCATCACGTTTTCAGTGATGGCGTGACGTGCAGTTGCTAGATCGATGATGCGGCATGAATGAAAGACCGGCAGTTTGGTTTCAGCTTTGAACTGCTGGACCAGGCGCAGATGCGGGGCTAACGGAGAAACCATCCCGGGAATCGATTCAGCAAGGGCGCGATGAGTAGACGTGTGCCCCACATTCAGATTGATAAAATCAATCAGTCGGGTCGTTTCAAGACGCTTGGCAATATCCAAGCAGTCATCAAAAGCCAGGCCTTCGTCAATTAACTCATTTGCAGCTGCACGGATGCCAACAATAAATTCGGCCCCTACCTGGCGTCGGATTTCCTCAAGGGTTTCAATAAGAAGACGCAAGCGATTTTCCGGCGATCCGCCATAGGCATCATGTCGCAGGTTGGTGGCGGGTGACAGGAATTGTCCAAGTAAATGATTGTGGCTATTTAGTTCAATGCCATCAAGCCCCCCTTCCTTGCATCGACGAGCAGCCTGACCAAAGTCTTCGATGACCCGTTTAATATCCATTTTATCGGCTTCACGGGGGAAACTCCGGTGTGAAGGTTCGCGAATTCTTGATGGAGCAATATTTGTTACCCAGTTGCCAACGTTCCATTGGCTGCGCCGTCCCATGTGGGTAATTTGGCACATGAGTGCTGTCCCATGGCGGTGTATGCGTTTAGAAAATTGCGTAAAGAACGGTATTACCTTATCGTCGCCAACGTATAGGTTCCCAAATACCGAAGGCGAATCAGCAGACACGTTTGACGACCCCCCGAACATGCTAAGTCCAATGCCACCGATGGCTTTTTCTTCATGATATCGTTGGTAGCGTTCACCGGGCATAGCAGCAGAATCACCGTAAGCGGGCGCATGGGCCGTGCTCATAATCCTGTTTTTTAGATGGAGGTGACGAAGACGAAATGGTTTTAAAAGCGGGTCCGATGTCGATGACATGATATTAAGCTTTTTTGTTTAATTAAGAGCTCTAAAAATTAATATATCTGCATACAAAAAATTTTTGATCAAGATAAATTAATATTTACGAGACTAACTTTGGCATTCGATACTACAATCGTGAGTAAAAATTAGGAATTTAATATTTTAAGGAGAATTGTGTTTTAGTTGCTAAGCAGAATGAGCCGTTCTAAACTACCTAAAAATTGGGAGCGAGCGGTTTAGATGAAAAAAGGTTACTGGATAGCAACATATCAAAAGATTCTAGATGGCAGAAAATTAGAGGAGTATGTTACGCTAGCAGGGCCGGCAATTAAGGAAGGCGGAGGAAGAATGCTTGTTCGCGGAATGCCTGCTGCCACGTTTGAAGATGGCCTAAGTGAACGGACCGTAGTAATTGAATTTGATAGTGTTGAGCGCTGCAATAAAAACCCATAACAGTTCAAGTTATAAGAAGGCACTAAAAGCATTAAATGGCGGTGCTGTGCGTGATTTACGTATTGTGGAAGGAACTGATTAATTGCTTTCAGCATCCATTCTTCAACTTCCCTTTGTAAATATCCAGCCGGTTCTTTTTTGATAAGCTAGAGAACTGCCGATTGCGGTTGGCAACAGGAAAAATTTTATGGATTTTCCATCGCTGATCTCATTTACCCTATTTGCTTCTGTTGCGGCATTCACTCCGGGCCCAAATAATATTATGCTGACGGCTTCAGGTGCTAACTTCGGGTTTAGACGCTCGCTACCTCATGTCCTTGGCATAACATTTGGCTTTTGCAGTCTTCTGCTTGCTGCGGGCTTTGGGCTTGCGGGCTTATTTTCAATGGTTCCAGAGCTTTACGAAGTAATGCGTTATCTTAGCATAGCTTATCTATTTTTTTTAGCGTGGAAAATTGCTACTGCTGAGCGCGGTTGTCGTGATGCAAAAGCAAAACCGATTACTTTCCTACAGGCCGCTGCTTTTCAGATAATCAACCCCAAGGGTGTTAGTGTCATTATCAGTGCAACAACCGCCTACGTTAGCGGGGTTGACAGGATGGCTGCAGAGATTTTTGTTCTAGTGTTTATATTTTTTATCGTAACGCTGCCTGCTACCCTTGCATGGACTTTATTTGGTACCGTAATTGCGACCTTTCTTAAAACCGAGCGTTTTCGGAGAGCATTTAATATTCTAATGGCCCTTTTGCTGGTGATCAGTCTGTTACCGGCACTGCTAAAATAACCAGAGTTAGACCTTCTCTTCTAATGCCGAGTTCATCGCCCTTCTACAATCACCATATTTTAAGCCTAAACTCTGTGTTTTTTAAAATGATATCTGCATTTGTGATCGATCAAACATTGTTCATTGATGGAAAATATCTAATTTAAACATTTAGATTGCGAAGGAACAGAACTGAAGTGATATTATAGTACAAATTCAAAACATTTGAATCAGAAAATGGGGTGATGTCATGATACATCTTGGAGGCTGTTTGTGCGGAGAGGCTCGATTCGAAGCTGAGGGAAGTCCTTCAAGGGTAGCCGTCTGTCATTGTCGCTACTGCCAGTTACGGACAGGAAGTGCCTTTGGCATATCCGTTTATTTCCCAGTGAATAAAATCAAGGTGATATCAGGTTCATTTGAAGACTACTCTTATGAAACTGAAAGCGGTAACAAAGCTAAAATTGAAAGATGCATTAATTGCGGGACATCATTATTTTGGCAGATATACGCTGATACCCACTCTGGAATAAAAGGTACAGCAGGCGGTGCGTATGACCCCCCTTCATTTTGGTATGATCTGCAACGCGAAGTTTTTACTCGAACTAGGGCTGAATTCTGTTCAATTGATGCAGTCAATAGCTACAACACACATCCCGCCTACTCCCCTTTGAGGGGCGATGAGCCAAGGCTGAGTGGAGATCAAGGCAGTTAGGAGTGAGCAATCTATGCCCAACAAACGGCTTGAGCATTCAATATAAAACCTCGCAAGAAGGGTTTTCAACTATCTGGTAAATGGGGTAATTACTCTTTTGAAAATCTCCGTAGCATTTTTGAAAGAGAGAAGGAGGTAGCAGCATGCTGTGCGCAAACGTATCACCCGTACTTCTGCCAATTCTAGCTCTTGGATTTTGTACTGTTCTTTATGGGAGCCTCAGGACGTTTTTTAAAATCAAGCACAGTTTTTCGTGGGCTGTGATCATTTCATCTTTTTTGAGTTTGCTTGTTATAAATATATGTGGAGCAAATTAATCAATCTATCAATGCATCGATTGTTGGTGATTATATCTGTGCATACTAACTGAATATTTTCGGCTTTTCGGGGCAGCAGTCCGCTATTAGGAGCAGTTTCGCACTAGAAACGGCATAAGAGTAGAAAAAGCACCTGGTTTGAAATATGTATGCGATGCCGTGATAGTTCTAAGAAGAATCGGCATCAGACAGAATCGACGCAAAAATCGTGTTAAAATGACCATTCCTTAAGGCTGAGAAAATCGCGGAAACCTGGGAAAATGGATGGCCTTAACTAATTAGTAAGAAAATCGCTAATAGCGTAAAGAAAACACAGACATATGATAGGAGTATTGAAGATGGGAATGATTATTTTTGCAATTGGAGTTGCTGGGACAGCTGCTCTTATGCACTTCGGTGTTTTGTGATCGAAATCAGATTTATTGCTCCACTGGGGTTCCCCGGTGGAGCAATAATTAACGTGTGCTGATTTTTTAGTAATTCGTCTCTCAGCATTTCTAGGATGGCATGTCTGCCAGCAAATAGATTTAACTAAATTGTAAGAGAATTCTGTATATATTCAAAGCTCCATTTTACAAAAGTTGGAGTGTTTGAATTGGAAATTATTATTCTCATCGCTGCCGTTGCTGCGGCTGCAACTATTTTTCATTTTGGGGCTTTCTGATGGTTTGCCGCACCTGTCATTCAACAGGGATGGTAATTAAGAACACAAATTACTTCCTTGCTGCAGTTGTCGCAAAAGATAGCACCAGCTTTGCTTTGGTTTTTAGGCTCAATCCGAATCAGATGATCCATGTGTTCTGAGTTGAATGCTCTAATATGCATTCCAGATTAACCAGAAAATTCCCAGGTTCTATTATAAAAGAGGATTTTAAAGATGGAAAAATTATTTTACGAGTGGTCATCAGTTAATGTATTGCTGATGATTTTTGATGTAGTCCGGTCGGCTTTATCTTCCGAAAAACATTCGCTATGGCAGAATGCGTCGTCTAGGCAAACCTTATCCGAGCCTACATAGATTTTTTACTCATCACCCTTCTGTAAAGCCGATAAATAACTTGGAAATTAATCACTTAATTCGATATAGTGGCATTAGAATTCTAAGGTTTATACTTAAGAGCATGATCTTGTTTTGGCCTGGAATTCGGCGTGTTGCTGCCTGCATGGTCCTAACGATAACTCTCAGTTCGTGTTATTCAGTGTATTGGGATGTTGCACCAACAATGACAGCCTCTCTTCCCAAGGGATATCTTGACTGGATACGATCAGAAAACAGACGGCCAAGGTTTCAGTTTAAACGTGATAATATTTTTAACGATTCTCATAACGAAGAACCGGAATTAATTCTAACTATCGCGGGCGAAGATGCTGAAGCTCCCAAATTAAACTTGATAATTACAAATTAGATTTCCAGAAAATAGCAAATTTTTATGATCTCTGCATTCTTTATGGGTCTTATTGTCGGTTTTTCACTAATTATCGCCATAGGGCCACAGAATGCCTTTGTTTTTCGTAATGGTCTTATGCGAAATAGAATTGGTATGATTGTGCTTTTTTGCGCCTTTTCCGATGCCTTTCTAATTATCATCGGTGTGTGTGGTGTTTCTGTTTTATTCAACCCTTTTAGTTTACATTATGGCAAGTGGTTGTTCTACCTAGCAGCTCTATGGCTTTGTGCTTATGGTATCCTGCGGGCTAGATCAGCTTTGTATGAAAGTGAGCAGTACTACGTTTTTTCGGAAAGCCTTTCTGACAGATATGGCTTATTTATACAGCTTGCCATCTTCACCTTTTTAAATCCCCATGTTTATCTTGATACGGTGGTCTTAATAGGGGCTATCTCAACAAAGTTTACCGGTACATCCAAGATTGCATTTGGTCTTGGTGCTACATCGGCAAGTTTTGTTTTCTTTTCCTTACTTGGCTATGGAGCCGCATACGTTTCCCGTTTCATCCAAGACCCAAAGTTCCTAAGAAACGTAGATTTGGGTATTGCCGTTGTTATGTTTGGACTTGCAATTGCATTTTTTGTTGAAGGACAGTCATTTGAAGGGGCGTAGATAACATCATTTGTTTGTGCATATCTTCTCTGCCGATTCCGTCGACCAGATAGTCAACGCCATTTTTTCATGATCGAGTTTTAAACGATCTTTAGATTATTTTATTAATTATATTGATAATAAGTCGCATTATCATTATACTTATGGAAAACCTAATTACAGCAATGTTGTCTATGACAATTAAGATCCAGTTGAATTCCGTTGACACACTAGCAATAGAAACTGTTCGAATGCGGCGGGTTTCTGCTTCACGTGTATACATCTCAAAGCAATACAGCAATTTGTTTGAATATATTGATAGTCTTTTTGCACGCCTAATTAATCTACTTTTGGAGGTTGACCCTTTTGTTGTGAAGCTTCTACCTCCCTTTGAGCCTGCTAAAAC
>PBKU01000023.1 GCA_002722175.1 Magnetovibrio sp.
CCCACGAAAGCATTACATCAGCCTCAAGACGATCCCAACTACATGAACCAGTCAAAATGCAAGGAAAAAAGAGAAACGAGATGACACTAGAGCAAGGACAAAAACGTACGTACGATCGAGAAAAAAAACTCACTTTGAGCAGTTGCCCCATTGCCCGAAAGCGGTGACCACGCAATCGACTTAAATGAAAAAAAGTTATCAAAACAATGAAGTCCCACAGTTTCAAATAAACTAAGGATTGCATTTTTTCTCTTGTTAATGCATCAAGAGCACCTAATGGTTCGTCCATTAAAATTAAGTCTGGATCATTGATTAAACATCTTGCAAGGGCCACCCTTTGTTGCATGCCGCCAGATAATTGATAGGTGGGAGTATTGCCAAAACCTTCCAGGCCAACGATCTCTAACCACTCTTTAACTTTATTTTGTGTTTCAATTGGGTCTACTCTCCTCATTCTTAGGCCAAAATTTACGTTTTCATTTACCGTTAACCACTCAAACAGGGCTCCTTGCTGAAAAACCATTCCTCTATCAACACCAGGTGCATTAATTTCATTTTCTCCTAAAGAAATTTTTCCTGATGTAGGGTGAAGAAACCCGGCTGTAATATTTAATAACGTAGTTTTTCCACAGCCAGAAGGTCCAAGAACTGTTAAAAGTTGGCCTTTTTCAAGCGTAAAGTTTATATCTTTAAGAGCGTGAACAGTTTCCCCTTTAGGAGACTTGAAAATCATATTCAAATTCTGAGATTTTAGATTGCTCATTAAAAAAATAATATATTTAAGTACAAGAAAAATGGGTACCAATTTATCACTTGGCACCCATTTAATTGCTATTATTATCTCATAGAGATTGGTACTACGGTAGAAACTTAGTAGTAACTACAGCAGAGTAATCTTTAAGAGCCGGGTTTTCAGAGGTGGCGAACATATTGCCCATTACGTTTAAATACTTCATAAGAATCCCACCTTTATTCATGTACTGAGATTTTATTGTTGACGCATTTGGGAAATCAAACCCGTCCATTTGCTTTTTCGTACCAGCGAGATCCATTGCCGCGTCTTTTGCTATGATTCCATAATCAGATTTACCTGCTCTCCATCTTGCATTTGCTTCGTGGGTTACTTCTACAAATGTTTGAACCATTCCTGGGTTTTCTTTCATGAATTTGTTAGTAACAGAAACAATATCAATACCGGCAATGCCAGCATCTTTAGCTTCTTTAACAGTTAACATTTTTATCCCGACTTCTTCTGCTTTTTTGATAGATTTTCCTCCAAATAAGCATGCCATGGTAACATCCCCATTAACAAGCGCAGCAGACCCGTCTTCTGGATTCATATCAACCACTTTCATTTTTGAAGGATCAGCACCTACAACTTTCATCGTTTCTTTAAAAACGTAATCAGCCATGGTTCCTAAGGGAACAGCAATTTTTTTACCTTCTAATTGAGAAGCGTTTGCTTTTGTAATACCTGATGCTTTTGATACGACGCAAGTTGTTCCACCCATTCCATACAAAACAGCGACATCGACAAGTTTGATCGGTGCTTTTGCATTTACAGCATTTACGAATGGGGTTAATCCCTGAGAGTAAGAGATGTCAATATCTCCAGACAACATCGCTTCTGTCATCTCACCCCCGGTAGCAAAGTTAGTCCACTTAACTGGAACGCCAAAAGCTTTGTCAAAAGTCTTTTTGACTTTATCTTCTTGATTTGGGGTTGCCCACTCTAAAAAGAAGGCTATTCTGACTTCGTTTGCCGCTGAGTTTGCAATGGTTGCGCCTAAGCAAAATGCAATTAGACTTCCTAAAAACAATCCTACTTTTATTGGATTGGTCATTATCCTCTCCTATTGTTAGTTTGCACGCATTTTAACACTTAAATATCTTTGAAAGGTAGAGATTTAGTCTGATTTTAATTTTTCTCAGTTAATAAGTTGGCATATTTTATCTAACTATTTACATCTTTGGAATTTAATAGAACAAATGTGCTCATTTTTAAAAAAAGTTTTTAAGAACCTATTTTTCTAAAATCTCATTAAACCGATAGCCTTTTAAAAACAATACCCCCCATATTTAATCATGATAAACAAAAAATCGAGTTAGGAAAGGATATTTAAGGATGGTAGAAGAGAGGTCAGTTAAAAAAGAAACGAGGGGGCTAAGCATCTGAACTTTTTATAAACTTAATCAGATTTTGAAATAAAGATAGATATGAGTTATATAATTTGACTGCCGAAACGTACGAGCAAAAAATCTGATATTCGGATTAGTATTTGCGGTGACCGACGTGCATAAAAAATTTGATGAAAAAAATCAACATGCAAAATTTGCAACAGGGCAAATAATACACCACAAATTATTTGGGTATACTGGCCTTATATTTGATGTGGACGCGATTTTTCAGGGTTCTGAGGAGTGGTATCAGCAGGTGGCGCGATCACGCCCTATAAAGAATCAACCGTGGTACCATGTGTTGGTCGACGAAGAATCACATATAACTTATGTTGCCGAGCAAAATATTGAAGTTTCTGCGATATCGAAAGAGATTGTTCATCCTTTGGTTAATGAATTGTTTGCGAAGTTTGATGGCAAACAATATAGTCTGCGTCGTCAGAAAATCTGAGTGTTAGTTGTACGGATTTCAAAAATTCGTGCTTATTTATCCTTTATTCATAGTTTAACTTACTTGCTAATATTCCTATTTAGTCTTTGAAATAAATCTATGACCCTCTTGTGTAATTTCAAATTCACAGATTTCAGATAAAAGAACATGCTGATTGGTTGCAAGCAAATAGCAAAAAGGTTTTAAAATGTTTCGTTCATTTTTTTGGTCGCGAGAATGGATGGTCTGGTCCTGGTTCGGCGCTGTAGTTATTTTTGGAGGAACGTGGTACCAAGTTCAGATTGATGTTCAAATCAATGAATGGTTTGGTGGTTTCTATGATATGGTGCAGGATGCGCTTGGGACTCCAGGAAAAGTTTCTTTAAATGAGTTCTATGGGTTTTTAGCTACATTTGGCAGGATAGCGGGTATTTACATTATTGTTGCTGTTTTTCTAAGCTTTTTTACCAAACACTGGGTTTTTCGATGGAGGCATGCACTAAATGACTATTATATGAGCCTCTGGCCGCATCTTAGGCATATTGAAGGTGCAAGCCAACGGGTGCAGGAGGATACTAGGCGTTTTGCTGGAATCATGGAATCTCTTGGCAGCAATCTCCTTGATTCTATTATGACTTTAATTGCTTTTCTGCCAATCCTCTGGGAACTTTCAAAAGTTATAAAGGTAGTGCCCGTTATCGGTGAACTTGAACACGCACTGGTTTACGTTGCCATTATTTTTGCTCTTTTTGGTACAGCAGTTCTTGCTGCGGTTGGGATTAAACTTCCAGGATTGGAATTTAATAACCAGAAAGTTGAAGCGGCATATCGTAAAGAACTTGTTTATGGTGAAGATTATGAAGACCGCGCGCAACCTCCTACGGTCCAAGAGCTTTTTGGGCATGTGCGAAAAAATTACTTTCGTCTATTCTTCCACTATATGTATTTTGATATTGCCAAGTGGTCTTATCTGCAGTTCGGTGTGTTGGTGCCCTATATTGCCCTCGCTCCCACTATTGTGGGTGGTGCGATCACACTTGGCGTAATGCAGCAGATAGTAAGAGCCTTTGGTCGAGTGGAAAGTTCATTCCAATTTCTTGTTAGAAGCTGGACAATAATTGTTGAATTAATTTCGGTTTATAAACGTCTAAGGGCATTTGAAGCCGAAATTAAAAATTTTGATCCACCCAAGCAATTAGCAAAAGGTAATCCTTAATGAATTTTAGGAAATAAAAAGCTTTCCTATTATATAAATAGTCATGCTCAGGATAATAGCAGGGACCATACCATAACGGGCGGCTCCGACGCATGATAGAGCTGCCCAGAACTCAACGGAAACAGCCGGATTTGTCCACGCTCCTTCCGGTAGGAATATCAGGGGGCCACAAATTGCAGATAGAATCGCAATAGGGACCATTGACAATGCCCGCATCATAAGTGGTGGGAGTGTTTGACCAGAAAACAGCATGAGACTGCATGCTCTTATTGAAAATGTTACTATTAGCATCACAAAAATAACACTGATTATATTCATTGCTTCGCCTTGTTGGTTGCGGAGCTTCGTGATGATGTTAATTTTTCAAATAAAAGAGTTAGGACAATTGCTGTAACCCCCGCCACCATAAGACCAAGTTGGTGGGGTAATTCAAATAAAAGAACTGAAATTCCCATTGCGCTGAGAGCGCAAAAGGTACTTGAAACGGAGTTGACATGAGAGGTAATGATCGCGAGGAAAGCCGGGACCATTACAAAAGCAAGGTTTACGGAAATAACTTCTCTGATATAGCTTCCTGAAATGAGCCCAACGAAGGTCCATACTTGCCAGTTAATATACATGGAAAGAGCCGCCCCCCAGTAATATCGTGGTCTTACTATTCTGAACCGGCTGACAATGGAAAATGTTTCATCAGTTAGGAAAAATGCCATTAACAGGCGCTGTCGTGGGCTTACACTCAAAAGCTTCGGACCAAGTGACGCCCCATAGAGAGTATGTCTTAAGTTTATGAAGAATGTTGTAATGGCAACAACCAAAAGCGAGACCCCTTGCCCATATAAACTTGCACCAACGAATTGTGCGGACCCAGCAAAAACAAACAAGGACATACTCTGTCCCCCTTGGTGGCCAAGACCCATTTCAACAGCAAAGGCACCAAAGATAACCCCGAAAGGGGCCGTGCCTAACAGCATGGGAATAATGGCTACTGCCCCTGCAATGCTAGTGTCAGGGGACGTCTTATTGGAGTGTTTCATTGAGAATTAACCTTGTTATAGGATTATTCTTTCAGATAATCCGTATCTACTGTTCATCTTCAATGGTCCATATTTTTGCGTGCAATTTTTCAGGAGGAGGGTGGATAACCCGGACCTCTTCTTTTATTTCTTTCTCCGATATTTCGCGCTTGATGGAAAGCAAAGTACCTTCAGAATGTTGACAGATAACGCCCATATCCTTTATTTCATTTTTCGCTGCATCTAGAGCGGTAAGTATTCCGGGTGCATTGTATTTTTCATATATATGGGTTGCCAGTCCGCGGCAGACAGAATCAAGCTCACTATCTTTCATGGTGGTTACTTCGACTAAGGTTGCATAGCCGAACGAGGAAAGCCCAAGCCATCCTTCTTTGAATCCTAATAGTTCTTTGCGAGAAAATGTGTTTAGATCAGTATCAACAAATGCAAATGTACCCGTGATGGCCCATTCGCCAGCGGCTGCCGAATTTGAAAATACATTGGCGTCCGAATCGTCGAGATGAATGACACGTGCAAGTTTCATTTCAGCTACCTAAAGTCTTTATCCTCGAAGTTAGGAAAGTAGTAGCAAAATAGTATTGATCGATAAATATTGTAACAGAGATTTTTTTCATGCTTTAATTTGCACCATTACTTTTAAAGGTTACAATCATTAATGAGGCATAGTATTTAGACACTCTCGCCAAAATTTATCAACTAATCCGATTGAGGAGGGATGAATGGTGGTTAGTTCATTAAAAACAGCCAAGGCAGAAAAGTTATATCATAGCCAGATAAGAGAAGATCTGGCATGCGCATTTCGCTGGGCAGCGCGACTTAATATGCATGAAGGTATAGCAAATCATTTTAGCGCTGTCGTCAATGCTACTAGCACTAAATTCTTGATCAACCCATATGGCAAATATTTTTCTCGGATATCAGCAAGCGATTTGCTTCTCCTGGATACTGGCACGGTTCCAGAAGAGTTTGGTGATGCCATAGACCAAACGGCGTATTGTATCCATGGTTCAATTCATAGAAATCAACCTCGAGCGCGCTGCATTCTGCATCTGCATCCGAAATATGCAACGGCCTTAAGTGCCTTAAAGGATACCTCGATTCCGCCAATCGACCAAACAACAATGCGATTTTATAACCGGGTCACTGTCGACAACGGATACAACGGCATGGGACTTGGAAACGAAGCAGAACGCCTATCCAAGAAACTCGGCAATGGATCGGTACTATTGATGGGTCAGCATGGAGTAATTACAGTTGGCGAGACTGTTGCGCAGGCATTTGATGAGCTTTTTTATTTTGAAAGGGCCTGCAAGACGTTATTTCTAGCTTTGTCAAGTGGCAGGGAAATGAATATAGCTAGCCACGAGGTTGCCGAAAAGACAGCACGTCAATGGGAATCCTATCCACGTGCTGCAGAAAAGCATTTCAATGCATTGAAAGAAATTCTTGATGTAGAAGAACCAGAATACCGTTATTAACTGAAATGTGTCTTTATAAAAAAAATCGAACTTTTAATCCAATACTGCTAGGTAACTTCGGGTAAAACGACCTAGTTTTCGTAATAGAAACGAGCCTTGTAATTGTTCTATACTAAATCAGTAATCATAATAGAGTTGAGACATGTTCAGACAGCGGGTGAATAGCTTAAGAAAAAAAATGCTCTATTCGGGTATTGATACTGCACTGATCTGTGATGACGATAACATTTACTACTTTTCAGGCTATTACGATTATTTGCACATGGACTTTGGGAGGCCCACTATCCTTGTCGTTCAAAAAGATGCTGAAACTATCTTAGTTACCCCGAGCATGGAACTTAGGATGGCAGAAACAGAGTCGGTGGTCGACAAAATTAAACCTTGGAATGACGGAAAAGGAGATGAATGGCGGGGTGTATTGTCTAGCTTTATCGGAGACAATAGGCGTATAGGAATTGAAAAAGAACAAATATCCCCGGTCGTATATCGTTATCTCTGTGAGCAGATTTCTGTTAAACAGCTTAAGGATATTACAGATATTGTTGCCGATATGCGTATGATTAAATCAAACTATGAGCTTCAACTCGCTAGAGATGCGGGACAGGTTGCCGAGGCAATGATGACTGCAGGTCGGGATTCCTTGGTTCCGGGTGTGCGAGAATATGAAGTTGCGCTTGCTACGGCTGAAGCAGGTACCCGTAAAGCGGCAAATCTTCTGGAAAAGTACTCCAAGAATTCCCGGATGTCGCCGAATATTCATTTTCTCCAGATAATGGCGTCGGGAAAAAACACCACAATGCCTCACCACCGGGCATCTACACGACAGATAAAATGTGGCGAACCAGTATTTCTGTGCTTTTGCGGCATGACTAATTTTCATAGATTCAAGCTTGGATTTGATCGTACATTCTGGGTGAAAGAAATTTCCGATAGATCACAGGAAGATATATATAAGGTTGCAGTAGAGAGCCAGGCCGCTGCCCTAAATGTCCTGCGAAAGGGTGTTATTGCCGAGGAAGTTCATGGTGCCTATGCGGAAGTGATACAGAAAGCAGGATTTGAATATCCGTTTCGGTGTGGTCGCTCAACAGGGTTTAGTTTCCTGGAGAAACCACAGTTGGTGTATGGTGATAAAACTGTTCTTCAATCGGGAATGGTCTTTGCCGTTGACGGGGCGGTTGGAGCGGATGATTTCAGGGCTCAGGTTGGTGATAGTTTTATCATAACAGATGACGGATACGAACAAATTACTAGTTTTTCTAAAGACCTGAATGAAGTGATAGTTGGATAGGAAAATGTTTTCTTCTGGTGACAACGTTGCCTCACTTTCACGCAAGCCTGAACTTGATCTGGGCAAGCACTGGCGGGCAAAACTTGGTTTTATTCTGATGTCAACTGATCTTGCTGCTGAATCCGACTTTAACGAAATGGTTCCAGACGGGGTTGGAATCCACTTTACACGTCTTAAAACTGAAGATTTAACTACAAATGAGACACTCGCAAGACATATCAACTATATAGCTGACGCCGCGGCTCGACTTCAGCCTGATACAAGGCCAGATGTTGTTAGTTATAGTTGTACTAGTGGTTCAATTGTAATCGGAGAAGAAAAAGTAATGGCTGAAATAAAAACTGGTGCTCCTTATTCTATACCGATGACCTTGATTACAGGCGTTGTTGATGCTTTCCGTGAGCTTGAAATTAAAAAACTGGTCGTTGGCACTCCTTATCTCGACGAAATCAATACGCTTGAAGCAGAATACCTTGTATCAAGAGGGTTTGCCCTTCTTGATGTCCAGGGATTAAACTTGAAGACCGGTATCGAGTTTGGGAAAGTGACCCCGGGGTATTGGAAAAAATTCGCAGTGGAAATCAATTGCACTGATGCAGATGCAATCTTTCTTAGTTGCGGTGGAATCAGATCACTCGAAATTGTTGAAGAATTAGAAATTATTTGCGGCAAACCGGTAATTACGAGCAATCAGGCCCAGATGTGGAGCTGTCTGCGTCGTGCAGGCATTCAAGATAAGATCGAAGGATTTGGAGGACTTTTCAGCAAGGCGGGCAAGAGATTAATGTCAAAAGAGGCTAGCGATACATCTTGACAATCTCTGCAAAAAATATCCAATATAATATTGAAAGAAAAATTAAAGTTTTGCCCTGCCATTTTGACGAGCCGATAGTCGCTCCTTAGCTAGGGCGACCCAGTAATTGCACCCTGCGGTCAGAATTTTATCATTCAAGTCATAATGTGGATTATGAAGTGATCGGCCACAGTGGCCGCTTTTGCCATTACCAAGGAGGATATAGCAACCGGGTCTTTTTTCAAGCATTCTGGCAAAATCTTCAGATGCGCCGCAAGGAGGGCAATTTATATCTACCAACAGGTCTCCAGAGACTTCCTGTGCAGCAATAATAGCGGCTTTAGTTTCATTGGGAGTATTTATTGTTACAATAAACTCATCTTTATACCTAACTTTTCCTGTAGCTCCGTGGGCACTACAAATTCCTCTGACAATTTTTCGCATCCTAGTCTCAATTTTTCTTTGTGTGTTAGTTTCCAGCGCTCGGCAATCACCCTTAATTATGACTTTTGACGGGATCACGTTCCGAGCACCATCCGTAACAATTTCTGTAACTGATAAAACACCCCATTCGTCAGGATCAACAGATCGGGAAACAATAGTTTGAAGAGCTAGGACAATTTCAGCTGCGATTACAATCGGATCGATTGTTTTGGAGGGCATTGAAGCATGACCGCCACGACCTTGGACGGTAATTAGAAAAATTGATTCTGAGGTCATGATCGATCCTTCCCGCACAGCGAACTTTCCGGCGGTTAGACCGGGCATGTTGTGTAGTCCGTAGATCTCCTGCATTGGGAAACGTTTGAATAACCCATCATTGATCATTGCAAGTGCACCCTTTCCATTTTCTTCGTTTGGTTGGAAAATGAAGTAAAGTGTTCCATACAGTGCATTTTTCTGGCGAGATAGGCAATATGCTGCCCCAAGCAGCATCGCACTGTGGCCATCATGCCCACAGCCATGAAAGACTTTATCGTAAATAGAACGATAGGAAAAATTATTTTCTTCCTGTATTGGCAGTCCGTCCATATCGGCACGAAAACCAATGGATCGTTTACTTTTTCCGTTTTTAAGTACTGCAACTACTCCGGTTTTTCCAATTCCTCTAAATACCTCTAAACCAAATTCTTCAAGAATAGATGCTATTTTTCCTGAGGTTCTTCTTTCGTTAAAGCCCAGTTCAGGGTGTTTATGAATATCACGTCTCCATTCCTTCATTTTTTTCTCTAGAATTTCCTGCATTTAAAATTCCTGACCTTTGTTAAAGGAAAAATCTTTTCTACGTTAACCGGATAAATTTAATAATAGCGTCCAGTCCTTCAGTTAAAGCAGCGGGGCCTGGTTGAAGTATCAGGGGAGACTTTATTTCGAAAATACGCTCTGATGCAACAGCAGGTATAGTCGACCAGCCTTTTCGCTGAATTATTTTATTGGGTTGGACTTTCTTCCCGCACCACGACGCTATTATAATATCGGGGTCGGCTGAAATCACCTGCTCAGATGTGACAATTCTATCCCGGGCAGCCTTGTATTGTCTGAGATGTTTAAAGACATCAATCCCGCCTGCTATTTCAATAAGTTCTGAAACCCATGTAATTCCCGTTATGAGGGGGTCATCCCATTCTTCAAAATAAACAAGCGGATGATGAGTTTCTTTGAATTCCGATTTTATATCATTAAGTCTTGCTTCGAGAGAAACGGCAAGTCGTTCAGATTTTGTTTGTTCCCCGATCAACGAACCAAGACATCGGATCATGTTGAAAATTTCCTTGATGCTTCGCTGATTAAAACCATGAACCTCAATGCCCTCTTTTATTAGGGCACTTGCAATATCAGCTTGAAGATCCGAGAATGTTAGAACGAGATCAGGTTTTAGTGCGATGATTTTTTCAATGTTTGCCGAGGTGAATGCCGACACTCTGGGTTTCTCGCGTCGTACTTTCTTGGGCCGTACGGCATATCCCGAAACACCGACAATACGATCTTCTTCTCCCAGTAGATAAAGGGTTTCAACTGTTTCTTCCGTAAGGCAGATGATACGTTCAAATGGAAATGGCATAAGTACAAATCTCTAAATCACGTTAAATCAGGCTACAAATTTATGCGTCGAAAGATAAGTATAATTGTCTTAAATTCTTGAGAAAAAATAACTATAGAGCTCAGGTTCCACAAAAGGTTGCTTTAATTATTTCATCTGGACGCGGGGGTTGAAAAAAACGATCGTGAGCTAGCTGATCATTATAGGGAGTTTCCATTATACACAAGAAATTATTGAAAAGTGTAAAATCACCGTTATCGATAGCACTTTCGATGATTGTTTCAATCATATGATTTCGAGGGATAAAAGCCGGATTGACTGACTGCATCGCTTTAATCCGCCTTGAATCTGATACTTGCTCTAGATCAAGTCTTTTCCGCCATCGGGCTAGCCATACATCAAGAGATGATTTATTCTCAAATAATTGGTGAAGTACCGTGTCGTATTCTGTCCTTTTTCTTTTTAGGCAGGAAAGGTAACGAAATGTTAATGTAAAGTCTGTCTTGTTTTGTTGCATGCATTCAAGAAGGGCCGTGCCTAGATTAAGGTCATCTTTATCCTCTTCAAAAAGGCCTAGCTTTTTCCTGAAATGTGCAAGATATTCGGCATCGAACAAGTCAGTGAAACTGTTGACTGATTCTTGGGCAAGTTTTGTAGCCTTTTCTTCATTGCTTGATATCAGAGGCAAGAGGGTTTCAGCAAAACATGCGAGATTCCACTGGGCAATGTAGGGTTGATTTTTATAGGCGTACCGTCCAAGTTCATCGATAGAGCTATAGACGGTATCAGGGTGAAAAAAATCCATAAAGGCACAGGGGCCAAAATCAATTGTTTCTCCGGAAATTGACATGTTATCCGTATTCATTACGCCGTGAATAAAGCCTATTAGCTGCCACTTTGCTATTAACCGGGCTTGTTTCTCGATTACTAGATTAAGTAATGATAGATAAGGGTTCTCCGATTTTTTCGCAATTGGGTACAGTCGGGAAATCACGTAGTCTGCCAAAGATTGAAGTGCAGGAATGTCCCCCCGTGACGCGAAAAACTGGAAGGTTCCAACGCGGACATGACTTTTAGCAACGCGGGTAAGGATAGCGCCGGGGTGTATATTTTCTCTAACAACAAAATTTCCCGTGCTAATGGCGGCAAGCGACCGGGTTGAGTCAATATTTAGGGCATTCATAGCTTCACTCACCATGAATTCTCGAATAATAGGTCCCACTGCCGCACGCCCGTCACCCATGCGTGAAAAAGGGGTTATTCCGCATCCTTTAAGCTGTAAGTCTCGGCGAATGCCATTTATATCAATTAATTCACCAAGTAATATTGCTCTGCCATCACCCAGTTGAGGCACCCAATTTCCAAATTGATGTCCCGCATATGCCATTGCCAACGGATCCGCTCCAGTTGGAATTTTATTCCCCGCCAAGATTTTTACACCTTCTTCTGAGGACAATAGGTCTGGATCAATTTTGAGTTCCATTGCTAAATTTTTATTGATCCTGATTAATTTAGGGAAATGCACAGGGGTAGGTCTAAGCCGGCAAAAAAAATTTTCAGGCAGCCTTGCATAACTATTATCGAATTCAAACGATAAGCTATTTGTTGACATTTTTTTTACAATCCACCTATCTGATGTATGGCTCTATTTAGATTAAGTTATTAAGCTAGCAGTAATTATCAAAATAGCACAAAAATATAAAAAATTATTTGAAAAAAGGCTTTAATTTTGTGTCAATATCAGATGCTAAAAAAATGCACGAAAATAGACAGTTCATTGAAGCTGCTAACGTTTACGAATCCATACTTGGCCCAATTCCAGAGCTTTCAAATGTTTTTTTGATGATTGCTGAGGATGCTCTTGAACAAAAACAACTCACTGCTGCACTTAACATTTGCGAACGAATTAAATTTGCTAAAATCAATGACGCTGAAACATTAAAAAAAGTATCCGGATTATACGAGCAACTAAAGGAGTTTGATAAGGCTTCAAAAATAAACCGATTGGTTACCGAGTTAACTCCAAGAGACTTTGTTGCCTGGAGAAATCTGGCAGCAACCCTTAACAAAGCCAGAGAATTTAAAGATGCTCATTTTGCAATACGCCAAGCTCTTGAGCTTTCCCCCGACGATCCAATAGCGCATTCCTATCAAAGTGCTATTCTTCGTGAAAGGGGGAACATCGAGGATGCAATGCGGCACGCCAGGAACGCCATCGCTCTTAATCCTTGTTACGTTGAAGGACATGTATTGCTTTCTGAGATTCTTCTTTCAAATGGGTGTTTCGAGGAAGGGTTTAAAGAATATGAATGGCGTCTCAAGCTTAGCGATATTTTTGATCCGGCGAGGGGCTTGGATGTTCCAGTCTGGAATGGGACGAGATTACGAGGAGTCCTTCTTATTGCTGGTGAGCAGGGGTTTGGTGACGTGATCCAGATGTGTCGTTATGTTTCCTTGGCGGCAAAAAGAGCAGATTCAGTTGTTTTTATGGTTCATGCTCCTCTTGTTTCTCTAATGAAATCAATTAAAAATGTAAAAGTGATCAGTTTTGATCAGATGTCAAATCATTCATTTGATGCAAAGATCAACCTGTTAAGTCTACCAACTATCTTTAAGACAACAGTTAAAAACGTCCCATCAGAAGTTCCATATCTTTTCCAATCAATTGATAGTAAAAAAGTTTGGGATAACGCTAAAATCCCAGGGAAAAAGTTTAAGGTAGGCTTGTGTTGGCGAGGTAATCCGGAGGGTGCTGTTGATCGTGGGCGATCGATGGAGTTATCAGAGCTAGCAGTTTTAGGTAATATTGATAATATTGATTTTTTCTCTCTCCAAGTGGATTCGTCTTTAGGTGAGCTTGAGAAATGGCCAGAGAATAAATTGTTTGATCTAGGAAAAATGATTAACGATTTTGATGATACTGCAGGAGCAATAAGGTGTCTTGATCTAATTATTAGCACTGATACCGCGCTTGCACATGTCGCAGGAGCAACTGGTGTTCCAATTTGGCTGTTGTTAAAAAAGCAGCCGGCATGGCGTTGGATTGCGGGGTTAACACACAGTCCCTGGTACCCAACAATGAGAATTTTTCATCAAGTGGAAATTGATAGTTGGTCTGGTCTCATGGAAAGCGTAGCTGCAAACCTCAGAGCGCAGGTCAATTAGATTTCATTTTTTGCTTTTTCAATTAGTGCCTCTAACCCCAGGTCATTAGGTGTATTTTCCCTGTGGCGCTCAAAATAATATGTAAAAAGTTCATTAAACTCACTATTAAGCGTGTCGAGTGGTGGGGGTGTTAACTGCGAGCTTGCAATAGCAAACGCAGAAAAATTTGCACTTGCATGACGCAACCCTGAAGCTATTGCCATTGCAGGTTTTCCGTCAGATATCAGCGAATTTGCAATATTAATAAATTGATTTGCGATTTGTGTGTTAAGGGTTAACTCATCACTTTCTTCTGTCATATTCTAGTTTTCTCCTTATTTGCTCAGGCAAATATATTTTCGTTATAGTTGTATTTACAAAAACTACAACATTTCAAGTTATCTGCTAATGGATGTATTCATGAAACTACAGCATAAAATTAATTTTATGTAATTAGTAAAATAGCTAAAAAGTATTTCATGACTTTTCCAGTTATCATTTTGGGACGAAAATGAGAAACTTAATTGTTCTAAATTTATATATAATTGACTATAATAGGTGCGGTTAGATAAGAGAAACAAAGAATCTGCTGTCTTCAAAAACTGGCCATATGCTATTTTTATTATAACAAATTATTTAATGATCACGGACAAGAAAAAACTAAGTTGTCGGATATTGAACCAAAATCTGAATCTCTTGATCAAAGCCCAAATGATCAGTGGTTAAAAGCAATCTTTCCCAAATTGGAAAGAAGAGCAAGCAGAAGGGTGCAGATTAATTGGCCGGATGAAATTAGACTTGTCTGGCCACGCAAAAGTCTTGTAAAAAAACCAAAACAACAGCAACTTTTGAGGTCATAGGGTTTCCGGATGGTCCCAAAAAATTCTTTATCTTCAAACTTTTCGCATGAGATGACGGTTTGCTTTGGTGCTGAACAATATTTAAAGAAATTAAACTACACGATAGTTATCGATGACATAGAAATCTTCTCAGGAAGGGTTAAAATTAATAAAAGGTTGGACCCCAATGAGTTTGTCTGGGCAACTGAAAAACTGTCTTTTGTTACAGTCGCATCCGAAATATCTCAAATTATCATTAAACAAGAAAATATGCCTGGGGAGCTCGAATTAGAAAACATTGGAGGTTTGGTTCTAAGTTGGATTGAGATCAATGGAAAAAGGATAAAGGGAAATAGCCCCTGGGTTACAGCATCCAAAGGGTGGAAGGCTTGGTTTGATGGTAGCGGAAGAGTAAGGGAAACTTGGCGGGGTAATTTGTCAATTAATTTAAATGAGGCACATAAAAACAACTACCATTCTATCTGTAAAAAGCTAAGTTATCCGCTAACAGTAAAAGCAGTTAGAGCTCTTTTAAAACAATCAGGTGTCAGCGATAAGGACGGGAAGTTAGTATTAAAATGTACTCACTCAGATCTTCAAAATGCCAAGTTTGTTTATGAAATTCGGATGTTTCAGATATACGTTAATAATTTTGGTGGCAAGAGGGATGGTGCTGTTTATGAACGGCTTGAAGTTGAAGTAAGTGATTTGAATGAAGTAGTTATTCTAGATACTAGGGGCCATACCGTTAACTTCGATGTTGAAGCCCCTGCTGTTGCACCACAACCTGGAACCAGTATAGCTCCTTTTCCAATTAAGCTAAATATTGATTCGAAATTTTGTGATAGTGAAAGATTTTCATCACATATGTTTTGTCTTTCTAAATTACCGCCCGGCGCATTGTTGAACAAAGGGATTAATTTGGGTGGGGGCAATTGGAGTGTTTCATTAGATGATATAAGGAATATTTTGTTGACACCTCCATCTTTTATGAAGGGCAACTTTTGCATTGATGTAATTGAAAGAGCCACATGTAAAGCTGAGAAAAAGAATTTTCAAAGTCGATCGGGTTTATTTTTTTCTGGTAATATGACTTATGAGTGTTTGCCTTCGGTTTTGCGTCCGAAGTCAATAGGAATCTCTAATCTGCTTGAAAAAGCGCTTAAATCACTTACCTCATCTGATAACATAACATGTACAATTAGCTCTGTACCTCCTGGTCTTCTCTTGAATAGAGGTATTAATCATGGGGCTGGTTTTTGGGTGGTAAAGGGTTCTGATGTGATTGACCTAAAAATTTTGTTTTTAACGAATTTTGATGATCCGATTGAGCTTGATGTAAGTATGAAAGAGTTCGATTCTGGGGGTAATTTTAGAGGCGGGGTAAGAGAAGCAATTCAAGTATCCTGTGATCCGATAGAATATATAGCTTAGTAGATAATAGTCGATTTTGAGTTCTAATAACTCAATTAAACTAAGTTGAAGTATTTTCCTCGTCCCAGGTTGACATGCCCCGTGTTTCGTTTTTGTGAGAGGAAAACGCCTACTTTAGTGAATCGAGGGCTTGATCTAGATCTGTAATTAAATCGTTCGCGGTTTCAAGTCCGACTGATAGACGTATGACATCCGGTTCTGTTCCAGCATTAATACGCTGCTCATCTGAAAGTTGTCGGTGCGTGGTCGATGCAGGGTGGAGTATTAGTGAACGTGTGTCACCAATGTTAGCGAGATGTGAAAACAACTTAACATTTTCAACGAGTCTAACCCCACCGTCATAGCCTCCCTTTACGCCAAAAGTGAACACAGAACCGGGACCTTGAGGGAGATATTTGCGAGCCAAAGTATTATATGGACTGGATTTTAAACCAGCATAAGATACCCATTCTACTGACTTGTGACTTTCGAGGAATTCTGCAATTACAGTGGCATTTTCAACATGGCGCAGCATTCGAATAGGGAGTGTTTCAATCCCCGATATTGTCATAAATGCATTTACGGGTGACATTGATGGGCCAAAGTCCCGTAAGGCGACCGCTCTTGCTTTCATGCAAAAGCCAAAATCCCCAAATGTTTCGTAAAAATTCAAGCCATGATATGCTGTATCAGGTGAAGTCATTGTGGGGAATTTGTCGTTTTGATTCCAATTAAATTTACCGGATTCAACCAGAGCGCCCCCCATTGAATTTCCATGTCCCGACAAGAACTTTGTAGTTGAATGAACAACAATATCTGCACCCCATTTAATTGGTTGGCACAAAAAAGGTGTTGCCAGAGTATTATCAACGATCAGTGGTATGCCGGCTTCATGGGCAATAGCTGCAATAGGTTCGACATCAACAACAATACCTCCGGGATTGGCTAGAATTTCTATAAAAACCGCTTTTGTTTTTGGAGTAAGCGCTTTTTTAAAATTATCAGGATTTTGTGGGTTAACAAAGGTGCAATTCCACCCTAAACGTCTAAAGCTTTCTCCAAACTGTGTTATGGAGCCGCCATAAAGGTTTGAAGATGCGATAAAATGGTCGCCAGGTTCCATTATAGTAAAAAATACCAAGAATTGTGCTGCGTGACCTGATGAAGCGCAAACGCAAGCTCGTCCGTTTTCAAGGCTGGCAATCCGCTCTTCTAATACGGAAACAGTTGGATTGTTAAGTCGTGAATAGATGAAACCAAAGGTCTGTAAATTGAAGAGATCGGATGCATGTTCTACATCATCAAATACATATGCTGTTGTTTGGTATATTGGCGTTGACCGTGCTCCGGTGTACGGATCTGGCGTTGCTCCAGCATGGATCGAGCGGGTTTCAAATCCATAGGGTGGCTGCAGTCCTGTATCTTTCTTTTTCATATTCTCAGGCGACGCCTTTTTGATGAAATGATTCCGGAATTAATTCCTCCCCAGCTCAATTCACCAAACAATCTTCCATATTCAATTTTTGGGCAGCGATCCATAACAATTTCAAGACCTGCGAGTTCACCCTCCATGCATGCGGAAGCATTACGAACGCCAAGCTGCATCCAAACCACTTGGATTTTTTTTTCATCAATAAGTGGGATTGTCTGGCCGACAATTTCTTTTGCCGCAATAGAATTTCTAAAAATATCAACCATCTGAAAAGTTTGGGGAACTTCTGACAGGCTGCTATATACAGTCTCTCCCAATATCTCTTTACCTGCATAACCAGGATTAACCGGGATTACCTGATATCCTTTTTGCTGTAAATATTTCATAACAAAATTTGACGGTCGGACCCAGTTCGGACTTGCACCTACCATTGCAATTGTTCGGACCTTTTGAAGAATGTTTAGAATCATTTCGTCGGGATAGAATAGTGAATGTGGACGTTTGGAGGCCATGTCCGTTATTTTGCCTTCCACTGCGGCAGAGGTTTCTTGGCGAGAAACGCGTCAATCCCCAATTTAGTTTCTTCATCCATCATGTTGCAGGTAATCGCTTCTGAAGCACGTTCATAAGCAGCTTCAATGCCCTCTTCGATTTGCTTGTAGAACAAATCTTTTCCTAGACCGATGGCAAAAGGTGATTTCTTTCTAATGCGTAACGCCAAATCCCTGACCGCCTCATCCAGGTTTCTTGAGGTTACTGCATGATTTATCAGTCCAATTCGAACAGCATCGGATGCACTGATAAGTTCCCCTGTAAGAAGAAGTTCCATTGCGTGCTTTCTCGATAAATTTCTAGTTACTGCAACCATTGGTGTTGAGCAAAACAAACCAATGTTGATTCCTGAAGTTCCGAATTCAGCCCGATCAGAAGCAACAGCCAAGTCACATTGCGCCACAAGTTGGCAGCCAGCAGCAACAGCCGCCCCATGGACCTTTGCTATAACAGGTTGTGGAATTTTTGTAATTTTTATCATCATTCTTGAACACGTCTCGAAAAGGTTTTTGATGTATTTCTTCGAGGGATTCCTGCGCATCTCCGCAAGGTCATGACCTACACAAAATGCTTTTCCACTTGATTCGATAACGACTACCCGTATCTTCTTGTCCAGTGCAATATTTTCAAGTTCTCTGCATAGATTCTCCAGCAACTCAATTGATAATAGATTATAATCGGGCCTGTTAAGTCTTAACGATACTATCCCGTCAGAATCATGGCGAAGAAGAGTGGGTTTTCTGTTAGCATTATCCGGCATGTTTGCACCTGTGCGAAGTGGTAAGTTTTTTGTCTGCAGTGAAAGTTTGGCAATTAAATATAAAAATCCTTTCTTACTAATCTTTTCGCATAAATTATTTATTACATCAAACGGGTTTCTAGCAGATGCAGTTAATTGACGTTAACGTAAGCGTTAAATATTATAACAAGAAGAAAAATTATTTCTTAATGTAAATAGGGACTGGGCAAAAATGCTTACCAACTCAAGCTTAACAATTGACTTTCTGTTCAGTGACGAGAGTAAGCTTTTGCAAGAAGAAATCCAAAGATTTGCTGCTCAAGAGATAGCCCCCTTAGCTGCGCAAATTGATAAAGATAATGAATTTCCGGCTGATCTCTGGCGTAAAATGGGAAAGCTGGGCTTGTTGGGAATAACGGCAGATGAAAAATATGGTGGTTCGGGACTTGGGTATTTAGAGCATTGCATTGCAATGGCAGAAATCAGCCGGGCTTCCGCTTCTGTTGGTTTGTCCTATGGCGCGCATTCAAATTTGTGCGTTAATCAAATTCAACTTAATGGAAATAAGGAACAAAGAGATCGATATTTACCGAAATTAATTTCAGGGGAACAAGTCGGTGCCTTGGCCATGAGTGAAACTGAGGCCGGGTCTGACGTGGTTTCAATGCAGTTGTCGGCAAAAAAAAACGGGGATCGTTTTATTTTAAATGGGCATAAGATGTGGATTACTAATGGTCCTGATGCAAGTATTATAGTTGTTTATGCAAAGACCGGTAGAAGGGATGCGCCGGAAAATATCACTGCATTTTTGGTTGAGAGCCAATTTAAGGGTTTCAACGCAATGCAGAAGCTGGACAAACTTGGGATGAGAGGATCCAATACGTGTCAATTAATTTTTGATGATTGCGAAGTTCCTGAAGAAAATATTCTTGGAGGTTTAGGGCAAGGGGTAAAAGTCTTGATGAGTGGTCTAGACTTCGAGCGAACCGTTTTATCGGCAGGGCCTCTAGGTATTATGCAGGCATGTTGGGATATTGTTGTCCCATATGTGCAGAATAGAACGCAGTTTGGTGTTCCCGTGGGAACCTTTCAATTAATGCAAGGTAAGCTTGCGGATATGTATTCGACTATGAATGCATGCAAAGCATATGTGTTCGCAGTGGCCCGGGCTTGCGATCTCGGCCGAATGACAAGGAAGGATGCGGCTAGTGTAATTCTTTTTGCAAGTGAAAAGGCAACCTGGATGGCGCTTGAGGCTATTCAGTGTCTAGGAGGGTACGGTTATATCAACGAGAGTGAAGTGGGGAGGCTGCTCAGGGATGCAAAACTCTATGAAATCGGCGCCGGAACATCAGAAATCCGTCGTTGGCTTATTGGAAGAGAAATATTTGAAGAAACATTCTAGTATTGTCAAAACAAGAAATCTTTTTTAACACTGGCCTGTAAGGAAAACGAACATGCTTGAAAACCCCGTAGTAATTGTAGGAATGGCAAGAACCCCAATAGGTGCATTTCAGGGAGCGCTATCGTCCGCGACTGCTCCAGAGTTGGGTGGAGTAGCGATTAAGGAAGCAGTCAAGAGAGCTGGGCTTCAATCTGACGAGGTTGATGATGTTGTTATGGGGTTATGTTTGTTTGCCGGGCTTAAGCAGGCCCCAGCCCGCCAAGCGGCCCATGAGGCAGGAATTCCATGGGAAGCTGGATGCACTACGCTATCAAAAATGTGTGGCTCTGGAATGAAGGCAACAATGATTGCACACGACAATATCCTTGCGGGGTCTCACCAGATTATGGTTGCAGGGGGAATGGAAAGTATGTCGAATGCTCCATACCTTTTGCCTAAGGCAAGAAACGGCTATCGACTTGGGCATCGTAGTGTTTTGGATCATATGTTCATTGACGGACTTGAAGACGCTTATGAGGAGGGAAAATTGATGGGGTCATTTGCCGAAGATACGGCTGAACACTACCAATTTACGCGTCATGCACAGGATTCCTATGCGATAGAATCTCTCAATAGAGCAATAACTGCCAGTAAAGACGGATCATTTAAGGATGAAATTGCACCCGTAGTAATTAAAACCAAAAAAGGAGAAGAAACAATATGTACTGACGAACAGCCCAAGTTGGCAAATATAGAAAAAATATTTCAACTTAAACCTGCATTTCGAAAAAATGGTACCGTAACTCCTGCAAATTCTTCGTCGATCTCTGATGGTTCGTCCGCTCTTGTTCTTATGCGAATGTCAGAAGCAAGGAAGAAGAAGATTGACCCAATTGCTATAATCCATGCACATGCGTCTCATTCTCAAGAACCAAATTGGTTTACAACAGCTCCGATAGGGGCAATCCGGAAGGTCCTGGAAAAGTCAGGATGGAATAAAAAAGAGGTTGAATTGTTTGAAATTAATGAAGCATTTGCTGTGGTGGCTATGGCAGCAATGCGTGACTTAGATATCCCTCATGACAAGGTGAATATTCATGGTGGCGCATGTGCTCTTGGCCATCCAGTTGGAGCTACAGGTGCAAGAATAGTTATTACTCTTCTCAATGCTTTAAAAAAATATGGCCTTAAAAAGGGTGTGGCTTCATTGTGTATTGGCGGTGGAGAGGGAACAGCTTTGTCAATCGAGAGAATTAGTTAACCACCTAAATGTTATCTCTATTACAACAGCTGTAGAAAATAATAAACAACAAGAGTTAACCGTATGGAAGGAAAAGGAATGAAAAATTCCATTGAATTCTATTTTGATTTTTCATCCGCATATTCATATTTTGCTGCTTCAAAGATAGATGATCTAGCTGTCGAATTTGAGCGACCAGTAATCTGGAAACCGTTCATGCTAGGTGCCGCAATGAAGCTGACAGGCAATGTTCCGTTGACGGAGCAACCAATAAAGAGGGAGTATTGCAAGAATGACTGGATACGACTTGCAAAGTTTCAGGGATTGCCTTGGATTCTTCCAAAAAACTTTCCAATAGCAACAGTTGCGGCGGCAAGAGGTTTCTATTGGATTGACCAAACCAACAGTAGTTCAGCTAAGCAATTTGCGCGGGGTTGCTTCCATAAATATTTTGGCGAAGGTATCGATATTTCTAAACTTGAAATCATTGCAGATATAGCAGAAAGTGAGGGTTTTGCGCGCAGTGCTTTTTTAAGCGCAATTCAAGAACCGCACATAAAAAAAATATTAAAAGAAAAAACAGACGAAGCAATAAAAAGGGGCATGTTTGGTGCTCCATTTTTCGTTGTTGGCAATGAAATGTTTTGGGGAGCTGATCGTTTATGGATGCTTCGACATTGGTTAAAACGTGAATCATGGTAGGGGATAATAGATGAGGTTGAAAAAAGGGGTAAGGGAACTAGTTTCTGAAGCTGAGAAGGAAATATCTTCAATGGCCGTAAATGAAGCCGTAAAAAATCATGGGAAGGACAACTTTATTTTTGTAGATATCAGGGATGTACGGGAGTTGGAAAGAGATGGGATGATACCGGGCGCTTTCCATGCTCCGAGAGGTCTGCTGGAGTTCTGGGTAGATCCTGACAGTCCGTATTATAAAGATATATTTGGTGATCCGCAAAAAACATACATTCTATACTGTGCATCAGCATGGCGCTCTGCACTTGCAACAAAGGCATTAAAGGACATGGGATTAGAGAATGTAGTTCATTTTGCCGGTGGGCTGAAGGGTTGGAAGGAGGTTGGTGGCCCAATAGCACAAAAGGCTATCCGAAATAAAAATTAATTTTTGAATTTGATTGACAAAAAAGTTTCATCTTCAAAATCAATGCTGAGCTCAAAGGAACAAATATGCCGGTTATCAAATCCAATATTGATGTGCAATCGGACGAGTTTATCAGTAATAAAAAAAACATGGTAGAGCTTGTTAAAGAACTAAAATCATCGATTGATCGAATTAAAAAGGGTGGTAGTCGAAGGGCCCGAAAAAAACATATGGAGCGGGGGAAGTTGTTGGTACATGATCGTATAAGAAACCTTATCGATCCGGGGGCCCCTTTTCTTGAATTCAGCCAGTTTGCTGGTTTTAAAACCTACAGGGATAATTTGCCGTCAGGTGGAATCATAACTGGAATCGGTCCGATAAACGGAACTGAATGCGTGGTGATAGCAAACGACGCAACAGTTAAAGGAGGAACATATTATCCTATTACAGTAAAAAAACATCTCCGTGCACAGGAGATTGCAAGAGAAAACAACCTCCCTTGCATATATCTAGTCGATTCCGGCGGTGCATTTTTACCAGCGCAAGACGAGGTGTTCCCTGACAGGGAGCATTTTGGGAGGATCTTTTATAATCAATCAAGAATGAGTGCATTAGGCATACCGCAAATTTCGGTAGTAATGGGTTCGTGTACTGCGGGTGGAGCGTATATACCAGCAATGTCGGATGAAAGCATTATTGTGAGAAACCAAGGCTCAATATTTTTAGGAGGGCCTCCTTTAGTAAAGGCAGCAACAGGTGAGATTATCTCAACGGAAGAATTGGGGGGGGCGGTTTTGCATTCTGAAACATCTGGTCTCACTGATCATATCGCTGAGAATGATATACACGCGCTTGAAATAGCTAGGCGGTCGGTAGACAATTTTAACAGAAAAAAAATAACTGAGCTTTCCTTGCGCGATCCAATAGACCCACTTTTTAATCCCGAGGACATTTACGGGATTATTTCTCGGGACCTGAAAAAGAATTTTAAAATTTATGAAATCTTATCGCGCATCTTAGACGGCTCACTCTTTGATGAATTTAAAAGGCTTTATGGCAATACTCTGGTTTGCGGATTTGGTCATATTTTTGGTTATCCTGTAGGTCTAATTGCCAACAATGGTATTCTTTTTTCAGACGCTGCTAAAAAAGGCGCACATTTTGTGCAAATCTGCGCGCAACGTAAAATCCCTATAGTTTTTCTTCAAAATATTGCAGGTTTTATGGTTGGCAAAAAATATGAATCAGAGGGCATAGCTAAACATGGAGCAAAATTAGTAGGTGCGGTTGCTTGTGCAGATATTCCAAAGTTTACCGTTATCATTGGTGGCAGTTTTGGCGCTGGTAATTATGGAATGTGTGGCCGAGGTTTTTCACCAAGATTTTTGTGGATGTGGCCTAATGCACGAATTTCCGTAATGGGAGGAGAACAAGCTTCATTGGTTTTATCAACAGTTAAACGCGATAGTCTGAAGCAACAGAACAAAAACTGGTCGAAAAATGCTGAAAAACGCTTTCAAAAAACAATTTTTGATCAGTATGAAAAACAAGGACATCCCTACTATTCATCCGCACGTTTATGGGATGATGGAATAATTGATCCAGTTGAAACACGGAATGTACTTGCCTTAGGCATTTCTGCAGCGCTGAATAAGCCAATTAGTGATAGTAGTTTTGGTATATTCAGGATGTAGATTATACAGAAACTCCACCCTAGAGGTAAGTTCAAGTGAGAAATTCAGATAGCAAGAAAGACTTAGAGTCAACTCCCTTGATTTCCAAGGTTGATCAACGGGGAATCAACCGGTTAATTTTATCGCGCCCAGCAGTTCGCAATGCATTTGACGAGGTTCTGGTTGATGAGTTCGTTAAACATCTGAAATACGCCAAAAACAATGATTATATCCGTGTTTTAGTAATAGAATCTGTGGGGGAAACGTTTTCTGCGGGAGCAGATTTAACTTGGATGAAACGGATGGCTGATTCTGGGCTTGATGAAAACATCAAGGACGCAAGGAAGCTAGCTAATATGTTGCATATGCTAAATATTCTTGAAAAACCCGTGATTGCTAAAGTTCAGGGGTCTGCGTTTGGTGGAGGTGTAGGTTTAATTGCTGCATCTGATATTGCCATTGCTTCCAGTGAAGTCAAATTTTCCCTGCCAGAAGTTCGTTTAGGACTAATTCCAGCGACGATAGCACCCTATGTAATTGATGCTATCGGGAGGCGGGCATCAAGCCGTTTGTTCTTGTCGGGTGAAACCTTTAGCGCTGAAGAGGCTAAAGATCTTGGTTTGGTGCATGAATGTGTCTCGCCTGAAAAACTTGATCTTCGAACTGAAGGCATGATCAACGATTTATTGATGTGTGCCCCCAAAGCGGTTGCTGAAGCAAAAAAGCTTATTCATTATTTATCCGATAACCACATTAAATCAAAATCACTTATTGAAGAAACGGCAAGACGAATAGCAAAAATTCGTTCATCTGATGAGGCACGGGAAGGAATAAATTCGTTTCTCGAAAAACGCCCGGCTAACTGGACAAGAATAAAATGATAATTTTAATTAAGTATTTTTCACAAACAAAATATCTACTTGTGCGGTTTTTGTTTCACCGATCTGTTGTTTATCATGTTTAAAAAGATGCTCGTTGCAAATCGTGGGGAGATTGCGCGCCGGATCATCAAAACCGCTAAAGGCATGGGAATAACAACAGTGGCGGTCTACTCAGATGCAGATTCTGATGGGCTTCACGTTAAGGAAGCTGATGAGGCAATTTTTCTTGGTGAGGGGGCGCTGAGCAACAACTATTTGAATGTTAACGCCATTATCGATGCAATGCGATACAGTAAATCCGACGCTATCCACCCCGGATATGGATTCTTATCTGAAAACCATAAGTTTGCTCGTGCTGTAAACGCCGCAGGTTTTATATTTGTTGGACCCTCAGCCGATACAATAGAATTAATGGGTCAAAAAGACTCGGCAAAACAGATAATAAAAAACTCTGGTATATCTACTGTTCCTGGTTATTCAGCAAAACGTCAAGACTTAATTACTCTCGAGAGGGCGGCAAAAAGAATTGGATACCCACTTCTTATAAAAGCAACGGCAGGAGGCGGAGGCAGAGGAATGCGCCTAGTGCGATCTGCCAAGGAATTTCGAGAAACATTGACTCGTGTTAGGCACGAAGCTAGTTCTATATTTGGTAAAGATGCTGTAGTTTTAGAATCATTCCTGCCGAACGCCCGTCATATTGAGGTCCAAATATTTGGTGATTCCTTTAACAATATTGTTCATCTGTACGAGCGTGATTGTTCCGTCCAAAGGAAGTATCAAAAAATTGTTGAAGAAGCGCCAGCAGCAGGTGTTCATCAAAAGGTAAAACAATCACTATATGACTCAGCACTTAAAATCGCGGAGCTTATAAATTACGTTGGAGCAGGAACAGTTGAATTTCTGCTAGATAAAAACAACAGATTCTATTTCATGGAAATGAACACCCGCCTTCAGGTCGAGCATCCAGTTACTGAGGCAGTTACGGGACTTGATATTGTAGAGTGGCAATTAAGAATTGCGGCAGGGGAACAGCTGCCTCTCAGGCAGCACCAGATTCAATGCAGAGGACATTCCTTTGAGGCGCGAATATATGCTGAGTCTCCAAGCAATAAATTTTTACCTCAAACTGGAGTGATAACCCATTTTGTTTTTCCTGAGTCATCGAACCTCAGGGTTGATGCCGCGATTGAGGAAGGAATGCACGTAACCAGGTATTATGATGGGCTTCTTGCAAAGTTAATAACGCATGCAGATAATAGAAAGAATGCTTTGAAAAAACTTGTGAGTGCTCTTGAAGGCTCGCATATTGTCGGAGTTTTGACAAATCGAACGTTTTTGTATTGGCTGCTTATGCAGCAAACCATTACTAATGCCGATACTCACACAGCTTGGATAGATAACCTCGATTGCAGTGCTAGCATCAGTTTAGGAAAAGCGATGTCTATAGACTACATCTGTGCAGCGTTTCGGGTTCTTAATGATCGCAAAAACATAAAAGAAAAAAAAGCCAATTGTTCAAACGACCCTTTTTCCCCATGGCATCATCAGGACGGTTGGAGGATTTTGGGTGCAAGCCCTCAAGTTATTGCTTTATCACCAAGCAAAAAAGATGAACCAAAAACAATTGAGGCAATCCCCCACGAGACGGGGTGGAAACTTTTCCTTAATAATAGAAAATTCTTTGTTTCTGGAAGAGTATGCGATAATGAAATCAAAGCACAGATAAATGATAAAGCTGTTAGTTGTTGGGTAATTCGTAGTGAGTCTTCAATTGATATAATTCGTGGCAAAAGACACTGTCAGTTAACATTAGATACAAATTACTCTTTCCCATCAGAAGAAAAGGAGAAAGATGGAAATTTGGTTGCGCCAATTTCAGGATTAGTAACAGAAATTTTTTCAGCGAAAAACGATATAGTGCAAAAAGGCACGCCGTTGTTGGCCATTGAGGCAATGAAAATGGAACATACTATTCCAGCTCCCTTTACAGGTAAAATTAAATCTATTTCATGTGTTGTTGGCCATAATGTTGAAGAGGGGACTTCACTGATGGTTCTTGATGTTACGTAAACTAAAAAAACCAGTCTAAAGTTTCCCTCTTTTTTAATGGATTGAAAAACCAATTGTATTAATGGAATGGAGACCTTCATGGGTAAAGATTTAGAAGAAGGTCCAACGCTGAAAACTTTAAGGGCCACCTCTTTCCGTCATCGAGCATACAGTAGTAAGATTGCTATTCGTGATTTTTCATTTCTAATCGATGAACCCGAAAAGCTTGGGGGCGAAAATAATGCGCCGACCCCAATGGAGTACGTGATTGGAGCCTTAAACGGCTGTTTTGCGGTTACCATTGAACTTTTGTCGGAACAATATGGTGGCGAATTACAATCATTGGAAATATTGAGCGAAGGAACTATTGATCACCGCGGCTTATTTGGGACTGCAAAAGTGTCCCCTCACTTTCAGTGGGTGAAGGTTGGCATCACGATATCGATTAAGATAAACAGGATCTCTCGGAAGCAGTTTGAACAACTTTCTACAGAGCGTTGTCCAGTCTACAATCTGATTAAGGACAGCGGTGCCAGAACGGATGTTACTTGGTCCTGGAATGTCAAATAGTTTTCTTATAATTCTCTGTAGCTTGACCACTTCAGATGCTCAAATAAGGTCAATGCAGGAAAACATTTTATTCTACAAAGATAGCGTGTATGGATTGAGCGGCTAGTCTTTACTTTCATCAATTATGTGGCTTGCTCAAAGGATTAAATAACTTCTGCTATTACGTTTTTTACTGATTATCATTACAATAATAATGAAGTTGCTGCCTTGTTAAAATTAATGGAATAATCCGAGCTTGAAATGATTATAAATACACAGCAAGCTATGGGGAATATATGATCCGTATCATACGGTAAGAAGCGCTAAAATATTGTTTTTATAGATCTATTAGGGGTTAATTCGGTTAAATGGGAGTAGATAAACTGAGCAATCAAAGATTTGGAACTTCATATGTATACAAACCTTTAAAGGTGGACTGATACAGAAAACAATTTTCACAAGCCTCGAAGGAATTATTTTTATTTCATAGGAAAAATAACCAATGGATTTTCCAAGTTACGTTAAGTTGGTTGACGTTGGGCCTAGAGATGGGCTTCAAAATGAGGAAAAACATGTACCAACGAAAGTTAAAATTGGTTTAATCAATCGTTTAACTGCTGCGGGGCTTTCTGCAATTGAAACCGGTGCCTTCGTATCACCAAAGTGGGTTCCTCAAATGGCTGACACTCCAGCTGTTTTTTCGGGGATCTCAAAAAAATCTGGTGTAAAATATATGACATTAACCCCTAACGTACAAGGATTAGACCTTGCTCAGAAATCTGGTTGTACAGAGGTCGCAGTGTTTGCTGCCGCATCGGAGAGTTTCTCAAAGGCGAATATCAACTGCACAATCTCTGAGAGCCTGGAACGTTTTCAAGCTGTTATTGAAAGAGCATTAGATGCCGGGATTCAAGTTCGTGCATACATTTCCTGTGTTCTTGGTTGCCCATATGAGGGGCAGGTTGACCCTCTAAAGGTAACTCAGATTGCAAGTGAGCTTGTCAGAATGGGTTGCTATGAAATATCTCTCGGTGACACGATCGGTGTAGGAACTCCTGGTAGAGTGCAGGATTTATTATCAAGTGTATTAAACGAGGTGAAGGCTAGCAATCTAGCGGTACACTTTCATGATACGTATGGCCAGGCACTAACTAATATTTTTGTTGCGCTTATCAATGGGATTAGCGTGATTGATACATCGGTATCAGGATTAGGAGGATGTCCCTACGCAAAAGGTTCTAGCGGCAACGTGTCAACAGAAGATGTACTCTATATGCTTGATGGTTTGGGGGTAGAAACTGGTGTAAACATGAGAAAACTTCTAGTTGCCAGTGAATACATTGCTAATTTTCTTGGACGTAATCCCTCATCAAAGACAGCAAATGCAATTAGGAACAAGAATCTCAAATGAATCTGCATCTGCTCAAACTTTGCGTTGGAATAAATACTGTTGAAGACTTAGCCATTAGGCAAAAGAAAAGACTGGAGAGTTCAAGTAAAAAGAAAGGAGAGAAGCATCTTCAGCATATAACTCGTTATAAGCCAAAACGTGCAGACGAAATTCTTGGTGGTGGTTCTATTTATTGGGTTATTTGCCGCAAGATCCAGGCTCGACAGTTAATTCTAAATATAAAAAATGTTCAGCGTGATGATGGAGGAGCCGCTTGCGCCTTGTTTTTGTCCCCCGAGTTAATAGAGGTCGAGCCAAGAAAACATCGTCCATTTCAAGGGTGGCGGTATCTCCCTGAAAAAGATGCGCCGAACGATATGGAAAGTTGTGGGAACCGTGGGTTTATTAATCTCCCGCAGGAAATTGCTCGTGAACTAAAAGAATTGTGCTTGATCTAACCGCTGTAAGTGCGTTTAATTAGAAGCTAATTCCTCATTGAATTTTCTCAGCCAAAGAAGTTTGCCTTCGAGTTCTTTTATTTCCCGGTCTAACCAGATTGAGAAAGATCCTTTATCTTTTGAGTGTTGAGAATGTAAAACCGAGAGACGGGAAAGTTGTTCTGTAAAGGTGTATTCAAGAAGAGAAATTTGCTCAGTTTGTTCTTGTCTGTTGAGCTGGTTTAAAAATCGAAATTTAAGTGCTGTTATCAATTTATTCAGATCACTGTCAGATGGACGTAAGCCAGCAGTTAAAAGTAAATGAAATTCTTTTGTGCCTTTTTCAGTTATTGCTAGTATTTCTTCACCATTATCACCATCGGTTTTACTTTGATAAATCAGGTCTTCGTACTTTAATAGCTCTATTGAACTGGCAAGGACTTCTAGTGAAGGTCCAATAATATAGCTTATAAAAGCTCGAATTTCCCTTGCAAGCTCAGCATATTTTAACGGCCCTTCTGATAAGGTGCCTAACGCACATAATCGAGTAGCTTCTCTTGGGGTCAGCGTATTGTCAGAAAACATTTGCTAATCTTGTATCTGTCAGTTGCCCACAATTGAGTTATGCCGTGTTCTAGGTAGGCATTCCAGCGTTAACCCAATCTAATGTTTCATCAAGTGATTTAGCCGTAGCAGCTAAAATTTCCTTAATTTCTTCCTCGTTAATTATCAGGGGAGGACAAAATGCCAGAGAATCGCCCAGAGCCCGCAGTATAACACCTTTTTGCTCAATTCGCATTTGCAAATAAGCGCCGACCTTATATTTTGACTCGAAAGGTTCTCCCGTTTCTTTATCTTTAACAAGCTCAATAGCTGCTATTAATCCTTTCCCTCGGATTTCACCGACTAATGGGTGCTTATTAAAATTACAGAGCCCATCTTGCAGTACAGGGGATATTTTCTTTACATGGTCAAGAATATTCTCATCCTCATATATTTTTAACGTCTCAAGAGCAACTGCTGCCGCAACCGGGTGGCCAGCATATGTTGAGCCATGACCAAATATACCTAATTTTTCACTTTGCTTTACCATAGCCTGATAGATTCGGTCGGAAATTAATAGCGCTGAAATTGGAAGATAGGCGGCGGATAATTGCTTAGCGCATGATATAAAATCAGGTTTTAAACCCATAGTTTGTGTGCCCCACATGTTTCCAGTACGCCCAAAACCATTAATTACTTCATCAGCTACTAGTAAAATATCATACTTTTGCAATACAGCCTGAATTTTTTCATAGTAGGTGCGAGGTGGGACAATTACGCCGCCAGCTCCTAGAATCGGTTCACAATACATTGCAGCTACTGTTTCTGGTCCCTCATCAATGATCAGTTTTTCTAAGCTTTCAGCACAACGGGATGCAAACGCTTCTTCGCTCTCTCCAGACCTACCGTATCGGTAAAAATGCGGGCAATCAGTATGAATAATGCGCTCAATTGGAAGGTCAAAGTCGTCATGAAGGTAAGGGAGGCCCGTTAGGCTTGCCGCTGCAACCGTAACACCGTGATAACCTTTTATCCTGGAAATGATTTTCTTTTTCTTCGGTCTGCCAACAGCATTATTAAAATACCAAATTAATTTTATGGCTAAATCGGTGACTTCTGAGCCCGAATTTCCAAATAAAACTTTTGACATTGGGACAGGAGAAAGGTCAATGAGTCTTGCAGCCAATTCAATTGTCACGTCAGTAGTTTTATGCGCAAATTCATGGTAGTATGCCAGTTTACCCATTTGTTTTGTTGCTGCGTTAATCAGGCGTTGCTGTCCATAGCCTAGAGAAGCACACCAAAGTCCAGCAAGGCCCTCTATATAGGATCGACCATCGTCATCAAATACTCTGACCCCTTCTCCTCGAACAAAAATCGTTGGGCCGCGGGTCTCATGAAGCTTGAGGTTAGAATATCCATGTACACGATATGAAATATCGCGTCTGCTTTGTGAGTTAGGAAAATTTGTCATATCCAGCCCATTGCAATTTTTAATACGTTTTTAGCAATCAATCAAAATTGTATGTGTTTGTAATACAGTATATTTACATGAAATACATAAATATTTGAAATAAATATCTTCTTTAAATAATTATGTAACTAGGCAATTCCTTTAAATGCTCAAATTTTCCAGTGTGACAGTTTATATGAACTAATATTTTCGGTAGGGCATTCATTTTTTAAGCCAAAATTTTAGGCGTGAAGTTAAGCAACACTTCTTCCCCCTTTTGCCTTAGACCAGCCAATTGGGTCTTGAAGAAATGCCTTCACATCTTCAATCGATTTTCGTGAAAAATAGTCACCTTCTTCTGCTATTTTTATTACGTCGTGCCAGGTTGCAAGATAATGAAGCTTTACACCTGCTTCTTTGAGATTAGTGAGTGAATCTGGAAATACCGAATAAAAAAATATGACAAAAATATCAGTAACATTTGCACCTGCGTTTCTTAAGGCATTTACAAAATTAATTTTTGAGCCCCCATCTGTCGCTAAATCTTCAACTAAAAGTACGTTTGACTTTTTCTTTAGATTTCCCTCGATCTGTGCGTTGCGACCGAAACCTTTTGCCTCTTTTCGGACATATAGCATAGGCTTAGATAATGATTCGGAGATCCAGGATGCATATGGTATGCCAGCAGTTTCACCGCCTGCAATGACATCAAACTGGTCAACTCCGACATTCTTTTCTAGCATATTACAGCCAAGTTCTATAATGCGCCGTCGCGCTTCAACAAAGGAAATAATCCAACGGCAATCAATATACACAGGACTTACCCAGCCCGATGTGAATTTGTAAGGTTGGTTAGGCCTAAAGTTAACAGCTTTAATATCTAAAAGATATTTTGCAGTTTCCAAACCAGTAGAGTTCACGATATTATTGTTTGATATGGCCATCTTCTTCCAAATTTGACAAAAACACACTTCGTTAAATAATAAATTGTTCAGAACATTTATTACATAATACTAGGAACATAATTCTTTTCATTACCGTTTCGCATCTTAACTATTTTACAACTCGTTGTCATAATTATTAGTTTCTTTAAATATAATTTAGGCGGACTTTTTTTATAAAAGCATGTTGATCTTTCAGGTCCGTTGAAAACAGTAAAACTTGATTAAATAAAATGAGTAATTCAAAAAAAAATACGAATAATCATGCTGCAGATGCATTACTGCTTATGGCTAAAAACCAGTTAAAAAAAGGCGATATCGTAAAAGCTGAAGCTACCTTGAAAAATATTTTGACAGAATGGCCTAATGATGCTGGCAGTAATGAACTCTTGTCAATGATACTCTATAAACGAGGCGATATGCCGGCTGCGGCAGAGTGCTTAATTCGAGCGGCAACAAATGATGAACTTAACCCCGAACTTCACGCAAATTGCGGTTCCATACTCAATTTGCTTGGACGTTATGCTGAGGCAGAAGCTGCGTTGCGACATTCAATCAATCTTGATCCAATTTTGTCAGAAGCACATGCTGCTCTTGGCATTGCTCTTGAGGGTCAGAAAAAAATTAGTGAAGCTCGTAAGGCTTTCAATGATGCGCTAGCTTTGCGTCCAAGTTATACTCAAGTTATCATTAATTTAGGTAACCTTGAATTACGGTCCGGTCGGTCGCTTGATGCAATTGAGTGCTACTCAAAAGCTATTTCTGAAGAACCACTTAATGCCGCGGCGCGAGCAAATTTGGGGACAGCTTTACGATATATAGGGGCTGTAACTGAAGCTCATGTGCAATGTCAGCAGGCCACTAAAGATGATCCGGAATATCCGGAAGGGTGGAACGCATTAGGGCAGGTTGAGCGTGAGCTTTGTAATTACCCTGCTGCAATTTCTGCTTTTTTAAAGGCAGTTGAGTTACGAAAAGGCTTTATTGAAGCGCATGCTAATCTTGCCGGTACATATTTCAAGGCTCAAGAATTAAATTTAGCAAAAAATACCTATAATAGTTTGCTTCAAATTGCTCCGGAATTTGCGGAGGGATATAATGGGCTCGGTGTCGTGTGCACTGTTTTGGGAGATAAGAAGAATGCAATTTCAAATTTTCGTAAAGCGGTTGAGCTTCGTCCATCATATGGTGAAGCCTGGGCTAATGTTGTCTCTGCATGTGAAGGTGAAGTATCCAAGAGTGAAGTTGATATAATTAAGGAAATGCTTGAAAGCAAATCAATCGAAGGCGAAGACTTGATAGGCTTTTATTTTGCATTAGGTGATATATTTGAGAAAAAAAAATCTCCCGACGAAGCCTTTAACTGTTTTGTGAACGGAAACTCTTTGCGCCAAAAGGTTCTTAAAAAGAAAAAATCGGTTTTTAATCCTAAACAATATGCGGTAGATGTCGGCATAATAATAAATACTATGGACAGAAATTTTATTGATTCTTTTAAAATCAATAAAAAACCGCATCTGTTTCCTTTGCATATTTTAGGAATGCCGCGCTCTGGAACGACGATTGTTGAACAGGTATTATCTATGCATACAGAAGTTAAGGTCGGAGGTGAACTGGGTTTGATGGGACATATTCTTGGCCATTTCCCTAAATGGTTGAACGATCTAAATGAGTTGCGGATCAAAGAAATCTACGATTATTATCTTGATACGCTATCAACGTTGGCAGAGAACAATTCTATTGTTACTGAAAAAACGCCCTTTAATTTCTTATATCTGGGCTTAATAGAGATGATATTTCCACAATCACTTGTTATCTATTGTCGTCGAGATTCACGAGACGTTGCTCTTTCTTGCTTCAAACAGGATTTTAAAAGCCCAACTCCATGGGCAACTAGTATCGAATGGATTTCAAGTTATATAGAAGCAGAGATTAAGTTAATGGCACATTGGAAAAAGACTGTGGACTTACCGATCTTGGAAGTTGAATACGAAAAACTTGTCCAGAACCCTGAAGAACAAATACGAAGGATAATAAAGTTTGCTGGGTTAAGGTGGCAAAAATCATGTTTAAACTTTTACAGGTCGACCCAGGCGGTTTATACGGCATCTAGTTGGCAGGTTCGAAAGCCAGTTTATACAGATTCAGTAGGTAAGTGGAGAGAATACAAAGATTTTTTTCCAAAGACATTTATCGACAATGAACAACTCAGCTAAAAAATACTTTTTCTAAAGTCCTTGGTATTCCAATACAAAAAAGGTAATGACAACCTTATGAATACAATTCTATTTTGTGATTTAGACCCTGACACAATAGCTGTTATGCTAGAGCAGTGATGCAATTAACGGACTTTCCATCATTGGACCCGGTGGTTTGGTGTCTTGTTGATCCGAGGGCCGGCAACAAGTCCCAGTGTCTTGGTGTGGCCAATGCGCTCAAAATACCATTCACGAAAATTGAAATTCAATATGGACCTCTCGCCGCTCTTCCAAATGTATTACTTGGAGGGTCTTTCCTTGGTTTAACGCATGAAAGCACCCTTTTGTTCAAAAAATCTTGGCCAAATATTTTAATTGCTGCAGGACGTCGTACAGCACCAATCGCACGGTCAATAAAAAAAAGGTCTGGAGGGAAAACAAAAATAATTCAGATAATGGATCCTGGAATTATTCGAAAACATTTTGATATGGTTGTAATCCCAATCCATGACAAACCCTCGCTAATGAGAAATCAGGTTCAAGTAATTGCTGCGCCCCATTGCATTACAAAGGAGCAGCTGCAGTGTTCGGCGGATAAATGGAGAAAAACTTTTTCTGAACTTCCTCGCCCCTGGGTCGGGTTGTTTATTGGTGGTAGTACACGTCGACGTAAATTTACCCATGTAATGGCAACCGAATTAGGAAGCATGATCTCCAATGCAGTTCAAGCTAATGGAGGTGCAGTGTTAGGTACTACGAGCCCGCGCTCTGGTGACTTTACATCCTCCATAATAGATTCTTTAACTGTGCCAAATAAAATTTACCATTTTAGCAAAGACGCGGATAACCCGTATTTAGGAATTCTTAGTCTTGCCGATTACGTGGTGGTGACAGGTGAATCTGTTTCGATGTGTTCAGAGGCCTGTGCAGCAGAAAAACCGGTCTATCTTTATACTCCAACCGCTTTGATCACAGAAAAACATAAGTTGCTTCATGAAGCCTTAATTCGAAAAGGTTATGCACGCCGTTTTTTCGGAAAACTTGAAAATTGGTCTCATCCCCAATTAAATACGGCAAATCAGATCGCACAAGAAATAAGGAAGCGTTTTTTTTAAGCCATGATTGACGTTAGAAAAAATGAAGGAGGAACGTTTTCAGGAGATCGCCCGTCTTTTGCGGCGACAATTTTGGTTTCTGCACTGTTTGTTTTAGGTTTCCAGGATGCGCTAGTTAAAACGATCAGTCCTGATGTTTCTCTTTGGCAGTTTCAACTTGTTCGATCTTTATTTAATACGATACTCATTATTGCTGTTATGCTTGTGTCTTCTAGTCAGATCATTACGTTCAAACCAAACCGGATTGGCCCCGTAGCATTAAGGGGGTTCTTGCAATGTGCGGCTATGTGCTTTTTTTTTGGCGCAATCCCTTTTCTCAGCTTGGCTGAAGTAGCTGCAGGTCTCTATGTTTTTCCGCTGTTTGTCGCCATATTATCGGTTGTTATCTTAAACGAGAAAGTTGGCCCAAAGCGTATATCCGCTATTTTTCTCGGCTTTATCGGAACATTGCTGATTTTAAAACCAGGAACAGACAGTTTTAAATTTATTTCAGTTTTACCTATTTTAGCAGCCTTATGTTACGCTGGATCAATCTTGACCGTAAGACACCTTTGTCGGGAAGAATCTTCAGTTACATTGGCATTAAGCGTATCACTATGGCTTATACTAATTGGCGGGATAATGACGGCTTTATTAACTCTGATTCCCCTAAATAACGTTGATGCGCAATGGGCTTACTTGTCATCTGGTTGGTATGTTTTAGGGTGGAGTACGGTAGTGTTGATTATGGTCTGCGCTGTTTTTAATACATTTTCAAATATTCTTCTTGCAAAAGCCTATCAGCTTGCGGAAGCAAGTTGGCTTGCTCCATTTGATTATTCCTATTTGATTTTTGCGACCTTCTGGGGTTGGGTTTTCTGGAACCACATACCAGATTTCTTTACATTATTGGGTATGTTTTTGATTGGGTGTGCTGGAGCGTTTGTTTCGTGGCGTGAAGGGCAGGATCATCGTTTTGCTCATACACCTGCTAAGGTCCGTTCGGAATAACAATGCATATCTCTTGCGGTACTTAAGAGGGTGTTCGATGCCAAAATTCGCCGCAAACTTAACATATCTTTTTCAAGAGTTGCCGCTAATGAAACGGTTTGAAGCTGCAAAAAACCATGGGTTTAGAGCAGTCGAATGCCAGTTTCCCTATGGATATAATTACCAATTGATAAGAAAAATATTGAAGAAAAAAGATCTTCGAATGGTTCTGATCAATGCTCCCGCCGGAAACTGGGAAAAAGGTGACCGGGGCCTTGCAGTAATTCCAGGAAAAGAAGTAGAGTTTCAAAGAACTGTTCAAGTTGCAGCAAAGGTCGCCCAAAAACTAGCTGCAAGCCATATTCATGTGATGGTGGGAAGACTGCCCCGTAAAGTGAATAGAAAAGATGGATTGAAAACGTTAATAACAAATTTAGAAAAAGCAGCAGATATATTTAATAACCATAAACAAAACTTATTGCTTGAGCCTCTTAATCCCAACGATTTTCCCGAGTATTTTCTGACTGAGTTATCTGACTCACTTGAAATAATAGATACTATAAACAAACCTAATGTTTTTCTTCAACTGGATATCTATCATTGTCTCATGAGAGGGGACGACCCCTTTAAAATAATTCGGGAAAATTTAAACGTAATTTCACATATGCAGATTGCCGATTGCCCTGGGCGTCATGAACCTGGTTCTGGAAATGGAAAAATTGACTTTTTGGAGTTGTTCACATTGATTGACAGCCTCAATTATAAAGGATGGATTGGTTGTGAGTATATTCCAAAAAAAACAACAAAAGGGAGTTTCAACTGGGCTAATGCATATGGAATCATTTGAATTATCTATAGTTCTTCCATGTTACATGATACATTTATTAGGTGGAAAGTATGGGTATAAGAGATGGCGCGTCTGCAATACTGCTTCCAATTCTTACACTGAATTTTTCGTTTTTACCAAATTGCAGTTCTACTTTTTCTTCTTCCTCGCTACCGTATCCTGTCAATACAAGCATTCCTCCGTTTAAACCGGCTTTTTGGCCGGCAATTAGATCTGTCGCCTTGTCGCCAATAATCCATGATGCAGATAGGTCAATTGGCAACATTTCTGTTGCAGCAAAAAGCATCCCAGGGTTTGGTTTTCGCCAATGATGGTTTTTTGCGTTTAGTGGTGGTTTGGCAGCTTCATGGTGCGGGCATGCAAAAACCGCATTAAAAAAACATCCTGATAAAGCAAGGTCGTTCATCATTTTTTCTTGTACTTTAATGAACTGAACCCAGCTAATCTTACCTCGGCCAATCCCGGACTGATTCGTTACTAAAATAACGGGGATTGCCCTTTTATTTGCTAGAGAAATAGTTTCGATTGCACCATCGCATAAATGGGTATCTTCCGATGAGTTGAGGTAATGAACTTCTTCGACTACAACACCATCACGATCTAAAAAAAGTGCCGGCCCATGGCGGGTTTTCTGCCCCTTGTTTAGGAGTTGTTGCCATTTACCATCTGCATCAATTTTTGCCCCGAAGGGTAGTTCCATCTTATTTTTCATCGATTGTAGAGTATTCTCAGGCGCTTAAAAAAAGGCTTGAATTCCGGTTTGAGCTCGCCCTAGGATCAGAGAGTGAATATCATATGTTCCTTCATATGTGTTGACGGTCTCGAGATTAAGTAGATGGCGAATAATATGATATTCATCAACAATTCCATTTCCACCGTGGATATCACGTGCCATGCGCGCAATAGCAAGGGCTTTGTCTGCAGAATTTCGCTTGACCAGCGAAATATTTTCAGGTGGGCACACCCCCTTGTCCAATAATCTTCCAACCCGAAGACAAGCTTGCAAGGCAAGGGTAATCTCAGTCTGCATATCCGCCAGTTTTTTTTGAACTAGTTGGGTAGCTGCCAATGGCCGTCCAAATTGATGGCGATCCAAGGCGTACTGCCTTGCTGCTTTCCAACAAAACTCTGCAGCTCCAATAGCGCCCCATGCTATCCCGTAACGGGCCTTGTTAAGACAGCTGAATGGTCCTTTTAATCCCTCAACATTAGGCAATAAGTTTGTTTCTGGCACAAATACATTATCCATAATAATCTGGCCTGTGACTGACGCACGAAGCGAAAATTTCCCTTCGATTTTCGGCGTGGAGAGGCCCCCCATGCCCCGTTCTAATATGAAGCCACGGATAATTCCATTCAGTTTGGCCCAAACAAGAAAAATATCCGCAACTGGAGAATTTGAAATCCAAGTTTTATTCCCATTCAATAAGAAACCATTCTTAGTTTGTTTCGCACATGATTTCATACCGTTGACATCAGAACCATGGTTTGGTTCGGTGAGTCCAAAACAGCCTAAAAGTTGACCTGTTGCAAGTTTGGGAAGGTATGTCTTTTTCTGCTCTTCACTCCCGTAAGTATAGACTGGATGCATTACGAGTGACGACTGCACACTTAACATGGAACGATAAGAGGAATCTACTCGCTCAATTTCACGCGCAATGAGGCCATAGCACACATGGCTACCGCCCGCTCCACCATACTCGGCCGGAATGTTCGCACCTAATAATCCAAGAGAACCCATTTCTCTTACAATGTTGGAATCAAACTTTTCAGAACGAAATGCATCAATTACACGTGGCATTAGTTTTTCTTGTGCATAACTATTCGCGGTTGAACATACGATTTTCTCTTCATCCTTGAGCTGTTCATCTAATAAAAAGGGGTCGTCCCATTTAAATCCTGGTTTGTTTTCTTTCACTGATAATTCCATTCAAAAATTAAAATAGCCTGTGGTTTACCTTTTTAAGGTTAAGTTAAAATCTCGAAATTTGACGTACATGCACGTAGTCATTCAAAGGATATGTTGGTAGATTTACTCATACCCAAAACTTTGTTATGATAAGTTTCCTTCCAATGAGCAGTGATTAAAACTACTGACCCAAATATTCCGGGTCACCTTTTCGAAGCTGATGAAGCATAAAGTCTGAAATTTCAACCTGTTCAAAAATACTTTCACTCATTTCATCGTATAAAAGTAAGACCCCATGCTTTCTGTCCGGGAAAAGTCCACGAACATCGTTAATTAGCCGGATTTCGATAATCTTAGAAGACTCTTCTGTATCTTTGAAATTCCAACTGATCGAAAGATTTTCTTCGGCCGGCCCAGCTACTTGTACCAGAGACCTTTTTCTAATTTTTGTAGGCAAGCCAAATTCTTTACGAAGGTACTCTGCAACTATATTAAATTTTGAAGAATGAAACAGAGTATTTATTCGGTCGGTTTTTCCATTTCGATAACGAACAATAGCCTTGGTACCGCGATAAAGTAGGCTTTTTACGTCAAACACCGAAGTAAGTGAATCAGGCCAGTTAACTCCCTCAATGCAAATCCAATCATAGCCCGAACGTTCGCGAAAACACGATTTACCGCGTTCCTCTGAGCTGGGGCCAGAGTGACCGATAATGGGAAAACCTATCAAACTTGGAAAGCGTCTTATGATCTTTCCACGGCTATCTTGCGCTAAATACCAAGGAGTTTTTTTCTTGTTGCTAGAATTGTATGCAACTTTCTTTTTATCGGTGTTAACTACGTCTTTTATTTGGGCCGTATCTTTTATTTTCGATGCATCGTTCATTCCATTGCCACGCCTTTGCTCAGGATCATTAGGTTGATCAAGACCTTTATTCCGAAACTGAAACGGTATTCCACCTATTTGCGTGGCATCAGGAGGCTTGGCATTTTGCCTAAAAAAATCTTCTGGATTTCCAGATTCTGGTTCAATAGTTTCATCAATATGGAGATTTAGTTCGGGAATTTCAAAATCAAAACCTGTTTTACTTTCAGAAGATCCATTTGACCTTCCTTTCGCGAACTGAATGGTCTGATTACATGCAAAATATGATTTTGTTAAAGGGAAAACTGATCTTTTGCAAGTTGATAGCAATTGTGTCTTTTTATCTTTATTTATGTGAAGCACGGAAAACTGATATGTTACATTAACTTTGCTATGAGAAGCGGCTTCAGCGAGAGAAAAAATATACGTTATCAGACAAATTGATATTCTGATTGCTAAAATAGTTAACAAATTAATATCTTTCTGCATTATGATCACACTATCCCTTGACCCGCTTGCGTTATCGTAGCATGGAGAAACAAAAGAGCCACCCTTAACGACTGAATTTGGTGTTCAATTGATTAAAAATAAAAAACATGTCCTGTCAAAAATAAAGCTACTATCCCTGGACGTCGATGGAATACTAACTGATGGAGGACTTTATTATAATCAGGCCGGTGAAGTCACTCGTAAATTCAATGTTCGCGATGGAGTGGGTATTGAAAAAATACAAGAAGCGGGTGTGCGTGTGGCTATTATATCTGCGGGGACTTCAAGTTCGATTCTACATCGAGCTAAAAGACTAAAGATTTTTCATGTGCATACTGGTGTTAGGGATAAACTAAAAGTACTTCAAAATCTTTCAAAAAAATTAAGCATAAGTTTCTCAAATATTGCCCACATGGGTGATGACCTGAACGACATCCATGTCATGAAAAAGGTTGGGTGCCCAATTACCGTAGCCGACGGTGTAGCAGAAGTAAAAAAGATAGCGTTAATCATTACTGACAAAAGCGGGGGAATGGGTGCAGTTAGAGAGATATGTGATCAGATTCTCAGACAAACCGCTTAAATTATATCTTCAGAGCAAAAATCTATTTTTAACACCCCGTAGCAATGAACGTGCTTCGGTAAAAAAAAGTACTGCCTATAACTATTTATTAGTAAATCTGCGTTAATAATTATTATGAACCTATAGTTTTTTGTGACGTTGCTGAGATAAAAGTTTAAATATCTGAGTTTTTTCATAATACAACTAATCTGCCAAAAAATGAGCAAAGCTTTGCAAATGTCATTCCGGAAAATATTTGTAGTTTTATTAATAGTTTTAATGTGCGGCTGCACATGGCCAAGGCCTTATATAGCAGAAGATAAAAGCTTAATGAGAAAAAGTCCGCACGGCACTAAAGACCTAGCGCCGCCTGAGAAAATTACTGTTTGTTATAACATAAAGGGTACTTCGCCAGAAGCCGTCAATCAGCTAGCAAGAGAGCGATGTTCAAGTTTTGGCAAGAAATTAGTTTTTTTTAAGCAATCAAGGGGTGGTTGCCCACTCCTAACCCCTATGGGTGCAATTTATCAATGTATTGACCAATAATAATCAACTGGTGTTTATAGGTTAATTCAGAATAGTGAAAGAGAGACTAAAATGAAACGTATGACGATATTTTTCTTAGCTATCTTGGTTTTGGGGTCATCTGGGTGTTACAAAGACATGACTAGAAATCAACGTGATGTATTGGCCTTGGCGGCGGGGGCAGCGGCTGGTGGATACGTTGGTTCATTTTTTGGTGGTGGACAGGTGATGGAAATTTTATTTATGGGTGGCGGAGCGGCTGCAGGTGCCTTAACAGGCTATGCAATCAATCAACGGCTTCAAGCGGCCGATCGTGTGGCGTATGAGCAAACGATGGAACATGCGGTTGCGAATGGTGCGGCCGGTGAAGTTTTTAACTGGAAAAATCCTAAAACTGGCCACGGGGGATTTGTTCGCCCAACAAGTGATTTTATAGATTCCTCTGGAAGAACCTGTCGACGCTTTCGCACGGGTATTGCTTTTGAAGATGGTGTTGCAAGTGGAGGGGGTGCTGCGTGCCAGCAGAGTGACGGTTCCTGGAAGTTGTTGACTGATGATCTGGGTTGATAAAAAGGTCAAATTTGTGTGAACTAGGATAATAGGTTCGGGGGCAAAAAAATCTTGATTCAATTGGTTGCAACGTTGGTAGCCGGTTATATTGCTTTCATATTATTTTTATATTTTTTTCAAAGAAGGTTGATCTACAACCCGGGCCATGAAGTGGTCTCGCCATCTAATACCGTTACGCCTAATATGGATATTGTAACGACTAATACTGTTGACGGCGTCGAACTTAAATCTTGGTATCAGGATCCGAAATCATCAGGTGCGCAAACAATAATATATTTTCAGGGGAATGCAGGTACAATTGCCGATCGTGATGAAAAGATAAAAGCGTATCTTGAGGCAGGGTTTGGCGGTTGTCTTGTAGGTTATAGAGGTTTTGCAGGAAACGCTGGCAATCCATCTGAGCACGGCTTGTATAATGATGGCCGTTCGATACTTAATTTTCTCCGAGAAAGAAATCAGAAATCATCCAACTGGATATTTTATGGAGAAAGTCTTGGGACTGGGGTTGCAACACATCTTGCGGCTGAACTAGCTGAGCTGAAACAACCTATAGCAGCCCTCATCCTCGAAGCTCCTTATACTTCGATGGGTGATGTTGCAGCGCAGCATTACCCCTATATACCGTCGCGTAAACTTGTTCGGGAAAAATTCTCTTCGTTGGAAAAAATTCATAAAATTGATACTCCTTTATTAGTAATTCACGGAGAATTAGATTCTGTTATAAAGATCGACCTTGGGAAAAGACTGTTTGCACTTGCAAAAGAACCAAAAAAAGCATTCTGGGTACCAGCTGCCCACCACAACGACCTATATTCGTTCGGAGCCTCGCAAGTGGTGTTGACGTTTCTAGAAGAGCATTTATCAGTCTAGAATTACTAATATTTTTTTTCTTAGGTATGTATAATGAATTTCTTATCTCTATCTTCAATTTTTTATTTATTAGTCTATTGCCGGTTGCTTATGTTTTCGGCTTATATATAATAAACTGTCTGTTGTTGTTGTTTTTTTAATTTACACGCACTAGAAGTAAAATGAAAGCTGAATGGACACGTGATGGCGCTAGAGTCTAGACCCTTACCTGCACAAAGCGTACAGCAGCCAGCCACTTCGCGAGTGGGGGTGGGGAATAGAGTAACCTCACAAACGCAAATCGAGGTAGAGCAACTCGATTCGGGGTCTCCTATAAATTTTGATGCCTCTCCATCAAATCTCTATGATTCGCAGTCACAATTTAACAAGGATCAAGAACCTCGCCAGCAGCCAGAACCTAATTTTTCACGCCTTTTTGTCACCAATAGTGAGGCATTCGCCAGGTTCTTTGAGCAACCTGGAGAAATAGTGAAGACGGCCGAAAGGATTCAATTCCAGCGGAAAGATAAGTCCTCAGCGAGTGCTGTCAATATTTATGAAAATAATTACAATTTGATAACCGGTGCGTTGGCAGTACGTGGGACTTCGCTAAGCTTAGTTTTGTAACTCTTGGTAAGTAAATCTAGCTGGCGTCCAAGATATGTCCGTGCTCGTCTATGGCCTAAAGCGAACGTTTCTGCGACTTGAAGTGCATCTTTAGTTCATAAAGTGCTTTGATATGATCGGGCCCAATTCCGCAACAGCCACCAATAACAGTCGCACCGGCATTCATCCATCTGGTTGCAAATTCTCTATATCGAATTGGTGTTAAATTAACGCGAAGTCTACTTATTTCCTTGTTTGCATTATCAAGTCCAGATTGTTGAGGAGGGAATGCATTAGCATAAACCCCAATAAACCTCACTGTAGTCAGTTTTTTTGCTAACAGTATAGCAGGCTCCATAACTTCCGGTTGACTGCAGTTAAATAAAATCGCTTCAGGTTTTTTATCCTCAATATATTCAAGTATTTTTTCGAGAGCTTCACCTGAGCGTAAATGCGGTGATCTACGCTCATACGTATCGTCTTCAAGAGTAATACTCACCCAGATTGGTTTTTCACTGTCGCAAAAAAACCTTATAAAGGCTTTCACCTCTTCAAGACTAGCCATTGTTTCGGCAAGGACAAGATCGCAGAAAGGTAAAAGGTTATCTTTAAACACGGCAAGCATTTTAGGTGCTAAATCTGGATTAAATCTTTCCGGAAGATATGAACCAAACATTGGTGGTATGCTTGCAGCAATACGTACATTTTTCGAAGCCCCCTTTTTTGCTTCCAGCGCTAGTTTTCCAGATTTTTGAAGAAGGTCAGGGCCATTTTTTTGGAAACGTTGAGCTCCAATATGAAATGGAACAACCGCATATGAGTTTGTAGTGATTATATCAGCGCCTGCCTCAATAAAGTCGTTGTGAGCCTTTAAAACAAATTCTGGTTTTTGCATTAACGCCAATGCAGACCATTCCGGCTGATTAAAAGGTGCACCCAGAGATTCAAGGTGCCTTCCAGTTCCACCGTCAAGAATTATCACGATTACTATTCCCCAACTGTAAAAGATATACTAAAGTTTTTCGAGCTTGAGTATCGGTATGAATTTTTTACCATTTTGAGATAATAAACTAACAAAAAACATCAAGACAAGATGGAAACAAGGGTGTCTGTCTTATTGCAACGGCTTCTATTCTGTCGATATTAATTTGCTTAACAACCCGCAGACTGTATGAAATTTATAAAAACATGGATTTTCTCTCCTGGTTTCAGCTTTCAATTGTTTGTCTGTTGGGTGCAATGTCCCCAGGACCAAGCCTCAGTATAATCGTTCACAACACGGTTTCGGGTGGATATTTGCAGGGTATAATGACAAGTGTAGGACATGGGCTAGGAATTGCTATCTATGCGCTTGGCGCCGTTTCCGGTTTAACTATAATTCTTGAAAACAAGCCAGAGCTTTTTTTTATAGTAAATATTCTTGGAGCAATATTTCTCGGGTTTCTCGGTATTAAGCTAATAAAGAAAAGCTTTACAAAAAACAAAAATAAGCCCCAGCCTCTTAATCGCCAAAAAATAGGAGGTTTTTTCGAGGGACTTACTATCGCATTAATAAATCCGAAGGTTGCAGCCTTTTTTCTTGCCCTGTTTAGTCAATACCTTAAACCTGACGCAATTTTACTAGAAAAGACTGTTATGGTTGCTACGGCAGGTACGATTGATGCATTATGGTACATGCTTGTTACCATCTCACTTAATCAAACTGCCATTTCTTGGCTGCAGGAACATTCTGGGCTATTTGATCTAACAATGGGCTCAGTCTTGCTTATTTTCGCTGTTAGTCTTCTGTGGTATTAGGTAGAGCCTTCCACGTAGATATTTTCTGAGATTATGGTTCAGATAAGGATTGAATAACAATAATTATATATTATTCAGATTCATTAGCCCTTACTCTTTTTATGAGGCTTTCAATCGTAATTCCCTGTATTAAGATCGTAAAGATGACCACTGCATATGTTGCGGTCAAAATAACATCTTTCTCGGGAATGTCGGGTAATGCCAGAGCTAGTGCTACGGATATTCCTCCCCTAAGCCCAGCCCAGGTTAGAATGACAATATCACCCTTGTCCTTCTCCGCGACCGGTGCGAGACTCATCATTGGAAAAGAAACAGCCGACCAGCGAGCAAATAAAGAAATTATAATTACTGCAATGCTTAATGGGACGATGTTGCCCTCAAATGACAGCACAATAACTTCAAATCCAATTAACACAAAAAGTGCGGCATTTAAAATTTCATCAATTAGGTGCCAAAATTGAGTTACATGAGTTCTAGTTTTTTCACTCATCGCAAGACGACGACCTGTATTCCCAATGAATACTCCGGCAATGACCATTGCAATTGGGCCGGATACGTGAAGATAAAGAGCTAACGAGTATGCTCCCGTGACCAGGGCTAAAGTGATAATGACCTCAATAATGTAGTCGTTCATTCGGCGAAGCAATAAAAATGCAAGATATCCGGAAATTAAGCCTAGAAGAGCGCCTCCGGCTGCCTCTTTAACGAAGAACCCCACAATTTCATTTACCCCAACCGAATCGCTTCCATGTCCGCCGCTAAGTGCACCGAAAGCTATAGTCCCAAGGAGGGAGTACAGTACAACTGCGACGCCATCGTTAAAAAGACTCTCTCCTGCGATCGTTGCTTCCAATCGGGGGGGGACTTTAATTGTTTTAAGCATCGCAAGAACGGCAACAGGATCTGTGGGTGAAACAATTACGCCAAAAACTAGGCAAATCAGGAAGTCAACTTCAAAACCAAATAGCCCTGTTAGAAAATAAAACCCGCACCCATTAATTATTGTTGAAATTGCGACGCCAAGACTAGCTAACGTAGAAATGTGTAGCTTTGAATCCATTAAATCCTGCAAGTTGACGTGCAAAGCGCCTGCAAACAAGAGAAAGCTCAATATGCCGTGCATCAAGGTCCGATTAAAGTCTATTCCTTCGAGCCAGAGTTTCAAACCTGTTCTCATTCCTACGTCTGGCAGTAAAACATCAATCAATATAACTCCCAGCGCAGTTGCTAGGGCTATAAGAACCAGGCCTACGGTAAGAGGAAGTTTCAAATATCGATGATTTATGAACCCAAATATACCAACACAGGTTAACAGGATTGCAGGTACTTCAAGCATTATTCCCCCCTCTGAATGTGATACTAAGCAGTCTGCATTGCAAATATTATCTAGTATTACGAAGTCGTCAAGAACAGGATTATCTGAGGGGTACTATTCCACAATAAAAACATAAGTTAGATATTGTTTTATTTTTTTCGTATGGATTTATTGCGCAGTGTCTGATTATGGGTATTATACCGCCCTTATGTACGTTTATTGACAAAAATAATGCGGAAAAATTAAAATTCCCAGTGATTAAATGGAAGATATGCCTGCCGACGTTGATAATGCGTTTATTATTGCATTCTGGTTTGAGGATACTGCATTAAAGGATAATGAGCCTCTTCAACCACAAAAGATGCAGCGACTTCTATTTATCTCCCAGGCATATTACGCTGTCATAAATAACGGTCGAAAATTAATGCCTGCTGTTTTTGTGGCGAATGAGCTGGGACCGATTGAACCAAATATTTTTGTAGCCTTCTCGCGTGGCCGCCCAGATGTTGATATAGAGCGTGACCTTCCGCCTGACGTGGAAGATTACCTTCTGGCAATATGGCGTCGTTTTGGCCATTATTCCATTGACAGCCTTAATGAACTAACAAAAGACTCTTCTGCATACAAGGCGGCTCTGAAAAGGGGAGGGAACGCTGAAATGTCACTGATGGAAATAGAAAAGTCCTTTTTAAAGCCAAAAGACCGTCTTGCAGCTGCCAAGGTATTGCAGCCAAAGGTATATCGAACACAAACAGGACGGTCGGTGCATGTAAAAAAATGGAAACCACGAAAAAAAACATGACATTTGATCGGTTAATTCTGATTTCCCTGGACTGATTAACTGGTCATCGATTCTTTCTTGATTGAAAGATCAGTTCGTAAACAAGTTAATGCTCTTTCCCTGATATAGAATATCCAGCTACCTTCCAAACAGATAAAGC
>PBKU01000024.1 GCA_002722175.1 Magnetovibrio sp.
ACGGCGATCGTTTCCGGCGTACTGGAAAAACTATGATAATTACTGCTATCGCCATCCTGGCCATAGTTACCGGCCGCAAAGACCAGAACCGTGCCTAGCCCAAACTCGCCTTCTGCCGCATCATCCCCCTTACGCCCATGCTGCACGGCAGTCGTAATTTCTTCGAACAACGCGGTAAAGCGGTTATCGGTTTTATTATCCGAGAATGCTTCCGTGCTGTAGACCCAGCTACTATTGGCCACATCGACATTAACCATCTGCGCCAGAGCCGCCTCTGTCTGGCTTGCCGTTGCTTCAAAGCCGAAACCCATCCTGAACATCGCAAGTTCAGCATCCGGAGCAACACCGACAACCTCGCCTTCCCCCAGGGAAGCCGCCATAATTCCGGCAACTGCCGTTCCGTGGAAATCATCGCGCTGGTCAGTAAAGGGATCATCTCCAGCGGGATCGCCTCCGGCAGATCCAAGGGCCGCGTCAAGCGCATCGTAATCAAGGTCTGCTAGATAATTGCCTGCGAGATCCGGATGATTGTAATCAATTCCGTCGTCTATTACCCCGAATGTTATGCCTTCCCCGGTATACTGATCCCAGACTTCAGTAACATTGATATCTACACCACCCAAGGCGGCGTTCGGATTGTCCAGGTACCATTGTGATGAAAACTGTTCATCGCTCGGCGTCATTGCTCGCACCGGGCCGGAAAGATCTGAGTGAACATCAGGCCCGGCAAGGATCTGCGCTGCCCGACCGGCGACTCCATCGAAGTCGGTCGCCGGCATTCCCATCACGTCGCTCGACTGAAGACTGGCCGCTGTCGCACCCTCGCCTCCAACAGAGACCGTGTCCCCTAACTCATCACCATAGATGATGTCGGCACCTGCACCGCCAATAATGGTATCCGACCCTTCACCACCGATTATGATATCGGCACCAGCCCCTGCATCGATCGTATCGCCGCCGCCCGCGCCTTCAATGAGATTGTCCGCGGAATCGCCCGTTATGGTATCAACCGCGTCACTGCCATACACGTTTTCAATATTCTTCAGCGTATCGGTGTCATCGGAAACGGTTGCCGTGCCCTCTGCTAGATTAACTACAACTCCATCACTGGCACCGGAATAGTCAACTGTATCGATTCCTTCACCGCCATCAACCGTATCGCTGCCTGCACCGACGTAAAGGCGGTCATCGCCCGCCCCGGCATCAACTGTATCGTCACCGGCGTTATCGAAAATAAGATCATCGGCTGCCCCGCCCAGGAGCGCTTCACCGCCACCCGCCGAACCCGCAATAATTGTCTGATCAGTTGCGTCGCTGGCATCCAGACTCCCCGAAAGATGGAAGGCCTCTCCGGTTGCGGCAACCGTTCCGTCGCCATCCACGTCAAAACTAATTTCCGCAAAGGGCGCAGTTAATTGATCGCTGATAGTGATAGCTGCTCCGGTAGACGTGGCCTGTTCTGTAACCGCATCGACTTCCGTGTAGGTTGCCGAAAGGATAAGATTATCACCATCCAGCCGTACGGCCTCAAAAGCAAAACCAGGATCAAGAATCAGGGTGTCGGACCCTCCTCCGCTGGAAATGGACGTGACCAGCATTTCACCATCGGTCCCGGTCTCCGTTCCGGGTGCTGACAGTGTGATTGTGTCATCACCAGCTCCACCGACAATGATTTCCGCATTAGCCACACTAATAATGTTATCCTGGTCATCGAGGGTAAGCCGATCGTCACCCAGACCACCGTCAAAGCGATCGCCCGATATCGCCTCTCCTCTCAGAACGACGGTATCGTCACCGGTTGTACCGGTGATGATTTCCTGGAGAATTTCACTCAGATTAAGAGTGTAGACACCATCCACCGCTTCAAGGACATCCAGTCCGACGGGCGCTTCATCAAGCGTCCCCGTGACCTCCATGATAGCCGTCGTTGTCGACAACCCGCCCTGATCATCGATGACTGCATAGGTAAATGTATCAATGGACGACTCCCCTTCATCCAGTTCGCCAAAGATATCTGCTGCCGCTGCCGTTGTCGGATCGTAAACAAAGCTGCCATCTTGTTTGATCGTCACCCTGGCGCCATTTGCACTTATGACTTCAAAACTACCGTCCTCGTTTGGAGCTGAACCGTCGGCCGGAGCGGCCTGCAATTTGCTGACGTCCGTATCGACATCCGTATCGTTGGCAAGAAGTCCCGCCGTCGCATCAGATTTTTCCAGAGGCGCTCCCTTGAATGCTGAATATTTTTCAGGCTGTGCAACCGGCGCATCATTTGTCCCGGTTACCGTAATGTTAATAGTTGCTTTTTCAGAAATGGCGCCACCGCTATCCCGGATTGTATAGGTCACCGTATCCGTCATTGTCTCTCCGGCGCTTAGCGATTGAAACGCCTCAACGCCGCTCGGGTCATAGACAACCTCCGAGCTTTCCCCTGTTGTAATTGTTACCGACGCGCCGCTGCTCGAAACCGCCGAATTTATGATAAGCGTATCTGGCGTATCGACCGCATCGGCATCTGTGGCGTTGGCAAGAACATCAAATGTTATCGTCTCCCCATCTTCGATAGCGTCACCTTTAAGCTCCTTGATTAGAACATCGGGCCTGTCATTAGTACCACTCACAGTGACCGTCACTTTGGCCGCGTCTATCGACCCGTGGTTCCCTAGAGAACTGGCATCGATGGCCTTGTAGTAAAACCCATCCTGCGCCTTTTCACCGGCCGTCATCGCATCGAATTTTGCCACCGAATCGGGATCATAGGAAACAACGGTCGTCCGCTCCACCGACGCCATTGTATCCGCAAACTGGCCGTCTGCGCTGTCAATCGATGAAACCGCCGTCGAAAAATTACTGGAGCCGTCCTTTGCACTGATCAGGATGATACCGTTGGCCGGGCCGCTATTAACGTTGACAACCGCGGCCACCTCTTCATCGGCGGTAATTTTGCTAATAAAGTTTTCTTCTACTTCGGCTATATCCGCCTCATCACCCGTTACTTTGTAAGTGATTGTTTTTTCCACACCACCGGCGTTAATCAAAACCGAGTACTGATCACCCGCCTCGATCGTGCCACCTATGACAATCCTGTCAGCCGAGACCGTCGTCAACGCCGCACCTTCTCCGCTTTCCAGGGCACTGATTTCATTGCCATCTTTGTCGACCGCCACAAGGTGAAGGCCCATCACATCAACATTGTTGGAAGTTCCCTTGCTGGCATCGAACACTTTTGCAGTCAGCGAGACCGACCCTTCGACTGAAGCCGCCGTCGTCAGGACAAGCTGTCCCTGATTGCTCCCCAGAGTGACTGAGCTATCCGCCACTTCACCATCTTCCGAATCTGTTGCCGAAGCCGTAATCGCAAAATGCTCGGCCCCGTCTTTACCCCGGATAACAAGTGTATTTGTTGCCCCTCCGACATCGATTTCTACGATATTCTTCAGATCACTGTCGCCGGCCAGCTGCCCAATGAAATTCTGAACAATCTCGGGAAGATCAGCCTCTTCACCGGTAACCGTATAGGAAACGGTTTTTGCCACCTCACCAGCACCGATCGATATTGAATACTGGTCCCCTGCCTCGGGAGTGCCGTCGAAAGTTATCCGCTCTTCCGAACGGGAAGCGCCGATGTACTGGCTTGCCAGCGCGTCGCCATTAATCGCCTCGATCAGCCCGTTTCGAACGTTGTTGACTCCAAGAACATCCAGCGCAGCTGTGACAACAACCGAATGAACAAGGGTTGCCGATGCAGGAGTCCCGTAAGAGCCTTTCGAGAATGCCTCCTGAACGGTATCCAGCACAGTTGCACCGATCTCCACCGGCGCACCGGACGCGGAGTAAGTTTCACCATTATCTTCAGTCGAAACCGTAACAATGGCAATCCCACTTCCACTGTCGCCTACCTGCATATTAACTGCGTATTTTCCGGCACCAAGACTGAAACCTGATGCTGTATTCAATGCGGCAACCTGATCCGAACTAAAATCATAGATTTTCGCATCGGCCGCAATGGTCACCGTATACTTGTCACCGGAGGAGACCGCATCATCGAAACGGAGAAAGGCCTGACCGGTGTCCGCATCTCGATCGTTATAAAGAACATCAACAAGGACAACACCGCCCTCTTCCCGGGCACGAGTGACATCGCGGGCTGAGACGGGCTGATCATTTTCACCCTGAATGGTGACCGTTACCGTCGCATCGGAAAAACTTGTTCCATCCGTCACCGAGTAGGTGAAGGTATCCGTAATTGTCTGTCCCGGGGCAAGACTTTCGAGTGTCGCCGCCGACGCATTATAGGTTATAGTCTCCCCATCCTCGTTGAGAGTAGCCGACCCGTATTGTCCGGCAGTTGGCGGCAGCAGACGAAGATTTTCCTTCAATGGATCGTCTTTATCCGTATCATTGACCAGAACCGAAACAGTGACTTCTCCTCCCTCTGTTACTGTTGCCACGTCATCGCCCGCGACGGGCGGCCCAGGTATGCCGAGAACCTGAAGATCAACCTGACCAGTGCTTTCCTGAGCAACGGCAAATGATTTTGTCCCGTCCGGGTGAACGGTAATGGCTGTATCACCTGGCGTGCTCGTCCCACCAAATGTTCCCCCGGAAAAACCGCTGCGAACGCTCTCTACCGAATCGTCCGCAATATCTGTCGAAAGGGCTGTTGACCTGTAGGTCTCACCATCGTCATTGAGGACAACCGAGGTGATCGTGATACCATCGGCCGCATCGCCGCCAGCTAATTCAACCGCATAGAGACCGGCATGCAAAGTTAGCCCCGAGGCCGAACCTAGAGCTGCAGCTTCATCCGTATCCAGGTCATAAATTTCAACAGACGCTGCATCCGTCACCGTGTAACTGACGTTAAGCGTCTCCGATGCGGTTCCGTCGGCCAAATTAACAAAAGCATCGTGGTCTTTATTCGGTCTGATGGTTATCGTACCATCATTATTCAGCTCCACATCGACGGCATCCTGTTGACCATCACCTGGGTTAAAGCTTACATCCTTGACCGAGAGCGTTTGTCCTTCTCGGTCTGTATCATTATCCAGAACACGCAGAATGATCGATTTATCAGCATCAGGCGCCGCAAACTGCTTTGGCGCAGCAAGCGTTTCCGCAGCTGAGGCACCATCTGTTTTCGTATAGGTGAAACTTATCTGCGACGGAGCAAATTGACCTTCGGGCACCGCCAGAGCCCCAGTTCCAGCAACATCACCTTCTTCACCTTCAGCTGTATAGGTGAACGTAACCGGTGCCGTCGAAGAGGCGTTGGTCGGAATAAACGTAAAAGTTCCATCGCCGTTGTCCGTCACCGTTCCCTTGGTCGTCGTCACCGCTTTTACAACCGGAATCTCTTCACCTTCGGATGGACCAATCAGCTCTGAAGCACTGAATGTCCAACTTGGGTTAAAGGTGTAGCTGCCATCCGCGTTCTTGCTTATCGAACCCTGTTCAGAGGTTACATCCTTAGTGGAATCAATGCCCGCCAGATCGGACTTAGCAAGCGTCCAACTGCCATCAAGCGCCGTAGTTTCATTGAGCAGGTCCGGCGCATCATTAACAGGCGCAATATCGATTGAAACAGTCTTTGTAACCGCCAGACCTGACTGGTCTTCAACACGGTAGATAAAGCTGTCCGAACCAAAAAAATCGGTTGCCGGTACGTATGAAAACTCACCGTTCGCAACAGTCGTCACCGCATCGACATTGACCCCGTCTGGCACCGCAACGCTGAAAGGCGTCCCCGCCGACGCTGCCGTCAGTAATACGGTTGCGCCGTCTCCCGAAGAGGCGATAACAGCAGCAAAAGCCGGATCGGTATTTATCTTTTCGACCAGCTTGTTGGCGACGGCTTCAGGATCTTCATCCTGGGTATTGGTTTCTTCTGCGCTCAATCCCTCGTAGGAAACTTGCTGCCCATTAATTGAAAACGTGTATTTCTCCCCGACACCGGCACCGCTGATTGTAAGGGTTTCCTGCTGGGCTAGCATCGTAACACTGCCGTTTTCAGCCTCCCCACCAGATGCAATTGCAAAATTTAGAACAGCTCCGCTGTCCGGGTCGTTAACAAGCTTACTCAGATCACCGGCCACGGCCGCGCCGTCTTCCTGCCCGGCATAGGTGATAGAGAATCCGGCACCATCTTCATCAACGGTGATTTCTCCATTATCAATGGTTAGTGCTTCCGCCTCGTCAACAGATATAGCCTCCGGCGCATCGTTGATGCCGACCACATTGACCGTAAGAGTGCTCGTTGACGTCAAACCGGCCGGATCACTGACAGTGTAGCTGATCTCGGGCGTCTTGCTCTCGCCTTCGGCGAGCTGCTTATACCAGTCTTCGTCAGGATTGAACTTGATGGTCCCGCCGACCGGATCAACAGTAAGAGCGCTGCCCGTATAATTAGCATCACTTTGCAGTCCCGTCACAGTCGTTTTTTCAGTAATGTCGACAGTCCTGCCCTCGAACGTCACTGCCGAAATGGAAAGCGTATCACCGTCTATGTCGCTGTCATTGCTAATCACGGCTACCGTTGTACCGGCTGTTGATACAACCGTCCCGAAATCGGCGACAGCCGTGGGGCCGTCGTTGACCGCTGAAATATCCAGATTAACCGAGGCCGAACTGTAGGCCGGCACCTCGGCATCATTCGCCACCGTGTAGGTAAAACTGTCCTTCCCATTATAGTTGGCATCCGGTGTATAGAGAACCGAACCATTGGCAACCGTTGTCACCAGTTCAATGCTAACGTCATCGGCAACTGTCACATCGAATGGCGAACCAGCCTTTGCCGCTTCAAGAATGATCTTTGCACCATCTGCCGTCGCTACCACTGTTTCGCTGAAGCGACCTTCCTTATCACCAGCAATCAGCTCGCCGGCAATCCACGCAGCGATATCTCCCAGACTTTGCCCCTGCCTTCCGGTAAACGATATTTCTATATCTTCAATGGTTAAAGCGTACGTTTCGCCCGCCCCGTCACCGCTGAGGGTCAGCGTTTCCTTTTGCTTGAGGATAACTGCTTCACCGCTGGTCGGAGCCCCGACGGAAAGAAGGGTTGCCCCAATCAACGGATCGCCATCGGCTCTAAGATCATTTGACAAGACATCAACAACAACCGAAGTATCCTCTTCAATGGCGCCTTGCGACCCGTCCGTCGTATATTGGTCATCCAGAATTGCCTCCGGCATGGCATCGGCAAGCTCCTGCGCCTTCCTAAGCGCGGTTTCTTGCTCAGCCTTCGATAACGCCTGGGCAAACTGGCTTTGTCCGGCTGAGGCCTGCGCTGTTGACGATTCAGAATAAATTGCCTGGGCACGGGCCAGTTCCGCCTGTCCGCCAGCTGTATCAATGAGCGCCTGGGCCGCAGACGCCGAAGAAGAAGCCTCGGTTATCGCCGCCTTGATGGTATCCCGAAGGGCTGATTGCTCATCCTCATCCGTCGAGGCCTTCAAGGCTGCTGCCGCGGCTTCCATTGTCGCTGTTGCCGTCGCCACGGCCTCAGAATACTGACTTGCCTGATAGGAAAATTTTGCAGCAATACCGACAGCGGATTTTGGATCATCCATCACCCCGGTGATATTGCCATCACCGTCGAAAACCAGACCGTCCGACTGGGAACCGATCGCCCCGGTTACTTCAGATAGGGCTCCAAGGCTCGAAGCGAACCCGCGAAGGGCAGACTCGATCCCCGTATCGCTAATCGAAAGTGTGTTTACACCCCCGCCGTCAACAATCGATACCAGATCGCCTCCCACGTCCTTTATTGTCAACACGATTTCATTGCCGAAGTACCCGGCCTCTGCTGAAACTGCATCCGAATCGGTCTTGATTTTTGCCAACAACTTGTCCCGAATGACCGCTGTTTCGGCATTAAAATCACCCGCTTCAACCGCATCAGCCGCCGTTGCGACGTCGTCGGCATCAAGCGTCACCTGGATCGGGCCTACTCCGCCAATCGTGATCGCATAGGTTTCGCCAACATCGGCTGTCCGGACCGAGCTTCCGCTAATAGCGTCACCCTCGATCGTGACAGAATTCAGCATGACGGAAACAACCTGAGAAGTGGTTGCAATTGCCGCCGTTGCCTTGGTTACCGTTGACGAGAGAACAGCAGAAACGTCACCTACTCCGCTTTCTATGATCTCATCAACCTTTGTTCTCAAATATGTCTTTTCTCCGGCTTCATTGGTATCACCGGAATCGACCGTCTGAAGCAGGTCATAGAGGGGCATCATGAAACCGGGAACAGCGCTGAGATCCGTTGGTGGTGCACCTCGTTGGCCATCAATATACGCCTCAACGCCCGCAAGAACTTCTTCTGTTGCTCCCTCTTCGATTGCCCTGGCTCTTTCAAAGGCATAAGCCTGCGCCACTGCCGTCAGGGTAGCTTTTGCCGCCATCTGAGCATTGGCAAATGCGTCCGAAGCAGCATCCACTGCCTCGTCTCGGGAGACCAATGTTGCCGTCTTTGCACCTAAAACAGATTCCTGTGCTTCCTTGATGGCCGCGGCATCAGCCGCTGCCCGTTTTTCGGCAAATTCAGCAGCTCCGGCACCTGCCACTTCCAATTGAGCAGCCGCATTTGAATAAGACCCGTTGGCCGAAGCAAAACTCTGCGCAGCAGCCTCTGCTGTCAACTGGGCCGACAAAGCGTAGTCATTAGCATTGGACGCAAGTTTTTTAGCCGTGTCGTTGGCACTGGAATTCGCTGCAAACCCATCGAGCGCTTCATTAATCGCCGTATACGCCTCCGCCGCTGTTGCCGGAGAAGAACTGATGAGACCCTGGCTAAACAATCCTTCCGCCACATCTAAAAAAGCCGTCTGCGAGGCCAAGGCAACTTCTTCGCCGATGTCGTTAGCCGCTTGCGCACTGGCCACCGAAATAGTCAGCGCCTCCTTTGCCTGGACCGATTCAATGGCTGCCAGCCCCTTATCGCCATCGGCAAGGCCATAGAGGATTTCCAACGCACCAATAGCGGTAACGGCTTCCCCCTTTGCGCTGTTTGCTGCCGTTTCGGCTTCCGCGGCCGCCTCCGATGCGGTCAGAGCCACCGCCGTTGTATTTTCGCCACCATTTGTCACCGATAGGCTTGCTTCAAATGATGTTCCCGTATCAGCTGACGTAAGAATAATAAAACCGTCTTCACTACCTGCACTCGCCTCGGCAATAAGCTTATCATCCACTTTTGTTGCATTGATTTTTGCAGCCAAGGCATTCCTTAAACCGGCCAGGGTGGCTACCCCTTCAGCTACCTCATAGTTAACCGTGATATTATTTGACCCACTTGTCAGCGTCAGGGTGTAATCCGCACCTTCTTTTACATCCCCGGCCAGCCCGATAACTTCGAGCTGGGCCGTCGCTTCGATCAACGCCGTTGAAAATTTGTTTACATCTGATGAAATCACGGCGCTCTCGGAATTAGCTAGCGCAACTGCAGCCTGTTCTGTGGCAATCGCCTTCTGACTGGTAATGTCAGCTAGCGCCGCCGCCGCCAACTCGTCCGAGCCTTCGAGGTTGCCAATTGCTGTAACAACGCTAATCGAGTTATTTGAATTTTCGTTGGCATTAGAAGTGTTGCCCGAAGCGGTAAACCCCGTACCCGCCGATGCCGCAGTCAGCGTTATAGCACCATCACCAGTCCCCGCTTCGGCAACCACCAGTGCACTCGTATTTTCATTCCCGTTAAGCAGGCCGACCAGGCTGTCCCGAACGCTGGAGAGAGTGTCTGCGGAACTAGCTTCATACTCGATCGTCGTTGTACCAATGGTAAGAAAAAATTTGTCACCAGCCGACAGGCCTGAACTCGTTATAGCTACGTTATCAACTTGGGCAACTTCTGTGCTACCTGATGCACTTGACTGCGTCGTTATTACTGCAGCTGATAGGTTTTCTGCCCCTGTATCTTGAAAGCCTGCATCTGTAACGAATCCAACCCCCGGAAAATTCGATGTCAAAACAATTTCGCCGGGTGTAGTGCCTTCGGAGGCAGTAATGTCGATCGCTGCAGCCGATTTGTTGATGACCTCAATAAAGGCATCGCGCACATCTAGAAGAGTAATCTCATCGATTGCTTTGCCCATCGTATCCGGGTCGACAGCATAACTGACCATGTTCCCGCCAACCTGAATCCAGTATTTGTCCCCATCATCAAATATGTCTGTAACGCCCAACGTCACTGTATCCGCCTGAGCAACACCACCGGCCGTCGCTGCCGCCGATGCAGCCGCGTCCGCCGCCGACTGGGCCTCGGTTCGGGCGCCCGATGCCTTCGGGCTCCCGGCCAGAGCAGTTGCCGCCTCAAGGGCCGCATTCAATGCTGTTACCGCATGTAATTTAGTTGCAGCAGCGAGCTCCGAAGCCTCCGCGGCGATAGCCTTCATTGCTGCCGACGTGGTCACCCCATCCGAACTTTTTACATCAACAAGGGCTTTCGCCTCAAGGGCCGCCTCAACCGCCAGATCGGCCTTTGACTTCGCTGCCTGGGCAGCCGTGTAAGCCGTTTCAGCCGCCGACTCATCAACAGTCTCAACTGCTGTTTTAGCGAGGGCCGACTGCTTGGACGCTTCCTCTGCCGCTGATGTCGCCGCCATTGATGCATCCCGCCCCTCTTGACGCGTATCGAACGATTGATCAAAAGCGTTCTTTGCACGGGTTACCGCCTGATTGACCGCCGTGTACGCTTCCGGGTCGACCTCTTCAATTGCAGCATCTATATTCCCTAGAATGGCCTCAGCAGCATTATATTGTTTTTCCGTTTCCGTATGAATGATTTCCGCGGCGGCAATGGTTTCCGCCGCAACCGTCGCTGCACTCTCTGCCGATAAAGCGTATTTTTCGGCACTTGCTGCAGCCGCCAGAGCCGCTTCCACATCGGCCAGACGACTTGCCGCCGCCGTTTCTGAGGCCTGCGCGTCCGCTTGCGCCGCCAACGCTTGATTATATGCTGCAACCGCCGCTGCTTTGGCCGACGCTAGATCTTCTTCCGCCGCTTCAAGCTTTGCCTTCTCCCTTTCCTCTGCACCAAACTCCGCCTTTTTTGCCACCGTATAATTCTTTTCGGCGACACCCCGATTGGCTTCAGCAGCCAGTATGCCCTGCATCGCCGATTCGGCAGCCGCTTCAATCGAATCGACAGCCGCCTGCTGCGATGCGTCCGCATCATCGCGCGCCGCCAGAAGAGTGTTTCCACGCTCATCATCATAAGTACCAGTCGCCGGCTCGGTTAGAAAATTATCAAATTTATGGACGAGCTTCGCTGCTTCCTTAATCAAGGCAATGGGGACGAGCAAGGCGGCCGATTTCTCCGCCATATTCTCGGAGTTTTCAAAAGTGGCAATAAGTGTTTCTGCCTGGGAATCGGTAAATGGGGCAAGTGCCGTTCCAAGCTTGGTCTCGATTTGAGCAAGCATGCCTTCCAGCTGGCCTTCTGCATTTGTCGAGCCAAGGGCCTGCGCAGCCTTGATAATAGCAGTTAACGCACCATCATACGTCCCAGTCGCATCATTCTTGATGTCATCCCAGGTAACTTCCACTTCCTGACCGTCAACGACATGCGTCTGCCTGCCAGTCAGAGCGGTCTGCGCATCCAGACTCGCCTCTGCGGCATTAGCCACGGCCTCCTGAAGGGCTGTCTTTGCTGCTTCCTGAGCAGCCGCATCTCCAGCATTGGTCGCCGCATCCTGGGCATCGGCCGCATCACCCGCATCGTCAGCATACTTCTTAGCTTCACTCACCGCAGACGACACATCATCAGATGCGGATTCCGAAATCTCGACGGCTTCATTCAGCTCTTCAACGATCACAGCAATAGCGTTATCGGCACGTGCCTGAGCTGCACCTTGCGCTCCGGTTTCAAAAGCCGTCGCAAACCCAGAGGCCGACGCCGCTTCCCCTGCCACACGCGATGCTGCGGCTGCTGCCGAGGCGGCACTCGTCAGCGTTGCATCGGCAAGAGTTTTTGAGGCTACTGCCGCATCATAGGACGCCTGCGCGGCCGCCTTTGAACTTTCCGCATCAGCCAGAGCACTGGTTGCCTGGGCAACAGCCTGTGCCCAAACCTTTTCAATTGGACTGTCTGCCGCCTTGCCGTCATCAGCCGCCGCAAGTTTTGCCTGAACCTCTGTCAGTGCTGCCGTTCGTGCATTGACCACCGCCTTGGCTGACGCCAAGTCAATGCTCGGCTGCACCAAAGCCTCCGTTGCTTCATTGGCGGCCTGGGCAGCCAATTGAGCTGCCATATTTGCCTTGCCAGCCGCTCCGGCCGCCTCTGCAGCCGCCCGCACCGCTGCTATCCGATCAGCTGTTGCCGTACCCGCCACCCACGCATCGGCCGCGATCGTCGCGTTCGCAGCAACCTCGTAAGACGCCGACGCCGCACCAGCATCGGTTACCGCCTGGATTGCCGCCCGGGCCGCCCGGGCCGCCTGCGCCAGTGCTTCCATGCCGGCTCCCGCCGCTGCTTCAATTGCCGCACCGGCCGCTGCCTGAGCCAGATCAGCCGCCGTTTGTGCTGCTTCAGATGCAATCTCAGCTGTATCCTGGTCAACGTCCTTTGCCGCCTGGATTGTCCGCGCCAGTTCATCAGCCGCCAGCTTTGCCTGGCTTATTGCATTATCAGCCAGCTCTTGTGCTTTTTCGGTGGCAGCAGTGTCTGCCTTGACCTTGTCTTGAATGGTCTGATTAGCCACATCGCGAGCTGCCTGTGCTGCCGTTTCCTCGGCTGCTTTCGCCTTTGCCGCCGCATCGTCAGCAAACGTTTTGGCTTCTACCTCAGCATTTTGCAGATCCCGTGCACCATCGGCTATTGCGCTATCTGACTGCGCCTTTACCACCGAATTCTGCGCAGAAGCAAGAGCTAGAGCCGCCTTTGCAGCAAATGTCGAGGCGACACTGGCAATCGCCGCAATTGACGTGCTTCGCCCACTGGCAGACGTATCGGCTGAGGTGGCGGCAATAGTAGCTTCCCGGGATGCCGCCTGGGCAATAGCCAAGGCCGCTTCTGCCGCTCGCATGTGCTCTTGCGCCGCTGCTGCCGATGTTGTGGCCGTTTTCAAATTTTCGCCGGCCGTTGTAACATTAAAATCATCGTCAGCAAGGCTATCCAGATCCGCAGCCTGAAACGCTTCGTCAGAAGCAGCCTGCGAGAGAAGTCGTGCCGCTGCCGCAACATCCTTGGCTCCAACAGCCTGAATCTCAGCTAAATCGACCGTTTCCGCTGATAGATCCTCGCCGTCAACCAACTCGCTTTGAACAGACGTCGAGCTTGTCAGAACATTGCCTTCAAACGTTACCGTAACAGTAGCCTTGTAGACGAGGTATTCGCCCTCCGGGGTAACCGTCGAATAGTAAAAATGATCGTAGTCGCTTTTTCCTTCTTCGAGATCCATGAACTGCGATTCGTCATGCGTATAATGCAGTCCGCCGGCATCACTTGCACTTACCGTTCCCTTCAGCCCGTCGGTAAATCCAATAGCCTTGGCTGCGGCCGACATGGTGTTTTCGAGCGCTGCCTCAACTTCCAGTTGCGCCTTGGCATCTTCAGCAACACTCAGGCTCGCTGCCTCGGCCGCTGCCTCCTTTTGTGCCTGTGCGGTGGTAAACTCAAGAGCGGCATCTGCTTCCTTGCTGAGCGCAGCCTCGGCCTGCTGCTGAGCAACCGTTCTAGCAGAATTAATCAGTTGCTGAGCAAGGTCAGCTAGGTCGGCCTGCTTTTGAATTCCATCAAGGCTCTGTGTAGCTGCGCCCGAGGTCGCTTCAATGGCATCGGCAAGATCAGCAAAGGCATCCGCCTTGCTTTCAAACGACGAAAGGGCAGACAGGGTCTTCGCAGCCGCTCCGTAAAAATTCGCCGCCGCAGTACCGCCAGAAAGAGCTTCCGACGCGGTTGTGTTGGTTTCGGCCTCAGCGCTCCCTTCGGCAATACCGAGCGTTTGAAGAATAAGCTTGACTGCACCCGACGCTCCTTCGGACGCTCCCAGTGCATCTTCAACATAAGACCGCGCTAGACCCGGACTGCTCTCCGTGCCTAAAAGATAATCGACTTCCGTGTGCTTGCTTCGAGCCTCCGAAGCGGAAAGACCATTCGCCGTCGCCTCAGCCGCTGCCTGCTTTGCCCCCTGAACCTGCAGTCCCGATAAATCAGTGACAGACAAGCTAAAACCATCATCTGCAAGGGTCTTTGTAACCGTAACCTCAACGGTTTCAATAAGGTAGGCATCGGCTTCTTCATTTTCTGCATCACGCCCAACGATAACTGTGTTTCCACCCGAATCCTTTTCGATGGAAAGTTCGACCCCAGCAACCCTTATGGCATAGGAGATCGTGTCCGTAAAACTCTCGCCGACCCCGAGAACTGCTGCTGCCTCTTCATTCGCCGTATAGGTGACAACACCCGTGTCGCTGACTTCCGTCGTCCCATTAATCCCGTTGCTTGCGCCAAAGGTAAGGGCCGCAGCCGCATCAGCAGACTCTTGAGCATCGACGATAGAAAATTCCAGACCAACGTTCGCCTGAGCTCTCGCTGCCGCAGCGCCGACCATCATCTCTCCATCGGCTGCAGCCTGATCCGCCTGCGCCTCAGCCGACTGCTCCTTGTACTGGATTGCTTCTGCAAACGCCGTATCGTAATCCGTTTGTTTATCTAAAAGCTCTGCTTCCTTGGCATCCAGCTGGGCCTTTGCGGTGACAGCCTCGGAAACCGCCGCTACATAGCTGGCTTCAACCTTGTCAATGGCGCTTTCAAAAAGGCCGAGGAAATTCTCGGCAAACCCCTCTACCAGGGCGGCATTCTTGGATAGCTGCTCCGCCAGTGCCGCCTGACTGTCAAGCAGCAGGTTGTTAGGGTATTGACTTGAAAGATCACCTGACCATTGCGCTACTTGGGCAGCGCCGACAACACTTATCCCGGAAATCTCACCTCCCGTGAAATCATTCGACGACTCGCTTTTGACAAAAGAACCCACCTGAGAGCCGGACTGATCGGTAATATCGTAAGAACCACCATTGTTGGTGACAGTCACCTGATATTGCGTCGCTGCAAAAATATCCTCGTACGTTGCATCATTGTCATCTATTGTCGCATCGTCGCCATTTGCCGCGCTGACCGAAGCGACATAGGTGGCTAGATTTCTACCTGAAACCGAAGTATCGTTTGGCGTCAGAAAAAGACTCGTGCCTTCCTCGCTCACGGAAGCTGTCAGAATGCCGGGATTAACCAGGTCGCCCGCCTCATCTCTTTCGTCGTTCCCCGCAACGTAGATATTTTCATTGATCGCCTTCGCAAACGCAGCAGTAAGTTCCTGGAGGCCCATACCGGCTGATACGTCATCTTCGGTGACCGCATAGCTTACTGGAATACCGTCAACTGTGAGCCGATAGCTGTCCCCCACCTCGATCGTACCGCTTAAAACCACCTTCCCCGATTGCTGGGAAAGGTAGAAACTATCGGAGAAACTTTCACCGTCGGCCAGCGCCACCATTTTTTCCGAATTAGCATTGTACGTTACGAAACCCGTAATCGCACTTGTCGCGACAGTTCCAAATTGACCGTCGCTAGCGCCATCTGCCATCGCAGCCGTAACACCCACGTTCTCTAGCACACTGGCGGAAGGATCAAGCGGTCCCAGATTGGATGTATCCTCGCCCTCAAAAACCTTTTCGAGATCCTGGTTCAGACGCGCCCGGGCTTCAGTTAGAGCCTCTTCATAGGTTAATTTTTTTGCCCGAGCTGTTGCATCGGCCATTAGGAGTCCAGCCAAATCCGCTTTAGTCTGAACCAGATCATTTGCTGCAGTTTCCAAGGCCGCATCAGCCGCTTCCGATTTAGCAACAAACTGATCAACGCCTATTGCCGTAATACCCGAAAGCGAAGCCATTTCCGCAATTGAAGTATCATCTGTTGGGTCACTAACGATGATATCGTCCTTGACCGACAGAACCCCACCACTTTTTTCAATAGTAACCGTCGCCAATCTGGTCGTAAGCGAACCCTCTGCATCAGCTGTTGCAAACATAAACGAGTCCGTATCAAACGTCGCTGCTGAATTGGTTCCGCCTGTTGCACTAGCACTTGCAGCAAAGGAGATATTATCTTCGATTAAAGCAAGGTTGATGTTAGTTTCCGCGTCGGTCGAGGATTGCCGTGTGGCACCATCTTCATCGACGCTGCTCCAAGAAATGCTCGTCGGCCTGCTTGATTCGAGGACAATCGAACCGCCCACCAAACCTCTTTCGGCAACTACAAAAGCGCTGGCCTCACTCCCGTTAATGGATCCAATTAGACCTGCCTGAACATCAACAATCGTGTAACTCGCGCTAGCGTCTTCAGCTGCGGTGAACTGAACATTATATGCCTGCAAAACACCATTGTCGTCATCTGCCTTCAGGACGACGTGAAAGGTTGTTCCCTTGAGGAAGTCGCTCCCCAGGGTTAATTCCGATACCGCAGTTGCTTCAATTTTACCAGTCAAGCCCGCATCATCTGTTATTTTTGATGCAAGAGACGACTGGATGTCCGCAAGCCCCTCACCTTCCTGAACCGTATGAGTTATAGGCCTTGTTGAAGAGCCTATAACGACGCTAACCGAAAACGTATCGCCTGCACTAAGATCACCGCCGCGCAGACTAATATTACTCCCTACAAATGCCGATGCCGAAGCTGAATGCGAATAGCCCAAAACTCCGCTATCACTAACCGAAACTGTTCCTGCATCGCCATCACTTGCGCCCTCAGCCAGAGCATCTTTCTTTTTGTTCAGCACACCAGAGACGTATTGGAAGGCAAGCTCTTGTGAACTATCTGCCGAAGCAATTGCCGCTACTGCTTCTTCTGCTGCCAGCTCGGCTTTCGAAAACTCCTCGAAGGCAGCCAAGGCCATGTCGGCGATTGAAGGATCTACATCCGCTGCAATTGATGCAAAATCGACAAGTTTCTCTGCTTCATCTTTGTAAGCGTCCGCGAGTTTAGCCGCCTCCAGCGCCTCCTCGGCACGAGAACGGATTTCCGAAGCTGTTTTTGCCATGATCGTCGCTGAAGCTTTTTCCGCAGAGGTTTTTGCCGCCTCCGCCGTAGCAATTGTTTTTTCCATTGCCTGAAAAACTTTTTGCATATCGGAAACATCTGCAGTTCCAGCTTCTTGCTCTGTCTGCATTGCCTCGGCTATCTGGGTCTTTGCCGCCGCCATTTCGGTGTTAACCGTATCGACGATTGATGAAAGATAGCCAATGCCCTCGACATCGTTACCACTGTCATCCTTCGCTGTTCCAAGCTTGCCTTCTTTAAAGGCTTCCGCTATCGCAGCCGGCGCGTTCGTAACCTCTTTTGCTTTTTTCTCAATCTGAGTATTGATGGTAGTCTGTAAAATCTGTGTGACCATGCTCTCCGCTGCGGAGAGCTTGCCGGAACCCTTTGCCGAAGTAGCTGCCGAGATAACCCTCGGAACAACAACGTCCATCGCCGCAATGGCACCTTGTACAATCACATCAACTTTTGCCGCCGCAATTTCCGCTTCATCCGCTGCAGATTGCAGCTTAGCCAAAACTAACGGGTCAACTTTCTTGCCCGACTTTAGCGTCCCAAGCAATGCACCCGCTGTTAACATGATACCGGACGCTGTCGACGCCAGAGCACTCGCCGCCCCCAACGCATCAAGGGGCGCTGTCACCGCAGAACTCAACTGGTTCGATGATGACTGATCGAGCCCCGCCGATTGCCCTCTGGCAACAATTTCAGCCTCTACTGCTGCTTTCTTTGCAGCCGCTGATTTTTCTGCGTTACTTGCAGCTGCCGCTGCCGATTGCACCTTTGAAATGACCGCCGCAATCGGTGCTGCCTCGTCACTCTGGTTGATCGTTAGCGCCGAGACCCGATCAGATACTTCTCCCAGTAGGTCTTGCAATTTTTGGTCAAGCCGCCGGCCAATATTTTCTTCAAGACCCTTACCGAGTTTTCCAAAAAGTTTTTCGGCCTCCAAAAATCCTTCCTTAAGCGCCATCTCCTGTTGCTTAGCACCTTCAAGCATCTCATCAAGCTTGGCCAGATCACCTTTTGTATGCTCGCCAAAACCTGACCCTTCCGGAGGTGGTTTAAATCCCTTTAGCTTTTCGCCTTCGTCTCCTTCTTCACCCGCTTGCTCGGCCTCTTCCCCTCCTGCCTCTTCTCTGGCAATTTCTCGGGTAGCCTCTTGAACTTGCTCGCGAATATTATCGTCTAGTGCCTCGCTAGCATTCGGCAGCGCTTTTAACGCCTGCCCAAAAGATTGCGCCATCTGACGTGGGGTCATTGTAAATGGCTGGCCAGGCGCCTCACCCGCAGCAACGGTTACAGCCTGGTTGGGCCTGTTGATGGTTTGCACGCCAAATTCATTGGCAAAGGTCATTTCGCCCGTAAAATTTCCTTTTTCCTGAATGAGGGCCGCTGTTGTTGCCCCCTCCTCATCAATCCTGCCGCCGCCTGCAGTACCACGAATACCTATCGTTGCCGTCGGTGTTGTAACCGTCATGTTATCAACTCCGGTCTTGGCAATCTGCCCCGACACAAACGTAAAGGCACCAGACAACAACGAAACCCCGGCTGATCCGTCTTGAGAACCTGGGTCGTAGATCATTTCATCCAGAACCATCCGGCCTTCTTCACCTAATGAAAATGTGCTCTCATCAGCAAAGACAATTCCAATTGCCGCACCCGCTCCTGTCTCCAGTACATCTTCTTGATAAACAGGATCTCCTTGAGCCAAAGTTACCTTCGTGCCATCGGCACGGGTCACTTCAACTGTACCTTCAATGCTTTCAACTTTTCCAATGGGCTCAACCTGGGCTACTTCTACTGTTTGCGCCAACTGTCCAGGCGCACGTGGTCCGGCCAGAATTTCAGCTGTGCTGCCCTGTAGGCGGACGGCACCGTCAGCCGCTATTAGGTCTGGGGGAGTGGGATGATTAAAATAATCACGTATGAAGACATTTTCGCCATCAGGCCCAACAAGCACTAAATCTGGGCCACTTCGTTCGAAATCAGCGCGGAGGAACCAGGCACCGCCTGGCACAACAACTTCTGTCAAGCCTGATGATTCAACTACCGCGACACTGCCGGTGCCCCCAGTGTCTACAGAGTCCTCTCCTGAACCAAAATTATCACGTTTCATAAAAATTACCTGCTCAGTGATGCGGCGCTAGACAGGTTACTTTAACCTTGCAAAACAACCATCCGTTCCGACAGTCAATTTTACGCTCTCAGTATGGCATTTTAGTCACTAAATGCCATGTGACGACCGTCACACTTGCAGTATTTAATTTAAGAAAATAAATTTGCAAAAGACTGGTGAAAAAATTAAAACTTTTGTGTAGGTGAACTATTAAGTCATTGAAAATGCCGTAAAAATAGAAATAATAGTCTGTTGAAAAAACTAGATATATTGTTTTTTAACTTTTTTTTCAAATAATTTATTGCGGTTAAAAACTTTTTTTATATCTAAACTGCTGAAGCCGACTCGATTTTTGTTCTTTTCAGAAGCTTATACTAAAACAGGAGTTTTGGTAAATTGGCTAGTAAATCGGCTAACTAATGTAATCATGCTTCTTTTATCAGGCAAAATATGCTAGCATACGTGATTAGAAGATTGTTTATCAATTCAGTATATTTATGTTCGCACGTCAAAGGAATACGGTACTAATACCGGGCACTCAATATTTTCCAATTTGCTGGTTAGCAAAACCCAGGTGTTAATCACATTTTAACGGAAGCACCGATATTACATGGGTATGGAAAGTGTATTTTTCCAGTTAGTAGAATTTTTACAATAAGGCTATTTGGGGATTACAAAGGAACCTTTGAACTACAAGCTCGCTAATGTTATTCGAGAATCTTAACCCGCAATCTACTGAAAATTAAAACAACTGCATAATCTTTGTGAACAAATTCAATACATATTAGAATTTTCTAGGCTCTAGTCATTCATCTAACATTAACTTAAACTGGATAGACAAAAAAATGGCAGATGAAGAAGGTAAAGAGAATGGAGAAGGAGCAGAAGCAGCGGTTGATGGCGATTCTTCTAATGCTGGAAACGGTGAAGCTGAAATCAATGAAAATGGCGCAACTGCAGCCGGAAGCGGTGAGGAAAAAACCGAAGGCAACAGCCAAGAGGGTGCCGACCCCAGTGCTGTTAGTAAAGCCGGCCTGAAAACAATTAACACCGATGTACAGGCGTTGATGGATGTCGACGTAGAAATTACTGCTGTTTTAGGAACAGCAAAAATGCAAATCAGCCAAATTTTGAAACTTGGCAGAGGCGCGGTGGTCGAACTTGATCGGTTAGTCGGTGAAGATATTGAAATCAATGCGAACAATCGACTTGTTGCCAAGGGTGAAGTCATTGTGATCGAAGATAAGCTCGGAGTAACTGTTACTAATACTGTTAAAATGACCGAGTAAGTTGCCTAACCTTAACTTTGCCGTCTGACAAACTGCCACCTGTCATAACAAAAATGACCTTATTACAGACCATAGAAGTAAACTAAAACTAATACTGATAATACCTTCATTGACATTGCTATTGCAGAAGCGACAATCCCTCAGAAATTTCGATCTAGTATGTTTCCATTTATATTTGTGATAAAAAAAATTGCAGAACTCTGAAAAGTCACCAACAATTATAAGCATTGTTCGAACATTTGGACGCATTGGCCTTTTATCCTTTGGTGGACCAGCTGCACAAATTGCACTTATTCATCAAGAAATTGTAATCAATAAAAACTGGCTTTCAGAAAGGCAGTTCCTTAATGCCCTAAGCTTTTGCATGCTTTTACCTGGACCTGAGGCGATGCAGCTCGCTACATATTCTGGTTGGCGCTTGCATGGAAGAATCGGTGGACTGATTGCTGGGTTGTTATTTATTCTTCCCGGCTCAATATTGGTTTTAGCATTAAGCTCGATCTACGCCATTTATGGTGATGTACCCATAGTTCAATCCGTTTTTGTTGGAATCAAGGCAACGGTAGTCATCATTGTCTTGAATGCATTGATTCAAATTACAAAGCGGGCCTTGCAACAACAAATACACTGGTACATTGCCGGACTCTCATTTATCGCTTTCTTCTTTTTTTCACTACCATTTCCTTTGGTTATCTTTACTGCTGCACTGACAGGTTTCCTGCTAACAAGATTTCAGATAACGGCCTATGACCCTATAACTGAGAAATCCCAATCAAAAAATACTATTCATCTTAATAAAACTGTAAGCACTATATTAACGTGGCTAATAATTTGGCTTGGCCCGTTAGTTTTGGTTTCTTTTGTCTTTGGCTGGAACAGCGTTCTCACTCAACTAGGATACTTTTTTTCTAAACTTGCGATCGTTACATTTGGCGGTGCATACTCCGTACTGGCATACATGGCACAAGAGGTCGTTCAACATTATCAATGGCTAGATGCCCAGGAGATGCTGGATGGCCTTGGTCTAGCTGAAACGACAAATGGCCCTTTGATTCTAGTGAATCAATTTGTTGGATATATTGCCGCATACCGTTTTGGCCATGGGGACTACTTTGTTTTAGGGGTAGCGGGTGCCTTCATTGCTTTGTGGGCTACTTTTGCTCCATGCTTCTTATGGATTTTTGCCGGTGCACCATATATCGAAAAACTCCATGACCTACCTGACCTCAAGGGTGCCTTTGATAGCATTACTGCTGCCGTTGTTGGCGTCATTTTAAATTTAACAGTTTGGTTTAGCCTTCATGTCTTTTTTTCTACAGTTATAAAAAATCAGATTGGCCCGTTGGTGTTGTGGTTGCCTGAGATCAACACACTCGAATGGATGAGCCTTTCTATCGCAATAATCGCTGCTTTTGCGCTCTTATATTTTCGACTGGGAATATTTTATGTCCTGGTTATTACAGGTTCTTTTTCTTTGATATGGCACCTGTTAATTTAACGCTCCCTCTAACCTTAAAATCCAATAAGACAACAGGTTAAAAAATTTAACGCTGCTTCTTTAATATAACCCTCCAAGAATTTTTTTACTTTAAGCTTTTGTACTCTGAACTTATCTGTTTATTTCAGTGCGCCGCTTCCGCCAATCCCCTCTCCGCGCGATGACAAAATCGAATCACAAATCTTAAACAATCGATCCAGGGTTTCGAAATTGAATTGGTTCCCAGAACTCTGTGGATTATATCGATCCCAAGTTATTGATACTTGAGCTAACACTCCATTGCACGCTCCGAGCTTCCAGTAATATTGATCAGCATTCTGCAAAAATGCTCGAAATTTGGTTGGATCATTATACTCTATAAACTGGGAGTGACTTTCGTCGTAAATCCGAAAAATTGCCCCAACATTACTAAACACTTTTCGAATTTTCGTCTCTACAGCTGTACGAAACATCCGTATTCTTTCCCGCTCCCCCGGTGCAAGGAGCCGATATTCCCTTGGAAGAGAAGAATCTGAAGCCAACCAGCTAAGTACTTTAGCAAGGCGCGATTGGCTTTTAGTAAATTCATTATAATAAAAAGCAATCCCCTTCCAGGCTGAAAAAATTTGTGGGGCTTCCTCCTGCTTTATGCCAAACGCCTTAATAAATAAACCTGCAGCCGTCGCAGACGGATCCCATATTGCGTCTAAAAATTCGTCTACTTTTCCCGCAACTCCTTTTAAACTAGGGTCATCAATGGCCTTAGCAACTATAGGTTCAACCTTTGTGGCAATAACACTTCGGATTTTTGTTGTTTCGGCATCCGTAATTCCCAAGTAAGCCGGGTTTACCGTAATTGAGTTAAGATCAAAAGTTTCTTTTACAATAAATGGATCAAGAGAGGGAATACGTCGTAACGCAGTTAAAATGGCCATATCCTCCTGGCTTTTTTTAGCGTTTGCATCAATGCCGACATGGCGTTGCATAAGCTTTTCAGCTTGTTCGTCGTCCAAAAATACACCAAAACCTCCCATAGTAAGATCGTCTCTATTTTTTGGGATGAATATGGCAGTTTTTACGGCTTCACGGCCACTAGCACTACTTATGTCCAACAACCCGGGTATAACGACCGCACTATCGTCAACTGTGTCAAAATTGGGATATTTAAAAGCGACAGTCCCATTAAGTGCTTCTGTATTAAACATCAAGTCAGATTTAGACAAAGGCTTTGATAGCTCATTGAAGTTCAACGAAACAGTTTGACTAGAAAATATTATAGCTTCCAACGTTGGTGTCATTATATTGCTTCCCGAGTCTTACTGTGACATATTGGATTTATTTGTAAAAACTCTTTTAAAAAGATACGCACTAAAAAGTAGAAACACCATTCAGGCATCCCAATTGGAAAATATGTTTTGATGGTTAAATTACTCACTATATATCTTTCTACGATAGAATAGCTGATTTATCTATTATAGCTGCAACAACAAATGGCCAGTTAGCACCCTTCAGTCAGTCCACTATCTTAGTTTCAATTAACATCGCCGTTATTTACCATCACTATAGTCCCAAAAATATGTGGCAAGAAGAATTTTCCTGTAAGTTTTAGGTAAGGTAACTTCACTGCAGTAAATAGCCAAGACAAAAAGGAAAACGCAACGATGCCTTCCCTCCAGTATTTGGTTAGAACAAATTAACTCGAATATTTGTTTTTGGCCATATCTGGCTTCCAATCAGGGAACAATTTTGTGGTTAAGGTAGATGTTTTGTTCGCATCTCAATTGAAGCCAATAATATTAATGCTACCAACTATTCCTCAGTTCGCGAAGCTTTAAGAATACGGTCTTTGAGTCAGGCATGCTCTCTAGATTTGGGAATGCCTCACGGAGCCCATTAATTATCGAAGGGTTCTGCAGCCTGAAAAATGTATTAATTTGTTTTTCTTGACCCAGAGTTGAAACCATTGCGTCTTCTGGATCCTGGTCTCTAACCTTATTTAACAAGTCTTTAGCATTGGCATTATCAGGTTCACGATCGAGAGTAAATTTCAGGTTATTAATAATATAATCGTGTCCTGGATATATTAAGGTGTTATCTGGTAATGTTACCAATTGAGAAACAAATGTATCATAAAGTGAATCGGGAAAGCCCCCATTGTGACAGTTTCCTGCACCGGCATTAAACAGCGTGTCACCGCAAAAAAGTGCCGGACTATCCGTCCGACTCAAAAGGCAAACATGGCGCATGGTATGGCCCGGTGTATCTAAACATTCCAGATCCACTGTTTTTCCAACTTTAACGACATCTCCGGCGCATAAACCTATATCTATACCTGGGATTGTATCCTTTGCTCCCATATGGGCCAACAATTTAGCATCTGTAGCAGCAATCACCCCGTTATTACCCCCGGTATGGTCTGCATGCTCATGAGTATTCAACACTTGGCTGATCGTCCAACCCTTTTTATCTGCATAAGCAAGGCACTTTGTATAATCGAGTGGATCAATAGCCAATGCATCTCCCGTTTCAGGGCAAGCAATTAGATAATTGAAATTACGATATGCATTTCCAGTCCACACTTGTTTTACGATCATATTCTTCACCTAACCCATCAATTTAAGTTCCAGCTCAGCGCACTAATAGCACCAAACTTTTTTGTAAACACAATTGATCATACAATATTGCAGAATTCAAGATAATCTAATTTGAGAAAAATTAATAAAGTTGCAACAAAGAAACGGTTTTAGCTAAGTGTCAAGTCGCGACTTCATCCCTTCCCATGAAAACCTTAGAGCTAGTAGCAGTATCAAGAATACGTTCACCCTTACTTTCTCTGACTAATAGAGCAGGACTTATTTGTATCCACCGAGATCAATAAACAAATGTGTGACAAAACGCCTGACGATGCTTGCAAAAGCAACCATCGCAGAACTTCTAAAACCAAAGACTGCAGTTGGTTACCCCTGTTTCAGGAGTGACAATTTGGCTACAAAAGCCGACTAACGTACTCTTGAGTTGAAATTAACTTGAAAACTTCTTATTAGATGATTGGGTCTATTCAACGATTGAGATATTTTCGGCGGATGATTTTCCGTTCTCCCCCACTTCCATTTCATAAGAAACTTTTTGGCCTTCGTTCAACGACCCTAACCCGGCTTTTTCAACTGCCGATATATGGACAAACGCATCTTTTGATCCATCTTCCGGTTCAATAAACCCATATCCTTTAGCTGGGTTAAACCACTTAACAGTACCAGTAGGCATAATTATTCCTCAAAATCTGTTTCTGCACCCTAACACCATGCAAGGGTGCTTATTTATCAACGTTAAATTGTCGGGCTAAAACCAAGTTCTAACTGGTAAGTTGGCTAACATAACCCAAACAAGTGCATCACACTCTCTAGATACCTAAATTAATATTTCTGAATGTCAACAACCTCCATAATTTTTCATCTATCAAAATGTTTTTAAATGTATTTCCCAGGGTACTTACATATAAAAAGGCCCAGCACACTTTGCCAGGCCTTTTTAATTGCTCGGACTTTATTATCGAAGGTTAATTCACTAAAATGTTAGACGGACACCAGCTTCCATAAGGTGTAGCTCCGTATCTACATCATCACCGTCTTCCTTTCCGCCAAAATTCATATCGACCCAGTTATAGGATGCTGTTACTCCAAGCCACGACGTTAGATTGATCAACACGCCGCCTTCAAAGTTAGTTACTTCGCCGCCGCCAGCTCTTCTATTGGAAATTGGAATTCCGGGAGTTTCGTTATTCTTGTAGCCTTCCATATAGCCACCGCCATATCCCCAGCCACCGCCGACATACGGTGTGATCGCAGCGTTCCAGGCCCACGTGCTATTATCGGTAAAACGGTGCAGGTCAAAACGGTAAATGTCCCAATACGCATTGACTGTTCCATAACCGAAATAGCCTTCGTTATCGGGCATACAATCGTCCTGACTTGTGTTGTGTGGGCGTGCAGACGAACATGAACCAGAGCCGTTAAAAACAGCCTTTCCACCAATTGTTTCCAGATTACCTTGGTATGCGGCGAATGCAAGGTCGAGTCTAAGCTTTCCCCAGTCACGGCCAATCTTGAATTTCGCACCGACTACCTCTTCAAAATCCCAGTCCTGGTTTGCACCTGAGGAGCCTCTATAAATAATGCCTGTAGCGGGGTTTTTCGCTCCTGTCGTTGTTGCAGTATCATATGAGGACGATAAGGGATCGATATCACCCGTCAATACACTGCCTTGAATATATCCGCCGGTCTCACCATTACCACTGGTCCAGTAGTTCTTAAGGGGATTATCAGCCGCTGTCGCCGCAGTAAACCCTAGGGCCACCAACAAAACCCCGGCTGAGCTAATTCCAAAAAATTTTTTTACAAGGGTCATAATCATTAACCTCCAAAACCCGAACAATTGTCTCCGTTTTTTTATTAGTATAGGATCAACAATATAACCTGCTACCCATATACCATAAAGTACATTAACTAAATAATCGCGTCTCGAGACACGAAGTGACCCATTGTTAACAGCTGATACGTTTACGGGCAAGGATGAAATCACTCCTTTATTTACTGTTATTTGTTTGGTGTTGCGTATTTGCAACATTATTTAACACAACATAAATTAATGGACCTTCACCCGGATTTTAAAAAACTCATGATCTGGTCTATCTAAATTAGCCACTTACCCAAAAGAATTTTTTTGAAATCAAGATATAATACTAAAATCCAACAAAACTATTTCCTGTTAATTGTCCGCAAGCAGGCTAGCAAAAACGGGGGTAAGTATCTGTTAACATTATACTTTATGGTGAGCGCAGCAGGAATCGAACCTGCGACCTACTGATTAAAAGTCAGTTGCTCTACCGAC
>PBKU01000025.1 GCA_002722175.1 Magnetovibrio sp.
GGTTATCGTGGAAATTGCCGTGTTAATACTATCCAATGTGGTTAATGCTGTGGCTGCCGAGGTAATGCTCAATGCCTCTATACCCAAACCAGAAGAGGTGATGGCGCTTAAATCTATTGATTTATTGAGATTGATCTGGCTATCGGACGAGGAATCAAGACCGATTTGTACCAAAACGTGCTCTGTGGAGCTGACGGTTGATGCCAATGATCCCTCGATGAGTTTTTGACCATTAAATTCAGTGGTATTGGCAATTCTATCGATTTCGTTCCGGAGTGCGGAAAATTCCAATTGTAGTGTTTGACGTTCGGTTGAACCGACAGTTCCTGTTGAAGCTTGTGCAGAAAGTTCCCTTAACCGAATAAGAATTGCAGACTGCTCATTCAAAGCACCTTCCGCGGTATTAATTAAGGCGATTCCATCATTGCCGTTTCTTACAGCCTGACGAAGAGCTCGGATATCAGAGCGTAAAGACTCCGAAATAGCTAAACCAGCGGCATCATCGGCACCACGATTAATTCTTATCCCAGAAGCAATTCTCTCAACCGATTGTGCTAAACGATTACTGTTATTTCCTAAAATTCTTTTTTGTTATTTAAGCTTAGGGCCTATATATTAATTCTTTAATACCGTACAGCCTCTTTCTTCCACCTAATATTGCCTAAAAGTAGCGTGTAAGGCAAATATTAAAACAAGTAATTAGCCAGGTTATACCGCATTTCTCATCGAATGTTAACTTAATTAATTCTCTAGCTAGCTTATTTTTTTCTTTGGTAAACTTATTTTCAAATTCAAAAGTTGTAATTGATTATCATCTACTTTGCTTGGGGCTCCTGTTAAAAGGCATTCAGCTTGTTGATTCAATGGGAATGCAATAACTTCACGGATATTAGGTTCATTTGCGAGTAACATTACCATCCGGTCAATTCCAGGAGCAGAGCCCCCGTGAGGAGGGGCGCCGTATTGGAAAGCGCGCAGCATTCCCCCAAATTTTTCCTCTAACACTTTTTTATTGTACCCCGCAATATTAAAGGCCTTAACCATAATATCGGGTCTATGGTTCCGAATTGCCCCTGAACTTAGCTCGACCCCATTGCACACTATATCATACTGGTATGCTAGTATCTCTAAAGGGGGCAGCCTTTCTAAGGATTTTAGACCACCTTGTGGCATCGAAAACGGATTGTGTGAGAATTGTATTTTTTGAGTCTCCTCATCAAGCTCGTACATTGGATAATCTGTTATCCAACAAAAGCGAAATTCATTGGTTGAACGTAGCTCTAATTCATTGCAAATACGTTCTCTAACCAAACTTGAGAAGTTCTCGGCTAGTCGAAGAGGTTGACACACAAAGAACACGGCATCCCCATTTTTAATACATGCCTTATCTTTAATTTCGTTAATGCAGCTTGATTCTAAAATTTTTGCTATGGGACCGCGAGCCTCACCTGATGGTTCAAAAACAATATACCCTAATCCACCTGCGCCTTCAGCACGAGCCCAGTCATTCAATTTGTCAAAAAAGCTACGGGGGCGGTTAGCAGCGCCCATAGCTGGGATAGCTCTGACAATTGCGCCCTTTTCAATGCTCTTAGAAAAAAGAGTAAAGCTTGAACCTTTAAATACTTCAGTAAGATCATAAATGGTTATAGGATTTCTTAAGTCGGGCTTGTCAGTTCCATACTTTAGCATAGAATCTTTGTATGGAATTCTAGGAAAGGGAGGCGAAGAAACGGTGTGACCATTTGCGAATTCCTTGAAAACCCCTGCAAGCACTGGCTCTAGCGCATCAAACACGTCATCTTGGGTAACAAATGCCATTTCAACATCAAGTTGGTAAAATTCGCCGGGAGACCGGTCAGCTCGGGCGTCTTCATCCCGAAAACAGGGTGCTATTTGAAAATATTTGTCAAAGCCTGACATCATCAACAATTGTTTGAATTGCTGAGGTGCCTGGGGTAAAGCATAGAAAGCACCTGGGTGATTGCGACTTGCTACCAAATAATCACGTGCGCCTTCAGGAGAAGATGCAGTTAATATAGGTGTTTGAAATTCTATAAAACCAGCTTTAGTCATTCGGCGTCGTATTGATGAAATTATATTGTTTCGGAGTAATATATTTTTTTGCATTTGTTTTCGTCTTAGATCTAGGAACCGGAATCGAAGGCGTATATCTTCTCCACACTCTTGATCTCCAGCGACCTGCATAGGTAATAATTCAGCATGGCCTTCTATAGTTAGTTTTTGGATGCTGACTTCAATCTCTCCTGTGCTCAAAGAAGGGTTTTTAGTTTCACTGCTGCGTTTTAATACATTACCAGTTATCGTAACTACACTTTCAGGTCGGATATCCTCTACTATTTCGAATAATTCGCTAGAAATATCAATTACACATTGTGTAAGACCAAACTGATCACGGAGATCGAGAAACAGTAAATTTCCATGGTCACGTTTACTATGGACCCAGCCAGAAAGTCGAACCAATTGACCAGCATTCTTTACGTTTAGTTCAGCACAGTTGTGGGTGCGATAAGGGTGCATTCCTTCTATCATTCAGCTTAACCTTCTTGGACAATAATTTAATAATATTAGTTTTTCTGGGATGCTTACTTACACTATAGATATAAAAAGATCAGCTTGTTTCTTTTACTCATATATAATTTTGCACATAATTACTTAATGTAAACGCCTCATAGATCGACTTCTATGAATTCCAAAGCCAAGCAGCACCGCGGGCTCCACTGCTATCACCATGAACATTTTTTAGGAGTGAAGTTTTGCAATTATCAGAGAAGACCCACCTGTCCCAGATTAGAGGCACGTTGTTGTATAGGGATCCAATGTTTGAAAGACCGCCACCTAAAATAATTGCATCGGGGTCAATAGTATTGATGATAGTACTTAAAGCTCTAGCCAATCTATTTTCATACCTTTTTAAAGATGCTTGAGCTAAAGTATCTCCCTGAATTGCAAGAGTATTTATTTTTTTTGCACTGTCGCCCGTGCCATGGTCTAGGGCTAAGCCAGGCCCAGAAAGAAAAGTTTCTATCCACCCTGATTTTCCGCAATAGCACGGTGGACCGGGTTGTTCGTGATCTTCATAGGTGCTGTCTTTAGGGCTTGCTGGCCACGGAAGTGGGTTATGCCCCCATTCACCTGCAATTAGATTTTTTCCAGACCAGACCTTGCCATTAATAGTTACTCCACCTCCTACACCGGTGCCAAGTATAATGCCAAATACTATGTTTAAGCCTTTTCCGGCACCGTCAAAAGCTTCTGAAACAGTAAAGCAATTGGCATCATTTTCAATGCGGACGTCACGTGAGAGGGCGACTTTTAGGTCGCGGCCAAGGGGTCTCCCAATTAACCACACTGAATTCGCATTCTTTACAAGACCATTGTTCATTGAAAGCGCACCTGGAATTCCAATACCAACCGGAGCTTCGTTAGGCAAACAAACTTCGTTGCACAAAATGGATACAATTTCGCAAATAGTATTTATAGTCTCAGCATAATTATTGATTGGTGTTTTTTTACGGTGGCAGGAAATAGTGTTCCCAAGATTATCGATTACAACCCCTTCCGTCTTAGTTCCACCAAGATCAATACCAATTCGTAAAGGCATTTCCATAGTTCATGATTCTTTCCTTGGTTTAGGTTGTTATAATGGACCCCTATGATCACAAGGGGTTTGTATCAGTGTCTTATCGTAAATACATCAAAATTTGTCATGGTTATGGGTGATTTTCTACTTTTTTGTGTGTATGGTTGTAAAGTATGTTCGAGCTTCAGTCTGCTCGTTGATGTCTAATGCATTTTGTAGCAATTTGGTGATTTTTTTGCAGAATGTTCAGTTAGTTGGTTTTTCAGAACCTGGGAAGATATTCAGTTGAGCTTTACATCTAACTATAGTGAAAATATTCCAAGTTCAGGAACGGTCGCAAAAGTAACGGAGGGAGTTTACTGGGTTCGGATGCCGTTACCATTTGCGCTAGACCATATTAATCTTTGGTTGTTGCAGGATAAGGAGGGATGGGTTCTCGTTGACGCGGGCTTAAACAATTTTGAGACCAGAACAGTTTGGCGCCAAATTTTTCGAGGCTTTTTAAAAAATCAAAAGCTAAACCGCGTTATCGTCACTCATTTTCATCCCGACCATGTAGGTCTTGCCGGGTGGCTTTGTGAAAAATTTAACGTTGAATTGTATATGCCTTTTTCAGAGTGGGCTTATGGACGCATGCTATACGGTGATATAACCAAACGCTCGCAGTTTGAGAGCATAAAATTTTATAAGCGTGCCGGCTTTAAGGATGACTTTGTTTCTAAAGTAGTATCGCGTACTAAGAACTATAGAAAATTTGTGTCACCATTGCCGTCATCTGTAAATAAAATATATGACGGTTACACCTTTTTTGTTGGATCAGACTCTTGGGAGGTGATTATTGGGAAAGGGCACTCCCCGGAGCATGCCTGCTTGCTTTGTAAGGAAAAGAATGTACTGATATCGGGCGATCAAGTATTACCAAAAATTAGTCCGAATATTTCAGTATCCCCGCATGAACCAAATGCTAACCCTTTAGCAGAATATTTATTTACTCTAGACGTATTGCGGAAGCGGGTTCCGAAAAGAACTCTAACGTTACCTAGTCACAATTGGCCATTTTTAAAAGTCCATCGAAGAATTAAGGCTCTAGAACTTCACCATAAAGAACGCCTCACACAGATAGAGGAAGCGTGTCGTGTACCAACAACCGCGGTAGCGTTAATGGAAGTGTTATTTAAACGAAAGCTTGATTCCCATCAGATTTTTTTTGCCATAGGCGAAACCCATTGCCCATTTACATCTGCTTTTATATTGTGGTTCAATAGAAAGAGTTTTTAGGAAAGATGGTGTATTTTTGTATTGTTCTAAAAACTATAAAAAAAGTACTAATTGAAAAGGTAATTTTTCTATTGGAGCGTGTAGTCAGCTTTCTAGCAAACGATAGATATTTATAAAAAATTTTAAGCTTTTCTTTTCTTTGACCGTTGAGATTCCAAGGGGTCGCAAACCAGTGTTAACAGTGGCGGTATAATAGCTATTGTAAGTATAGCAGACAAAGATAATCCCCCTAAAATTACAGAGCCAAGCCCTTGGTATAGTTCTGACCCCGCTCCAGGAGACATTACTAGCGGTAACATCCCAAAGACACTAGTGAGAGTTGACATAAAAATTGGCCGGATTCGACCTTTTGTTGATTCCTGGATTGCCAGTGTGGTGTGCATCCCCTCATGCCTAATGTTGAAGAGAGTTTGGTGAACAAGCAAAATAGCATTATTGACAACAATGCCAATTAATATGACAAATCCAAGCAGTGTCAGCATATCCAGCGGTTGGAACCGGAATAAATTTAGTACTGCTAAACCGAGCACCCCCCCTGCTGTTGCTAACGGCACTGAAAGCATAATTATCAGAGGGTATATAAAACTTTCGAATAACACTGCCATTACCAAATAAACGATGATCAATGCGGTTAGCAGATCAAACTTTATTGCTTTCCAAGTGATATCCAGCTTGTTTGCCGTGCCAGCAAGTTTAAACTTTATTCCTTCTAGCAAGCTATCTTTCTTCAGGGGGAGCAGCACTTCTTTCCGAATAATATCAAGTGCTGTTTCTAAAGGAATGTTTTCTGGGGGCCTGATTTGAAGCGTTACCGCGCGCTCTTGTTCTACGTGATTAATCTGGGTTGGTCCTGAAGTAATAATAATATCAGCTAAGTCACTCGCTGTTAGAATATTTCCTGTGGAGGTTACTATTGGAAGATTACCTATGTGCTGTGTTTGTTGCACGTCTCCGGTCATACCTCGAAGCATTAAATCTATCCGTTTATTATTAATAGTGATTTCGGTAACAAGACGGCCGTCGTTAAAAGTATCGAGCGTGCTGGAAAACTGTTTAACACTAATCCCATTATCAGCTAGTTTAAGTCGATTTGGAAGGACCCTTACTTCAGGAGCACCCAGTTCAAGACCTGGTTTTGGACGTATTTGTGTTCCCCTTGTCCGAGGTAAAACTTTATCAATAAGCTGAACAGCTGTTAAAGATGCTGTTAATATTTGCCCAAGATCTTGGCCTAAAACGTTGAGGTCAATAGATCGACTACCACCAATTCCACGTCCAAAAAGAGATCTTTGGCTAATAACGCCAAAAGTTCCAGGTTCTTGGAATACTGCTTGCTTTAAAATTGGAAGAAGTTGTTTTATTTCTGAAGGGTTTTTAGCGGACGCTCCTACAAATGTTCGACCACGGGATGCTACAAAAAAGAACCGCTCGACTTGAGGTGCATTCTTTTGCAATGGAACTGATCTATCCCTATCTGCAAGCAAAGGTATAATTCTATCTTCGAACCGCCCAGCAATTTCTGCCGTTGTATCAAGGTTATACCCGGGGGGAGGCAAGATAACTCCAAATATTAGATTGCGGTTTCCATCAGGCAAATACTCTAATTTTGGAAGCGCCATCCAGGTGATAATTATGCCTAGAGAGGAAAGGGCAATAACAACAATCAAGGCTATTATTTTTTTATTTGTTACAATTTCTGTCGAAGAAACTATAAGGTTTGTTACTTTTTTTGCGAAAATATCGATTATTGGAATGGTCCGTTTCGAAACTACTTTGTTTATAGAATCTGATAACAAATATCTCGACAGAGATGGAATTACTGTTATGGAAACTAGAAGTGAAAGCAAAACAGATACAGAAATTGCGACAGCTATATCTCTAAAAAGCTGACCAACTTCCAGATCCATTATTAATATTGGTATAAAAACCATAACAGTAGTCAAAGAAGAGACAAGGACAGCCCCCCAAACTTGATTTGCCCCAGAATACGCAGCTTGCGCCGAATTCTGGCCTAATTCCCGCATTCTAAAAGTATTTTCAAGTACTACAATTGCAGCATCTACTACCATTCCAACTGCAAATGCAATTCCTGCTAGCGAAATGACGTTAAGTGATCGTCCCATAAAAGCCATTGCTACAAAAGCGCCTATAACTGAAATTGGAATGGCAAGTGACACAATGAGGGTTGCGCCTCCTGATCTCAAAAATAGAAGCAAAGTGAGGGCGGCTAATCCACCCCCAATGAAAATATTCTGCTTTACAAGGCTTATAGCTGACTTGATATATGTCGTTTCATCATACACTTGCTCTAGCTTTAGATCCTGGGTTTTTAACGGGCCGTTATTTAATTCTTGCAAGGCAATTTTTATTTCTTTCATAACATTTATGACGTTAGCGCCAGTTTCACGTATTAAGTTTATAGCGAGTGCAGGGTTACCATTTGCGCGAATTCTGGCGGTAGGTTCGCTATGATCAAAAAAAACTGAGGCTATATCACCTAATGTTACTCGGGCAGCTCGGCCTACGCTCGGGTCAATTTCCGAGCGTATAATAACGTTTTGTAGATCTTTTATTTTTGAAAATTCACCTTCTGTCCTAACAATATACCGCCGTTTTCCTTCATTTATATCACCTGCTGTGACTGAGGAATTTGCAGCTTGTAAAGTGTTTATTACATCATTAACAGTCAAGCGATATCGGGCAAGAGCAGTTGGATCAATGGCTATAACCATCTCTTTATTAGAGATTCCATAGACATTGACCCTAGCAACGCCTGAAATTCGTTCAAAACGAGTTTGAATGACATCTTCAGTAAAATCACCAAATTTATGTATTAGAGTATTTCCAGGTTTTTTATATTGAAGAATAAACCATGCAATCGGGCTATCTTCTGCACTGGCTGTTCGCATGGAAGGTTCGTCCGCTTCTGTCGGGTAACTATTAACTCGATCTAGTCTATTTGCTGTCAACAAAAGGCTTCGTTCCATATTGGTTCCAACTTGAAATTCCAATCTAATCCGTGATTGTCCATCAAGGCTTTGGCTGGTGACTTTCTCCAATCCTTCAATATTTTTTAGAACCTCTTCTTGACGGTTCGTAATTTCGCGCTCAATTTCTGCAGGAGATGCACTTGGCCATGCCGTTCTAATACTTATAACAGGTTTCCGAATATCAGGGATAAGTTGGATTGGTATTGAATTAAGGGCAATGATCCCAAACATAATTGTCATCAGGACCGCTGCTAATATGGCCATAGGGCGGTTAATAGCTAACTGAATTAAATTCATCTAACTTCGGATCCCAAAGGTGTAAACGTTATCTTTTGTTCTGGTTGCACGCGTTCATTTCCCCTAACTATCGCAAATTCGCCATCTTTTAGGCCACTCTTTACAACAAAACGAGCCCCAATTGCATTGCCCAGCACTACTGGTTTTAATTTTGCAACCCCGTTAAATGCGATGAATACTAATTGACGATCATTTCGGTTCAGAACAGCGTCTTTGTGCACTGTTAACACATTCTCCTTTTCAGCAGCTAAGATGCGCAGTATGACTGTTTGATGCAATGCAAGGCGGTTAACGTTGGTCTTAAATTGATGAGCTAATCTAACTGTTCGCGTGCGCGTTTTAGGGTTTTCTTCGGGGATAATAGACCGGACGACGCTCAGGCAATCTTTCCCGTTTTCAAGAATAGTAATGAACTTGCTACCGATTTGAATGCCAGTCATTTTGCTTGTGGGGACGTCCACTTCAATTTCAAGACTTTGGTCATCGATTATTGATAAAAGCGGGTCGCCTGCGTTAACATACGTTCCGAGACCAGTGTGTCGTTTTGTGATAACCCCATTATAAGGTGACTTTATCTTAGTATAGGAAAGCTTCAATTCACTTATCCTAACATCTATTTCAGCACTTCGTAATTTTGCCTCAGCTTCCCGGACTTTGCTTTTAGCACTAGCAAGTTCAAGAAATTTGTCCTCTAATCGGGCTTGGGAAAAAGCAGGGGATTTTTTAAGATTTTCGATTCTACGTAATTCCTGAGATATTGCATTAACTTCATTCTTGGTTGTTTCTAGATACGCTTGGAAATAGCTTGATGTTTCTCGTTTTAGCTTTAACTCTAATTTTATAGAATTGTCACTTAAAACAACTAATGTATCGCCTTTTTTTACACGATCGCCGACCGCTACGTTAAGGTGTTTTACCAGTCCCGATATTATAGCTGAGAGTTCCCCTGATTTTTTGGCGACGAAGCGTCCTATAATTGGAACAGTTTGTTTCATGGGCTCTACCCTGACTTTGTCTACTTTTACTGCAAAGGCGGGTAAATTCTTGAATATATTTTTTTGTTTTTGTGTTTCGGCTGCAGCAAATTCAATGTTTTGTGTCAAAATTAAGGAGAATAGCAAAGCAAGAGAAAATATTGGGCCAAGGTTAGTATTTGCTAGCATAACTGTGTTCAAAGTTTAAAATTAAATATAGTATCGGCTGCCATTTTGTTGAGAACGGTAATTTATAAGAAACAGTTTCTAACTAATTATTCTATAAGCTTACATCCAAGTTTTTTAGCGATACCAAACTGTAAGATAATGCGATCAAGCGCGCAAACAAATTAGTGTGGCAATAAAAAGAAATCATTTAATACTGTATAGTGACTTGCAAAGAAAGAATAAGTCAGTGATATTTTGACCATAATGACACGAACTCTGCAAGTTTCAGCACTTATTCTACTTTCGTTGGTTACTTCTCTAACTTCGAGGGAAAGTAGCGGTGATTTAGTTGGGCATGGAGGAATGGTACGCGCGATAGATGTTTCGGCCGATGGAAGGTACGTAATTTCTGGGAGTTTTGACTTTACCGCCAGGCTTTGGGATTTTTCTGATCAAAGTGAAATTGCTATTTTGGAAGCCCATGAAGGACCTGTAACATCTGTTATTTTTTTACCTAATGGAAAGTATGCTATTTCAACTAGCGATGACAAAACCGCAGTCATGTGGGATCTTTTGAGCAAAAGGCCTGTAAGAATTTTCAGGGGGCATCAGCATAAAATAATGGTTGCAGCTTCTACCTCAAATGGGAAATTAATAGCAACCGGGTCTTGGGATAAAACAATTCGTATTTGGCATGCGGGGTCGGGAGAAAATCTACATTTGATAAAAACACCGAGTCCCGTTAATGCAATAGCCTTTCTTTCAGATAATATTTTAGCCTCTGGTCATCACGACCCGGTTATTCGATTATGGGATGTAGGTTCAGGGGAGGCGTTGGGTAAATTAGAAGGTCATTTAATGGGGGTAACCTCGTTAGATGTTTCACCCGATCGAAAGTATTTGCTGTCAGCTAGTATTGATAAGACCATGCGTGTTTGGGACACGGATAATCAAAAACAAATTAAAGAGATAAAGGTGCATAACAGTCAAGTTTATGCCGCTAAATATTCTCCTGATGGGAAGAGCGCATTGACTGCAGGGAAAGATGGCTACGTCATACATTGGGACCTTTTTAATGAGAGGCCCCTTCGAGAAATTTTTGCGCATGATCAGATTGTTTGGGCTGTCGATTTTGCAATAGATGGCCAATTTGCTGTGTCCGCGAGTTCTGATGATCAGGCAAGAGTTTGGCATTTACCAACTGGGGACCGGATAGGAGATCATGTTACAGTCGAGGATGAACCTAAACCCTGGCTTAGCAGCAAGCATCCAGGAGCTGTGTTATTTACAAAATGTGCTCGTTGCCACTCATTAAAAGAAAATGGGCCGAAACGATCAGGACCTCATCTAGAAGGACTGTTTGGTCGGCAGGTAGGTTCTGTTCCTGGGTATAGTTATACAAAGTCCTTGAGATCAGCTGACTTTATATGGAATCAGGATACAATCTTCGATTTATTTAATTTAGGTCCCGATGTCTTTCTACCAGGAACAAAAATGCCATTACAAAAGGTTACGAATTCTACTCAACTCCTGAATCTAGTAGAATATTTGCAAGAAATAACCAAAAAGGAATAGACTAGGCCGCGGATTTTTTCCTCATATGCAATATTGACAGGTTCGGAGGTGCTGTTTTGATTTTTTTTAAATATATTTCAATTTTGTTGCTAACATGACTACTAGGTTATACACACATCCTTCCTGTATTGAGCATAATCCAGGACGCTACCATCCAGAATGTCCAGAAAGGTTGCGCTCAGTATTAGAAGGATTAAATACTGATGGTTTTAAACACCTAGATAAAGTTGAAGCGCCCGAAGTTGATCTAGAAGAGATCCGACGCGTTCATACTTCGCCATATATTCAGGAAGTATTAGATAAAATCCCATTGGAAGGTAGGGTTAGATTAGATCCAGACACTGCTGTTTCGTCATCGTCAGGTCAAGCTACAAGATGTGCTGCAGGTGCTGTAGTCGCTGCTACTCGTGCCGTGCTTGAAAAAAAGATCGACAATGCGTTTTGCGCTGTTCGTCCTCCTGGTCATCATGCGGAGGCATCGCAAGCAATGGGATTTTGTCTTTTTAATTCGGCAGCCATTGGTGCTTTTCATGCACGAAGTGAATACGAGTTGTCTAGAGTCGCAATCATTGATTTTGATGTGCATCATGGGAATGGCACTCAGCATAGTTTTGAGCATGATAAGGGGCTATTTTATGCTTCAAGCCATCAATATCCGGCATATCCTGGAACTGGCTTGCGCAAAGAAACAGGGGACTTCAACAATATTTGTAATTTGCCCTTGTCCCCGGGGGCTGGATCAGCAGAATTTCAAGCTGGATATGTAGAAATTATTTTGCCAGCCATTGAAAGATTTGAACCAGAATTAATAATTTTGTCAGCAGGTTTTGATGCTCATGTATTGGATCCGCTAGCTGAATTAAATTTACAAACTGAGGATTATTCTTGGGTCACTCGGAAGATATTGGATGTTGCAGACAAAGTATGTGATGGAAGAGTAGTTTCAGTGCTTGAAGGTGGATATGATCAAAAGGCCTTGCAAGAATGTGCGAAAGTACATGTAAGCGCAATGATGGAGAGATAAACCGCAATGGTGAATATTTAATTGTAGTATTGGGATGTAGTGATTTGCATTGGCCTATAAAAAATTCTGAAAAAAAGTATTTTTTACTTTTTTGTCCTTTCAGTACAATAAAATTTTTAACTGGGGAAATCAAAGGGGAATAGTGTGTCTGAACAAAAAATCCCAGAAGATATCAACAGAATGGATTTTGAGACTGCTTTAGATGAGCTAGAAACAATCGTTCGTGAATTAGAAATAGGTGAAAATCGCCTTGAGAATTCAATCCAATCATACACTCGTGGAACACTTCTTAAGCAGCATTGTGAAAAGAAGTTGAAAGATGCACAAGCTCGGATCGATAAGATTATTGTTGATAGTGCAGGTCAAATTGATACTGAAAAAATGGATATCGAATAATTATTATTGTTTATTACAATTTTGATAAAATTGGTTGGGTGGTTGAAAGTGGAGAGTGTGAAAGAAAAGTTATTAAATTCTTCCAGTTCCGTCGACCAGACTCTCGACGTCTTATTAAAGTTGGATGAAAGACCCGAAAGGCGTATTATAGAAGCAATGCGGTATTCTTGCCTTGGAGGTGGAAAACGCATCAGACCATTTTTGATTTTGGAAAGTTCTTCATTGTTTGGTGTAGATGCGCAAGCAGCATTGCGGGTTGCAGCAGCTATTGAAATGGTTCATTGCTATTCTCTAATACATGATGATTTGCCAGCAATGGATAACGATGACCTTCGTCGTGGAAAAGCAACTTGCCACAAACAATTTGATGAGGCGACAGCTATTTTGGCAGGAGATGCACTTCTCACAAAAGCATTCGAGGTGCTTTCAGAGACAATTACCGACGCCAGCGGCGAAGTTCGATCAGAGTTGGTGCTTGCTCTCGCAAGGGCTGCCGGCCACAAAGGTATGGTGGGTGGGCAAATGATAGATTTACTATCCGAAAGCCAACCGCTCGAATTAGAAGAAATATCATATTTACAAAGACTTAAAACAGGAGCATTAATCGAGTGTGCAGTCGAATCAGGAGCGATCTTAGGGCGAGCCCCAGAATTTGAAAAAAGAAAGCTTGGCGCCTACGCCTTTGAGGTTGGTCTAGCATTTCAGATAACAGATGATCTGCTCGATGTGGAGGGAGAGGAAGCACAGGTTGGAAAAAAAACAGGAAAAGATAAAGACGCGGGCAAAGCAACGTTTGTATCCATATTAGGTGCAGAAAAAGCCCGCAATCAAGCCCTTTTTCATTGTCAGAAAGCTATTGAGGAACTCGAAGTGTTCGGGGATCGGGCAAGTATATTGCGTGATCTTGCAAAATTTATTGTAACCCGAAGTTCTTGATTAATGATGTTGGAGCCGAGGTGCAAACGAATATTTATATGAAATCAATCCTGTTAATATGCTACTATTTAACTCTAATTCAAAAATTTGATTTCGATAGATTGTATCAGTGATTTACTAGATCTTAGATGTTAAAATTTTTATATATATAACAGACTGTAACAGAACTAAAAAGTTGGAGAACGTAACATCGGGAACAAACAGCTAGTTGTGGTTTGTATGGGTGGTGACCGTGTTCAATTGGAATCTAGGGTGACACCAGCTCCACTCGCAGGTGAGATGTTGCTGGGATTACGAGTTGTTGGATTTTGTGGAACGGATCTGTTTAAGTTAACATCAGGGTCAATTGAACCCGGAACGGTTCTTGGCCATGAAGTTGTAGGAGAAGTAATTAGCCTGGGGGCTGGGGTCAAAAAATTTAGTATAGGTGATAGGGTTGCAGTCCCACACCATGTCCCTTGTGGGAAATGCATCTATTGCATGCGCGATTGTTCTACGATGTGTATGAGCTTCCGAGAAAATCTTCTTAGTCCTGGAGGGTTTGCCAACAAGATTTTAGTGCGTCCAAGGGCTACAGCTATGTCTGCTCGTAAAATACCTGAGAGTGTTAGCGATGATTCCGCTGTGTTTATGGAGCCTGCAGCTTGTGTATTACGGGGAATATTAAAGGCAGGTTTAACTAATGACGGAATAGTGGTTATATTCGGATCGGGGAGCATGGGGTTGCTGCATGCATTAGTTATCAGGGCTTTATTTTCGCATCTTTCAATTGTGATCTTAGATCCAAAAAAAGAGCGGCTTAAGCATGCATGCGGTCTGGGTTTTAATAATGTCGCCAGGTCTGAAGTGCAAGCCAAGGAGATCATCGCCAACCTGAACGGTGGTATTGGTGCCGACGCAGTTTTTGATACGGTTGGGGGTGCTAATATTTTAAATTCGGCTTTAAGGCTAAGTCGCCATGGGGGCGCTATTCTTCTTTTTGCCCATGCACGTGAAGGTGAAAAATCTAGTTTCGTGTTAAATCAATTATTCAAATATGAGCGACGTATTTTTGGTACATACTCAGGGGCACTAATTGAGCAAGAGCAAATTTTTGAGCTTCTTAGTTCAGGAAAATTAGATCCCACATCATTGATTACGCACAAATTTTCCCTATATAATTTCAAGGAAGGTGTAGAGTTAGTTCGCAAACAGAAAGCGCTCAAAGTCCTGTTTACTCCAACAGATTAATTTTTCCAAGTTAGGATAATAATGAATAAAACGATGGTTGGGGCAGTTTTGACAAAGCCAGAAGTCATTGAAATTCGTGAGTTGCCAGTCAATTGTCCAGGAAACGGTGAAATTCTTTTGGGAATCGAAGCTGCAACCACTTGTGGTACAGATGTAAAAGTTTTTCGTCGGGGTGGTCATCCAAAGATGTTAGTCGCACCAGCCCCTTTTGGACATGAGATGGCTGGGTATGTTGCAGCGGTTGGGCCGGGAGTAAAAAATTTTCGAGAAGGTGATTCAATAGTAGTTGCAAATTCTGCACCTTGTTTGGTCTGCACCTACTGTCAGCAAGGTAGAGAAAATTTGTGTGAGGATTTGCATTATTTAAATGGTGCATTCGCTGAATTTATTGTTGTGCCTCGACGTTTTGTTGAACACAATACACATCATATTCCAAAAGGGCTATCGTTTGAAAAAGCGGCGTTGACGGAACCTTTAGGCTGCGTATTGCATGGCGTTAAAGCTTGCAGCCTAGATGAGTTGGCTGATATTTATAAACCTGAAATAATTGTGTTTGGTGCAGGGCCAATCGGATTAATGTTTGTTGCTGTACTCTCAATTCGGGGGCTTAGTGTAACTTTAGCAGACCCAAACCCAGAGCGCTTGTTGATCGGTGAAGGTCTCGGAGCAGCTAGAACAGTTTGCATTGAACGTGGGGGTGGCCAAGCTAGTCTGTTGCGTTCCAAAACACGTGATGGCGGTGGTGCTGATGTTGCAATTGATGCAACAGGTGTTGTTGAGGTTTGGTCAGATGCTGTAGCGAGCATTAGACCAGGTGGTTTGGTTAATTTTTTTGGTGGATGTGCGCCCGGAAGTAAAATGATATTGGACACTAGCGAGATACATTATAAAGAACTAACCATTAAGGGGGCATACCACCATCGGCCAGAAACCATAAAGTTCGCACTAAACCTATTGGCGGAAGGCAAATTTCCGTCTAATATGCTATTGTCGGGTGAACGACCTATCGAGGAAACTGAGGAAGCGCTTCGGTCAATGATGCGAAAAGAAACTTTAAAAGTAGTTATTAAACCTAAACTCAGCAGGGTATAAATTGTGAAGAAAGTTAAAGAGACTCACTTGTTGGATTCAGTTAGCAAGCCTGCTGATATTAGGAAATTCACAATAGATGAACTTAAGGAGCTGTGTCTTGAATTACGGCAAGATGTGATTAACTCTGTTTCTGTTACTGGGGGGCATCTAGGAGCAAGCCTTGGAGTTGTAGAATTAACTGTTGCTCTGCACTATGTTTTCAATACACCGCATGATCGATTGGTGTGGGATGTTGGGCATCAATGTTACCCACATAAAGTTTTAACAGGTAGACGTAAAGAAATGTTAACCCTCAGACAGGGAGGAGGGCTTTCTGGATTTACAAAGCGTTCTGAGAGTAAGTACGATCCATTCGGAGCAGCACATTCCTCGACTTCTATTTCTGCGGGGCTTGGAATGGCAGTTGGACGCGACTTAACGGTTTCTGATAACCATGTTATAGCTGTTATTGGGGATGGTGCTATGTCAGCGGGGATGGCTTTTGAAGCAATAAACAATGCCGGTGCCATGGATACTCGGTTGATTGTCATTCTGAATGATAATGATATGTCGATTGCGCCGCCAGTAGGAGCTTTAAGTGCTTACCTTTCCCGCTTAGTTTCATCCAAATTATTTAGGTCAGTACGTAATTTTGCAAAAGAATTTACTGAAAAGTTTCCTCGAAAGCTTGGCGAGGCTGCCGGAAAGCTTGATGAATATACGAGAGGGATGGTTACGCGTGGAACGGTGTTTGAAGAGCTAGGGTTTTATTACGTAGGACCAATTGAAGGTCATAATTTAGAACACCTTCTTCCAGTTCTGTTGAATCTTCGAAATGATAAAGAAGCAGGGCCTATACTAGTACACTGCGTTACAGAGAAGGGTCACGGATATATCCCAGCTGAACGATCTGCAGATAGGTATCATGGGGTTGGCAAGTTTGATGTAGGTACGGGTGAATTAGTTAAAGCAAAATCTAATGCACCAAGTTATACAAGCGTTTTTGCGAAAACTTTAATTTGCGAGGCTGAAAAAGATGAAAAAGTGGTCGGTATAACTGCCGCTATGCCCTCTGGAACAGGTTTAGACAAATTTGGTGATGTTTTCCCTGATCGAATGTTTGATGTTGGGATAGCAGAACAGCACGCCGTGACGTTTGCAGCCGGGTTGGCGACCGAAGGTTTAAAGCCTGTTTGTGCTATTTATTCTACCTTTTTGCAGCGTGCATATGATCAGGTTGTTCATGATGTTGCTGTGCAGGGATTACCTGTGCGATTTGCACTTGATCGTGCTGGCTATGTTGGCGCTGACGGGGCAACTCACTGTGGTGCTTTTGATATAGCTTATCTGACCACTTTGCCGGGTATAGTTGTTATGGCAGCAGCAGATGAAGCTGAGCTTATGCATATGGTGCGAACATCCATATCGATCAATGATCGGCCTTCGGCATTCCGTTATCCACGTGGTGAAGGTGTAGGTATAGAATTACCAGATCGCGGAAAAATACTAAAAATTGGAAAAGGAAGAATTCTATCTGAAGGAAGTACCGTTGCAATTTTATCATTTGGAAGTCGCATGCAAGAGTGTCTAAAGGCGATCGAAGAACTTAACTCATTTGGCCTATCAACAACCCTAGCTGATGCCCGTTTTGCTAAGCCGCTTGACAAGGATCTTATACGAGATTTAGTAAAAAATCATGAAGTCATGATAACTATTGAAGAAGGCGCCCCAGGAGGTTTTGGTGCGCATGTGTTAAGCTTCTTGGCTAATGAGGGGTTGTTAGAAAAAGGAATAAAAACTAGGATTATGACGATGCCAGATAGTTTTTTTGACCATGATAAATCTGAAGAGCAAAATAAAGTTGCGGGTCTCCACTATAAAGAAATCGTTAAGACAGTAATAAATACTCTTGGTCGTGAGAAAAGAGTATATTACTCTGCATAAACATCAAATATCTCTTAGCTTATTAATTTGTTAAACTGGGTCTAGCTTTGAAGAGTTCTGTGTACAGTTTTACTAAGGAAATTCTTTTACGGAAAATTGTTGTAGTTTAAAAACATACCTTAGGTTAAATACTGGTCTACTCAGCCTAAGGTATGTTTTTTTGGTGTCTTCAGTCGTTATTTTGAAGGTGCTGGAGTAACCATTCGGTTGCAGCTTCTTTTCACTTTAAACCAAACGTTCTTGCCCAACGAAAAGGTGTTGGATCAACGGAGGGTGCTTCGTTTAAAATTAGTTCGGACGCAAGTTTTCCCGCTCCCAAACCAATTCCGAATCCATGACCAGAAAACCCAGATGCTAGAAATAATCCAGGAGGACTATTTATAAATGAGATAACAGGTAAAGCATCAGGCGTAACATCTATATAGCCAGCCCAACAGCCTGCAATACGTACCTTATTTAAAATTGGAATATCTTTGCGAAGGGCATTAACAGTTTTAAATAGAATAGGCATGTAAGGTTTAGGGTTTAGAACACGATAGGTCTCCAGCGGACTTTTCCTATCAAGTGGCCAGTCTTTTGGCATTTTGAATGATTTAATGAAGGCCTTTCCCAATCGCATCCGAAACGCAAGTCGTCTGCTTTCTAATTTGAAAATTGGAAAAAATTTTCTGAACAATCTAAAATTATCTGGTACTAACTCGACTAGTGTAAAACTTCCATTCGCAATTGTATAGCCATTGTCAAGACGGCGTCGAAAAGCAAAGTTTTCATCCCAAACATTGCACTCAGAAATTAGTGGTGCGGGCGTTGTGCGAAATACAGATGAGTGGACAAGGAGTTGGGGGAACCGCAAGCCGAAACGTCTTAAGAATAGTGTAGACCATACGCCCCCGGCCAAAACGACTATCTTAGTTTCGATTTCTCCTTTTTCAGTTATGGCATGAGAGATACGGCCACCTTTTGTATCAATGCCTCGTACAGCACAATTTGTAAGTATCTTTGTACCTTCAGTTCTTGCTGCGTTAGCAATCTCGGATGTTGCTAATAATGGTTCTGCCCGCCCATCGCTTGGTGTTAACATGCCCCCAACCCATGTATGCGGCGTTCCATGAAGTATTGTGTTAACATCGTTCGCAGACATCAGTTGTGTATCTAGGTTGAAATCAGATACATCTTTTAACCATTTTTCCATGGACGACATTTTTTCTTCATCGCGGGCTAGGTAAAGAGAACCAACCTTGCGAAACCCAACATTGGCGCCAATGTTTTTTTCTAAATCAGCCCAGATCCTCAAACTTTCTTGCATTAAAGGCAGTTCCTTGAGGTCTCGCCCTTGCTGCCTACAAAAACCCCAGTTGCGACTGGATTGTTCTCCAGCTATTTTGCCTTTCTCACATAAAACAACGGAAATATTTTTTTTGATAAAAACCATGCAATTGAAGCGCCTATAATGCCTCCTCCAGCTATTACTACGTCAGCTTTCTTTGGGAAGGAATCTTTGTGATTTTTTGAACTTGTTATAAAGGTCATGATTCAATAGTTACTTTTTTCATTAATATAGCGTTTGATCTTAGTTGAAGATAGATAGGTAATACGGCAACTTCTTTGATTAGATGGTTATAGGTAGTTCAATAACGAGAACATAGTTTTATATTATGAAAAAACCACAAAAAATGCGTCTTGATAAGATTTTAGTTTTACAAGGTTTTGCTAAAAATCGTTCTCAAGCAGAAGCTATGGTGATGTCTGGATGTATTTTTTCTGGTGACAATTGCCTAAATAAATCTGGTCATCATTTTAGCAAGTCTATAGAACTAGAAATCCGAGGCAAACCACATTTCTGGGTTTCCCGCGGTGGGGTCAAACTCAATCATGCAATCGATACGTTTAACATCAATCCTGAAGGAAGAATTTGCGCAGACCTTGGCGCATCTACTGGCGGATTTACTGACGTTTTGCTTTACTATGGAGCAGCTACTGTTTATGCGGTAGACGTTGGTTATGGCCAATTGGCATGGAAACTGAGAACTAACAAGCGGGTTATTGTCTTGGATAGGACCAATGCGCGCAATTTGTCCGAAGTTCAAATCGCCGAAAAACTTGATTTTCTAGTTGTTGATGTAAGTTTTATCAGCTTAGAAAAAGTTTTGATGCCGGCTCTAAATTTGATGGGCACAAAAGCAGAGTTGGTTGCACTGATAAAACCACAGTTTGAGGTAACAAAAGCGCAGGTGGGAAAGGGGGGAGTAGTGCGTTCTGCAGAGATTCACAAAATAGTTTGCGACAAAGTTTCTAACTGGATAAGCAATATCCCGAAATGGAAAACGATAAACGTAATTAAAAGCCCCATTAGCGGTCCGGCTGGCAATATTGAATTTTTACTTTATGCTAAAAGGCACGGTGGCATCTGATGAAAAGAATTAAATTATAGTTGTTAGCTTGCTAATTTAGATATTTCTTGACCTATGAAAAAAAATTAGTGGAAGGGGCTATCGTTATTCGAGCCAGTCAAATCTGGAACTAATATTTTACAAAAAGCTCTAGTTTTGGTCAGTTTTTATTAACAGCATTGTGCTTGGTGGCGGAGCATTTGGTCGGCGAGCACGCAGGCTAGCATCGCTTCCCCTATAGGCACTGCCCGAACGCCTACACACGGGTCATGCCTGCCTTTGGTCGAAATCGATGTTTCGTTATTATGTGTATCGATCGTATTGAGTTCCGCTAAAATAGAACTTGTCGGCTTTACGGCGAAGCGGCAAATAATATCTTGACCTGTTGATATTCCTCCTAAGATCCCACCTGAATGGTTCGACTGAAACTTTGGCTGCCCCTTGGAGTCAATGTAAATCTCGTCTGCGTTTTCCTCACCGGACAATTCTGACGATTTCATTCCGCTGCCAATTTCCACAGCTTTAACTGCATTTATCGACATTATTCCAGAAGCAATTTCTGCATCGAGTTTTCCGTAAATAGGAGCGCCCCATCCTGGAGGCACCCCTGACGCTTGAAGTTCAATAACCGCGCCAATTGAAGAACCCTTTTTCCGGATGTTGTCAAGATATGTTTCTAACTGTGGGACCAAATCAGGGTCAGGGCAAAAAAACGGATTTTTCTCAACTTGTCCCCAATCCCACTTGTTGTAGTTCGTTTTTAATTTACCCATGCTGAAAAGGGCGCCCCGGATTTTTACGCTAGCTCCAAGAACCTTTCTTGCAATAGCACCTGCTGCAACCCGCATTGCAGTTTCGCGAGCAGAAGCTCGGCCCCCACCCCTGTAATCACGAAGACCATATTTTTTGCTGTATGTGAAATCAGCATGCCCAGGTCGAAATTTTTTAGCTATTTCTTTATAGTCCTTTGATCGCGCGTCTTTATTTTGAATGCTCATGCCGATAGGTGTACCAGTCGTCAAATTATTAAAGACACCGGAAAGAATATTAACTTTGTCAGTTTCTTGTCGTTGTGTAGTATAGCGTGATTGACCAGGCCTACGTTTGTCAAGGTACGGTTGTATATCAGCTTCGGAAAGGGGGATGTTTGGGGGTGTTCCGTCGACAATACAACCAATTTCTGGACCGTGGCTTTCGCCAAAAGTGGTAACCCGGAATAGATGCCCAAATGTATTGTGTGACATAGGTTATTTTCCAATCAAACAACTGAAATATCTGGGGCATCGACGGCTTTCATTCCAACGATATTGTAACCACAATCTACATGATGAACTTCACCCGTTACGCCTGATGCGAGATCAGAGAGAAGATAAGTTGCTGCTCCACCGACATCTAAAAGGTTTACAGTCCTCCTAAGCGGTGAGTTATGTTCGTTCCATTTTAGAATGTACCGAAAATCACCGATTCCTGAGGCTGCTAGTGTTTTCATCGGTCCTGCAGATAACGCATTAACGCGGATATTTTCCTTTCCTAAGTCTTCAGCAAGATACCGGACGCTCGTTTCAAGTGCGGCCTTTGCTACTCCCATTACGTTATAGTGAGGCATCACCCTTTCGGCGCCAGAATATGTGAGAGTTAAAATAGATCCTCCGTTATCCATAAGATTACGTGCTTTTCGGCATAATGCTGTAAAAGAATAGCAACTGATCATAAGCGTATTTTGGAAGTTTTCGGCCGATGTATCTATATAGGCTCCTTTTAACTCCTCTTTATCTGAAAAAGCTATAGCGTGAACGAGGAAATCAAGGTTGCCCCAGCTATTTTGTATAGAATCAAATACTTGGTTAATACTTCGAGGGTCAGTTACGTCGCAGGGGATAACAATATCGGTTCCAACTGAATTTGCTAGGGGCTTAACTCTTTTAAATAGAGCGTCGCCTTGATATGTAAAGGCAAGTTCTCCTCCATTGTCGTGAACAGTTTTCGCAATTCCCCAGGCTATCGAACGATCATTCGCAACCCCCATAACCAAGCCGCGCTTGCCACGCATCAATGGTGAAGTGTTGCTCATTTTATGGTCCCTCTTCTATCAGTTGACTAAATCTACTTTGTAATTATGAAGTTTGCCCAATACTATTGTTTAACGTGCTAATTGAAATTTCTCCCTAATGAAAACTTCAACTATTAAAAACGTTTTGACGCTTTCAGGATATTATCATAACAGACCGTTTTAACGCACAATTTCCCAGGTCCCATCTGCTGTTCGGCAAGCTTGCCCTCTTCCAACTTCTTGTTTGCCTTCGACAAAAATGGTTGTCTCAAACTCCCTGCAATATTGATTAGAAGAGGTTTGATAAGTTTTTGTCGGAGTAACAGTTCCTGAATGGCCCGTATCAGGGTTGCTCCAAGACGATACTTCACCAACTTTGTTGTTTTCTAAACTATCTTGTGCAGTTCGAGCAGCAAACAGTTTATCTGCTTTGTCAAGAGACTTGCCAATTTCGCTTCCACCCCATGCACCCGCCAACGTGCCAACGGCAATAGCTGCCATCTGCCCTTTCCCGCTACCAACTTGGGCTCCAGCAAGGGCACCTAACCCGGCACCGAGCAGCGTTCCGAGCGACTGTTTCGGGTTTTCTTGCATATCGGCACAAGCGGATAGACCAATAATGAGAGTAGTTGAAAGCGTAATCATCTTAGATTTTATCATTTCCTATCCTTTTTCAGTCTGGTCACTTATTGCTCTATTACTGTTTTTTACTAAATTAGCTAGGTTATTAGTAAATATTCTAATAATTAATTAGTTCTTTAAATATTAATATTCCAGTTTATACCAAAAATAATGTATTTTGGCCTATAAATGATACAAAAATAAAAAAGAATTTCTATTTGAAGTTAAACATCAGGTAGTATGCCATATGAATACGAATCCTATTGACCTTTTTCAAGAGTGGTTTGACGACGCGAAATGCTATGAACACAAAAACCCTAATGCAGCTTCATTAGCTACAGCTTCCCTTGATGGGAAACCCACAGTGCGAATGATTCTAGTAAAATCTATTGATGAGCAAGGTTTTATTTTTTTCACGAACAAAGAAAGCCGTAAGGGGCAAGAGTTAGCAGTGAATCCTCACGCAGCCCTATGTTTTTATTGGAAATCAACTGCGCGCCAAGTTCGGGTAGAGGGCATCGTTGAAGAGGTGTCAGAGGAAGAGTCCGATAAATATTTTTTTAGTCGGACACGTGAAAGTCAAGTAGGTGCGTGGGCTTCCAAACAGTCTTGTCGTATGAAAGGAAAAGTTGAGTTGGAGGAGCGTATGGTGCGCTATATGAAGAAATATGAAGCGTCTGAAATTCCAAGACCAAAGTTTTGGTTAGGATATTGTTTAAAGCCCGATCTGATCGAATTTTGGACTGAAGGGCAGTTTCGCTTGCATGATAGGAGAGTATATTATGCTGAAGGTGAAACGTGGCGAATGGAGCATTTATTTCCTTGATACATCAAAGCCATACGTTTTGATGTGTTAAATTTCTGGTGTAAGCATGTCAAATCTTGAGAGAAAACATAAACTGATGCGATTGGCAACGTTTGCATCTGTAGCTGTTGCGGCCACACTAATTGTTGTGAAGCTTATTGGTTGGGCGATGACTGGGTCTGTCAGTTTGCTTTCGACGCTAATTGACTCTTTTCTTGATTTTGCAGCGTCTATTATAAACTTCATTGCTGTTTTTCACGCGGTTCAACCGGCCGACAAAGAACATCGGTTTGGACATGGAAAAGCAGAACCACTGGCCGGCCTAGCCCAAGCAGCATTTATTTGCGGGTCTGCAATTTTCTTGTTTATAGAAGCGGGGGCTCGGTTAATGGAGCCGCGACCGATTGAACATTCTACAATTGGTTATGTTGTAATGGTATTTTCAATAGCTTTAACGCTTGCTTTAGTCGTGTTTCAGCGTTTTGTGGTTAGAGAATCGAGTTCTGTAGCAATTCAAGCTGACTCTATTCACTACGCTACTGATTTAGCAATTAATGTGAGCGTTATCTTGTCCCTATATTTAAGTACTTCCTTGGGGCTATGGTTTGTGGATTCACTATTTGCGATAGGCATCGCAGTTTATCTTTTTAAAAGCGTTCTAGGCATTGGGTACAAATCTTTGAACATTTTAATGGATCGGGAATTGCCTGAAAAAGAACGAGAAAAAATAATTGATATTGCTCTTAAGCACAGCGACGTTACTGGTGTACATGATCTTCGAACCAGATCTTCTGGCACCCACGTATTTATTCAATTGCATATAGAGATGGATGGAAATATGATTTTGACCGATGCACATGAAGTTGCTGATACTGTTATGGCCAATCTGCAAGAGGCATATCCGAATTCAGAGGTAATTATTCACCAAGATCCAGAAGGAATAGAAGAAGCTAAACCTGTTTTTTGATGAGTTCAGTCTATGAGTATTGGGATACCGGTTGATTGAAAAGTTCTAGTTTATTGCAGTTTAAGGAGCAAGCTTGATGTACCTATGTTATCTTAGTTTATCTAAACTGTTTTTGCATTTAGTTTGCTTAAAATTAAAAAATATCTAGGACATCTAAATTGCGAGTTGCTTGATGAGTTCAACCTTCTTATAAGGCCTTAAAAAGCTAAGGGCCGACTTAATTCCTGTTCTATAATCGAGCCAGTCATTTTCAATCGACGGATCTAGGATAGCAGGCATGCGTGGATGCAGGTGGGCAATTGAGGTCGGGGAGGCACAAGTAATAATTACTAAACGATTAGACATATTATCTATTAGACCGGCAAAGGCCATAGTCTTTTGATCGGATGCTTTTACGCAGTATTTTGATTTTTTTCCATTTCGTATTTTTGCCCATTCATAGTAGCAGGTAGCGGGCACTAGACATCGATTCATCAATAATTGGGCAAAAGTTTTCTTATATGTTAACGTTTCAGCTCTCGCGTTAATTATTAAATCTGACGCCCAATCTACTTTTAAACCCCATATGGAATGTTTTGGTCCAGAAAAGCCAATTACCAAGCTCTGGTCAGAAGGATATTGCTCAGTCTTGAAATGAACTATAGGTTCTTTTTTCAAGTTAAACCTGTTTTTCAATTCAAAAGGTTTACTATGTAGTTTGTATCTTGAGCACATTTTATTAGTTGTAATTTAACTGGTAGAAGACCAACATAGAGTTTTCGTCATTTTGTTTGATACTATGAGCATTACTGAAAAAAAAACAGTTGTTATTACAGGGGCCAGTAGAGGGATCGGATACTCGACTGCGTGCCTGTTCTTGGAGCGTGGCTGGAAAGTTATCACGTGTTCGCGTGGAGAAGAACCTCTAGCTTGTGAAAAAAACCCTGATTGGTTATTCCACATTCCTACGGATTTAAGCAATTCTGAAAGCATTAACAATTTTGTTGAAGAAGTGCATTTAGTTCTTGATGGAAGTCCCCTTCACGGTTTGGTGAATAACGCAGGAATGTCGCCAAAAACTGATTACAAAGAACGGTTAGGATGCCTTAATGGGAATTTAGATGCATGGCATGAGGTTTTTGAGTTAAATTTTTTTACGCCACTTAAGCTTTCGCGAAGCTTTGCCTCGATTCTTCATAAGGGAGGAGGGGCTATTGTAAATATAACTTCCATTGCTGGCCATTCAATTCATCCATTTGCTAGTTCTGCTTATTCAATTTCAAAAACAGCACTATCAGGACTGACCAGACAGTTAGCTAATGAATTTGCACAGATGGGTGTAAGGGTGAATTCTGTAGCGCCGGGTGAAATTGAGACTGAAATGGTTAGCTCTGAATATGAAATGTTGATTCCACGCATTCCTTTTCAGCGCATGGGGGCACCAGATGACGTTGCTGGAACTATTTACTACCTTTGTTCCGATGATGCTATGTATGTTACAGGAACCGAAATATTTGTTACAGGCGGGCAACATTTAGTCTAGCCGTCTTATCTCTCAAGTTTGGTTTAGCCTAATATTCTTTTCTTTAGGGAGAAATTTCCCTTGTCCTTTCCCTTTTTTTTGTGCTTGGGCGTTGAGGGAGTGAATTAATGCTCTTGGGCATTGCGTTTTTTGAGCATGTATACAAAGCATTATTAACTAATTTTTGCGTTTAGCTAAAATAACAGTGTACTATTTTTATTTTAATTTTTAGAATAATTTCGAGCATTTCTCTATTGAAGTAATATTCTATTTTTCTGGTGCTGATTAAATTCACCAAAATCTATTTAGAGCTAGCCCTAAGGATTGGCAGTGCAATCCTAAAGAATTAAATTAGATAGTGCTAGCTAAGTTAGTATGGAAAATCTGATTGTATTTGCGTACGTCGATCGCGTATACTTATCTTTTAATAAAGTTTGATCATACTTACGGGTGTTAGAAACTTCCAATGTAAACACTTGGTTCGGCGCATATAATTAATCTTTTTTCTGCAGTTCTTTGGATACACCAGTATATCTAACTTAAGAAACGCCGGATGCTTGAGAGTTCTGAATCAGTGAATTTTAGTTTGGAGTGATGCGAATGGCGAAGAAATCGCTTATGGTAGATGCTAAAACCGATAACAAGTTGATGAGAATTGTAGAGGCGCCAGTTGATGAGATCCGGGAAGAAGCAGAGGTCCGTAGCTTTTTCTTTCCTCTTAGTTCAAAACGGCTAACTTTTTTGAAAAAAAAGGTTTTGCCAATTTCTGCGGCTCTATTGACTTTTGTATGGATTTTGTTGGGCTATAACTTTATTCAAAGCCACCTTGGTTGGAGCAACGTAGGAGTGCTGCTGCCTCATGAATTAGGTGGACTAGTAGTCGGAGTTGTGACGCCAATAGCTTTTCTCTGGATAGTTGTTGCTTTTTACTATCGCGACATAAATTTTTACCAAGAATCTCAAGAACTTAAGGAACAATTGCATAAACTAATCTATCCATCAGACGAGGCGCAAGGGCGTCTTCGTGAGGTTATGGAATCCTTACGCGAGCAAACTCGCGAACTGAACAAGGCAACGGAAGAGGCATCTAAACGAGGTGATGCAATTGGAGAGCTTGTTAGAGTGCGGGCTATGGAGCTATCTCGGGCTTCCGAAGACGCAGATTTAAGATCTCATGCAGTGGCCGAAGCATTGCGCCGGCAAACCGAGGATTTATCGACAGCGGCAGAGAGTGCAAGCGAAAAAGTTCGAAACTCAGGTGATGTTTTGCAGCGCCATGCTCATGAATTATCTATCTCGTCAGATAGAGCTTCAGCAAGAGCGGAAGAATTATCGGAAGTATTGGGCCGCAGAGCAGACGAGCTGAATGTCGTTGCAACTACGGCCTCTGAGCAAACCCGAGATACAACAAATAGCATGCGACAATATGCGAACGAAATGGGTAGAGTAACAGTTGAGGCGCAAGAACAAAATGAAATAACATTACGTTCACTAACTAATATAGGGGAACAAGTTCGCGACCATTTGAAAGTCCTCGTCGATAGCTCTGCATCTATTACTGATCGCATTCGTGAGAATGTAGATCTATTGGGTGAAAAAGCTAATGAATTAACCCAGCGTGGGGATCGTGCTGAGGACCAGTCTTTGCGTATTCGGGAATTGTTGGTAAATGAGGGTAAGAATTTAGATGAGTTATTAGACCGTGTCACGATACGAACTAAAGAAATCCATCAAGAACTAGCAGTCCAAGAAGATAAATTGGATTCGTCTGGAGAGCGGCTGCGAGGTGAAATTCGTGAAATTTCAGATCAATTGCGTGAAGACATGCGCCAGTTTGAAACAATGTCGGAGAGTGTCTCTGATCGGGTCAAGGTAACGGGTGAAATACTGCGTAAGGAAGGGAAGGGGATTTCAGAAGCAGCTAATCAGGCAACCGAACATGCAAATAGGGCAGGCGATGCATGGCGCCAAAACGCACATGAATTAGGCTTAGTATCTGAAAAAGCGGTTCTAGATTTAAATAGCTATGGGAACCTTCTTCAAGAGCGCGTAACGGCTATTCGGGAAACGTCAGAACTTGTAAACAACTATCTTTCTGAAACCGGTAAAATGCTGGAAAATAAAAATGACGAGTTTACACGTATTTCTTCTCTTAACATTCAGGAATTAGAGGCCGCTGGATATCAATTAAACCAACGTGCTGAAAGCTTAGAAAAGATAGGTTTAAACACGATAGAACAAGTAGACCGTGTTGGCAGCGTGCTGCAGAAGACGGGCGAGGACCTTGCTAAAACTGCTGATAAAGGTGTTGAAGATATCTCAAGTGTGTCGAGGCTACTTGCATCAGGCGGGCAGGCTCTTCAGGAATCAGCGATTCATACAAATGAAATAGTGCAGGATGCAAAGGAGCACTTAGAAGGGATTGAAAAGCTTTCATCAAGTGCTGCAAGCAAAATACAAAATTATAGCAATATTTTGAAAGATGAGAATCAAACATTGTCTTCCTTGGCGGATAATACAGAAAATAATTTGACTCGGGTAATCCAAAATCTAGAGGTAAATGCAGATAAATTAGGCATAATATCTGCTAGGGCGAGTAATATTTTACAAGAGGCAGGTGAAACACTTCATGGGCATGCTAACGAGTTAAACCTTGCAGCAGAGGGAACTCAAAATCGTTTGGAAGGGCTTGACCAGGACATTTCTCGGCGACTCTCTGATCTAGTAGTTACGTCGGATGAGGCCGTGCAAAAAATACGCACCGTTTCTGAAGTGCTGCGTGAGAGTTCAGTAGAAGCGGCTAATACATCAAGCCGTGCAGCAGACCAGGTCGGAACATTTAATTTACAATTACGCGAGCAAACTAGCGAGGTTGCTGCGTCGTCAGAACGTGCAAACCAATTACTTACTCTGGTTAATGAGCTTTTGCATACACAAGCTGAAGACCTTACAGAGATCTTTGACAGGGCCTATGGTCAATTAGATAGCGCAGGGAATCTGATTAAAAAGCGATCCAGCGAGCTAGGTATATTAAGCTCCGAAGCGACACAACGCCTAGTTGATGCTACTGCTGCGATAAATGATGGTTCCACAGTTCTTGAAACTTCTTCAGCAAAAGCAACAAATGCACTTTCTTCTGGTCAGAGCGAGCTTAAACGTGTGTCGGGTGATTCTATTGAGCTCATTAATCAGGTGGCTGATAAATTAGTGGAGAGGACTGGTCATGCTAACCAGGAAGCCAATAAATCGGCAGAAATTCTCTCCACTATGGATAAGAGCCTAAACCAATTTGTTGAGGAGTTTAATGTATCACTTGGGCGTGCGAGGAGTCGTCTTGGTGACGTAGGGGAAACACTTCATGCGAGTTCAGAGGAGTTGGGTATTGCTTACGATACTGCACACCGTCAAGTTCATTCCTTTTCTGAAATCCTGCGACAGCAATCGAGCGGTATAAATGTCGCGTCTAACGACGCTGTGGCTAGGATAGGACATGTAAGCGATGAGATAAGTAATCGCAGCCATGAGGTTCAAGCAACAGCAGAAAAAGCGGCGCAACTATTGGGCAATGTGGGTGATTCATTGCGCCGTCAAGGTGGTGAAGCCAATCAAATTAGTCAGCAGACATCTAGTGAATTTGAGTCAGTTACTGGGAAAATTCACGATGCAAGCCGTGATCTGAATAATCTGATGCAACAGAATGTTGTTGGTATGAAAGAAATGGGGCGTGGGCTTCGCGAAAGTTTTGATAAGCTTCGGGATATCTCGCAAAAGGCGACTGCAGAACTAGAAGAGACCGGTGAATCGATGAGCCGGAGGAGTAGTCTTGTGGAAAACACAACAGAAGAAATTAAAACACAATTTGACAAGATATCAGAAGTTGGCGATTTTCTTCGAAATGAATTTAAGGCTGTCGAAGCTAAAACACAGGAAATAATTCAGAAAACTGATAATGGTGCAGAGGCTTTAAGACGTCAATTGATTGATTTGGCAACGGCTTATTCACATACTACAAAAGGGATTGGCTCTTTAGACGAGGCACTTTCCCAACGTTCTACTGCTCTGATAAAAAATACTAGTGAAGCAATTGATAAAATCTCTCTTTGGGACAAATCAGTTGGTTCTTATAGCAATCGTATGTCAGAAATTACCAACGACTTTTCCAACAAATCTCATGCAATTAATGAGGTTTTTGTGCAACGGGTAGAAGGAATGCGGCAGGCATCAGAGAGGGCGGAACAGCTTTATAAAAATTTAACAAGTCAAACCAAGAAAGTTAGTGCGATTGAGTTTATGCAGCAAGCTACATTTATAGCAGAGAAACTACAATCAGTTTCAGTTGATATGAATCGGTTGCTTGAAACAAAGATCACTGAAGATGAATGGCGTCGTTACAACAAGGGTGATAAAGGTATTTTTGTACGGAAAATGTTAGGTTTTAGAGAAAAAAGGCGGTTGAATGCAATCGCGAAGAAATGTCGGGAAGATGCAGAGTTTAGGGATTATGTAAATCGCTATATTGAAGAATTTTCAGAATTATTGGAACTGTCGAGAAAACGTGATGACAATAACATTATGAATGCGACGTTTTTAAGCTCTGACATAGGGAAGGTCTATATGATTTTAACCCGTGCATTAGGTCGGGAAAGCTAAATAGGCATTTATCGTGTGTTTCCTCCAACAAAATCATGGTTATCGTTAAAAGGGTATCCATGAATTGTAGCGTGTCGAGTCATTAATCTTTTGAGAAATGGCTGCTCAAACAATTAGTGCCAGTTAAATTTTTTGATACTCTCTGTTATGGGACATTATTTTAGGGTTATGCAAAGTTGATATTGTTACTAAAAACCTTGATTTAGATTAAAGATAATACCTATGTATCATTCTTGCTATTTTAAATACAAATTTTGCACTTTGACATTCAACTGATTATGGCCAAACCTTTTTCTTCGATATGCTCCAGTCAGACTGAACGGGTTATCGCATATTGGTTGTTAACCGTTGGTTTTATGGTTTTCATCATAATTTTTATTGGCGGATTAACACGTTTAACGCACTCTGGCTTATCAATGGTTGAGTGGAAACCAATAACTGGTTGGCTGCCACCCATGGACAAAGAATCTTGGCATGAACAGTTTGATAATTATAAGAAATTTGCTGAATATAGGGTTTACAACAAAGGGATGACCTTAGAGGAGTTTAAAAATATATTTTGGCTTGAATTTATTCATCGATTTTTTGGTCGGTTAATTGGATTGATATTTTTAATTCCGTTTATTTATTTTTCTTTTCGTCAAATGATCCCGAGATATCTATATCCTAAATTAATTTTAATGCTGTGTTTGGGCGCTTCTCAAGGGTTTATAGGATGGTGGATGGTGAAAAGCGGTTTAGCAAATGAACCGGATGTTAGCCAATATAGATTAGCAATTCATCTTTTTGTAGCATTTGTTATTCTGGGGTACATTTTTTGGGTTGCACTTGGCCTATTGAAGCCAATCGTACCAATAGAGCTAGATAATAATCAGAAGAAGCTTATATTGCATGTGAAAGGCATAATTATTCTTGTGGTCATTACTATACTTTCAGGCGCATTAGTAGCAGGTTTAGATGCAGGTTTTGTTTATAATGAATTTCCTTTAATGGACGGTCGCTTTTTTCCAGAAGGCTATTTTGAATTAACTCCATGGTATATTAATGTTTTTGAGAACTTAGCATCCGTCCAATTTGATCATCGGTGGTTAGCAATTTTTACGTTTTTTACGTGCGTAAGTTTATTTTTTCGAGCGGGAAAAATGGGCACCAACGGACGGGTTTGGGTAGCAATTTGTATGCTTTTATTTATTATAGCAATTCAAGTTGTACTTGGAATTTCGACCCTTCTTTTAGTTGTTCCAATTAGCTTAGCGTCTTTACACCAATTAGGTGCTGTAATGTTATTTTTATCTGCAATCTGGACTCTTAAGGAGTTGTATTCGTCCTCTAAAAATTAATTTTTCTGCCCTACAAAAAAAATAATGACGACGATTTGTGTTCAAATCTTAATATCGAGCGGGTTCAAAAAGTGTTCAGACAGCTTGATGTGTTTGCCGATTTGTTCTTATTAAACTATTTCAGGTTTCACTTATATGGAAGTAGCAGTTTAATAAACAAAAAAACAGCAAGATCTGTTTGCTTATTGCGAAAAGCGGGAAGTAGTTGACTGATATGCAATCAAATTTAACTGGATTAATCTATCATTTTACCAAAATTGGCACTTTATTTGTTTGTTTGCTAGTTTTGTCGGGCTGCCTCTCAAACCGAACACCAACTGAGGTGTTGCAGGAATTCCTAGGGAAAGCCACTTTTCCGCCCCACGTTGAGGCTGAACTCGCTCGCTTTGAACAGGTTTATTATAATGTAGCTCCAAATGCTGATGAAGAAAAATTAGATTATTTTCGTTTTGCATTCAAACGGATACGTAGCCACTATGTAAGAAAAATTGGCGAAAGACAATTAATCGACAATGCTATTACTGGAATGAAAGAATTCAAAGAAAAGTCTAACGCAAAATTTACCATCAAAATGGCCACAGAGTCAGCGCTGAGGAAAATGCTAGCATCATTAGATCCTCATTCAGGGTTCATGGATGCAGAGGAATTTCGGGATAGCTTTTCACAAACCAAAGGAGAATTTGGTGGATTAGGGATTCAAGTCACTATGCAAGATAGTCTGATCAAGGTGATTGCTCCTATTGAGGATACACCGGCATCACGCGCCGGCATTCAGGCCGGCGATTTTATCACCCATATTGATGGAATTCCAGTTTTAGGGAAGACCCTGTCCGAAGCTGTCAGAATTATGCGTGGTGCGCCTGGGACCTCTATCTTATTGCGTATACGTCGGGATGAATCTTCGGAGCTAGACTTTCGAATTGTGCGTGCTGTCATAAAAGTTAAAGCTATTCGTTGGAAGATTAATGGTGCAGTCGGCTATATAAGGATAATTAGATTTTCAGAAAAAACCCAACGGGAATTGCGAAAGGCTCTAATTCGAATTAAGGCTGAACTTGGACCAGGATTAACAGGGATTGTTATTGATCTACGAAATAATCCCGGAGGGCTATTGGATCAGTCAGTTCAGGTAGCAGATGATTTCCTTGACAGTGGCGAAATTGTTTCAATCAGAGGTCGCACCCCTTCAAATATACGCTCATACACAGCGAAAAAGGGTGATGTGGTTAGAGGGATACCGATAGTGGTGCTGATTAATAATGGTTCAGCTTCTGCTTCCGAAATAGTGGCAAGTGCATTGCAGTTTCATGGTAGAGCAACAATTATGGGGAGCACTAGTTTTGGAAAAGGTTCAGTGCAAACCATCATGCCTATGCCTGTAGAAGGTGCACTTAGGTTGACAACGTCGCTTTATTATGCCCCATCTGGAAATACAATCCAAGCGACTGGGGTCACGCCAGATATTGTTCTATTGAAGGCTAATAAAAGAAATCAAAATGAATCTATTAATCCCAATATTCCCCGTGAAGTTGATTTGCCAGGTGCAATTAAAGGTTTAGAAAGTCTGCCTATCGAAGGGAACATAACTTTTTTTGAAACACAATGTCCGGTGATAGGAGAAGAGAAAGGAGAAGAGAAAGATTTTGCTCTAATGTGCGCGCTCACTTATCTAAAATCTGGATCAATAGCCCAATTCCGCGCCGCGCTTAATGAGAATTCTGGCACTTAATTAGCTAAAGATTTTATGTTTAAAGTATGGCATGGATATCTTGATGTAAACTTAATGTCGAACAAAAAGGACTATAAAAAAAGCGTAAAAGAGTTAAATCTAATACTTCTTATCAACAACATATCGGCATCCTTCAGAATATCTAAGTGAGTCGGATTTTGATTTTGTCGGATCATAGCGAGACAGTTTAAATTTAGGTTAAGATCAAAGACCCTGTACTTGAAGGGGAATTCTTTAGTCTAGATTAAAAGTAATTTGTAAAAATTAAAGATAAAATAAGATGAATACAACCCCTGATGATATTAATAACCGGCGGACTTTTGCCATAATTTCTCACCCGGATGCTGGCAAAACTACGTTAACGGAAAAACTATTGCTTTTTGGCGGTGCGATTCAAAAGGCTGGCGAAGTTAAGGCGAGGGGCGAGCGACGGCGGGCACGCTCAGATTGGATGAAAGTTGAGCAAGAGAGGGGAATATCAGTAGCTTCTTCTGTTATGACCTATGAATATGGCGGTTATACGTTTAATCTACTAGACACTCCAGGTCATGAGGATTTTAGTGAGGATACCTACCGTACCCTTACTGCGGTTGATTCGGTAATTATGGTAATTGATGGCGCCAAAGGTATAGAAGCTCAAACAAAAAAATTATTTGAAGTTTGTCGGTTGCGTGATTTGCCAATAATAACTTACATCAACAAATTAGATCGCGACTGCAAAGACCCGTTTGAGTTGCTTGAAGATATTGAGCAAACTCTTGCTTTAGACGTCTCACCTGCGACATGGCCTATAGGAATGGGGCGAGATTTTGTGGGATGCTATGACTTGATTGAAGATCGAATAATTCTCTTCCGGCGAATGAAAAATATGGTTCCAGAAAGTGGTGAATATTGCCAGGGTGTTGGTGATACTAAACTTGATAAAATAGTGCCTGCAAATATCTTATCGCAATTTCGCTCTGAAGTCGAAGTGGCGTGTGGGGTTTGTCCCCCTCTTGAACTGGATTCATATCTTAATGGACAATTGACCCCGGTCTATTTTGGGAGTGCTATGCATAATTTTGGTGTTGGTGAGTTACTGGATGGGTTGATCAAACGTGCCCCGTCGCCTCGCCCAAAAGAAACGCTCAAAAGGACAATTGATCCTTCAGAAAAAAAAGTTTCAGGCTTTGTTTTTAAAATACAAGCTAATATGGATCCAAAGCATCGTGATAGAATCGCATTTTTTCGTCTGGTGTCAGGGAAATTCATACGTGGCATGAAACTTTTTCATTTAAGGAGTAATAAATTTATCAACACCCATAACCCAATACTTTTTCTAGCTAGTGATCGCAAAGTAGCGGATGAAGCGTGGGCCGGTGACATTATAGGGATACCAAACCACGGAAGCCTCCGAATAGGTGATGCAATTTCTGAAGGGGAAAACCTACAATTTTCTGGAATACCTTCTTTTGCTCCAGAGTTAATGCAGAAAGTTCGACCAACAGACCCTTTGAAGGCTAAGCACCTCTCGAAAGCGCTGTTTCAACTCGCTGAAGAAGGTGTGGCTAGCGTCTTTAAACCCCTGATAGGTACAGACTGGGTTGTCGGTGTAGTAGGTAATTTACAATTTGATGTATTGGCCGATCGCATCAGAACAGAGTATGAGATCCCGGTTAATTTTGAGGCAACAGAATTATATGCGGCCCGTTGGATTTTTTCAGAGGATAAGAACATGCTTAAAAAATTTGTGAATTCAAACCGGACAGCAATTTCTCAGGGTTATGATGAATCTTTAGTTTTTCTGGCGAGGAATAATTGGCACTTGCAAAAAACCCAAGATGATTGGCCGGACATAGTATTTAGAAAAATTAAAGAGCAAGATTTTTGAGGCAAAATGAAGCAAGCCATTAATCGATTCCCATGTCAGCCACTTAAGCACCTTACAGATACTAGGAAGAAAGAGGTTTTAGGAAGGATAAGGGGCACTAGACCTGTTAACCAAGATATATGGATTTTTGCGTATGGGTCGCTTATGTGGAATCCTTGTTTCAAATATAAAAAGCGTGTTGAGGCTGTTCTTCCAGGTTATGAGAGAAAATTTCATATCTGGTCTTGTGTTGCACGGGGCACTTCAGAGCGTCCAGGGTTAGGGCTTTGCCTGGAAAAAACAGGAAAGGAGACTATTGGTGTTGCATTTCAAATAGAGGATAAAAATGTAGAAAAGGCCTGGGCAGCTCTCTGGGAAAGAGAAATGGCGACTGGTATTTATAATCCTGAATGGGTTTCGATATTAGTTTGTAATGACCTAGCTATCAAAGCTCTTGCCTTTGTTGTTGATGACCAACATATCCAATATGCTGGAAAATTACCTGAGGAAGAGATGGCTTGGATAATAGCAGGGGCGTCCGGAACTTATGGTCGCTGCCGGGATTATCTAGCAATGACAGTTTCTGAAACGAAAAAAATAGGTGATTGCAATAATGAACTAGTAAAACTCCTCAAGAGTGTTGATAAATTAATGAGTTAATTAGAGTTGTGACTTTCATATCTATTAATAATTCGCTTTGAATCATATGAAAACAAGTCATAGCCTCAGGTATTCCTGCTGCAATTCAGATTTATGAGGATAGGTGTGCCAAAAAAAAATATTTTGGACCATGGGGGTGACCAACGTTCCTCTCTCTACATTAGTATTAAATCACATATAAAAGAGCTTTTCCAATTGTCGTTACCCACAATCGTCAGTCGAATGGGAATTCTACTAATAGTGACGGCAGATACTCTTATGGTCGGGAACTATAACTCGACTCAACTCGCATACCAAGCAATTGGAATAGCAGTTATTATCCCTTTTTTATTAGGCTCCCTTGGTTTGATAATGGGGACAATGGTTATCTCTTCGAATGCATATGGTGCTAAAAGGTTTTCTGAATGCGGCGCAGCGTGGCGACGATCAATAAAATATTCTTTGTTATTAGGTACGGTTGGAATGATCTTTGGATTTTTTGGCGACGAAGTATTAATCCTTTTAGGTCAGACTGAAGATCTTGCAAAAGGTGGGGGAGAAGTCACCTTTATCATCGGGCTTGGATTACCCGCAAACGTCTTGTTTCTTTCAACAATGTTATTTTTAGAATCTATCAAACGTCCGATTCCGGGAATGGTTTTTATGATTGCAGCAAACATTCTCAACATTTTTCTTAATGATTATTTGATTCACAGCGGAGAATCCGGTGAGGCTATGGGGGCTGCGGGGGCAGCATGGGCCACAACAGTTTCTCGGTTTTTCTTATGCGTTGGTCTGACTTCGTATGTCTGGTGGATGCATGACAGGGACCGTTACGGGGTTCGCATTAAGCACCCTAGTGACGTCAGCGCTTGGCGGGTCCAACGGCGTATTGGATATGCTTCTGGGGTCAGTATTGGGATTGAGTCATCTAGCTTTGCTATATTAAATATTTTTGCCGGTTGGCTAGGTCCGGCATCTTTGGCTAGCTACACGATTGCATTTAACATGTTTGCTATTGTATTTATGATCGCCACTGGGGTCGGATCGGCGACATCGGTGTTGGTTGGAATAGCGTATGGCCGCTCAAATAATAGAGATATTGCCGTGGCGGGTTGGCTTGGTTTGGCCCTTAACTCCGTTATAATGGGATTATTTGGCTGCCTTTTTTTCTTCTATTCACAGACACTTGTTAGTTTTTATACTAACGATAATGAAGTGTTATCCCTTGCATCGCCTTTAGTCGCTTTTATAGCGTTTATTCTTGCTGTCGATGGGGGGCAAGCAATAATGTCAAGTGCGCTTAGGGGGTGTCGAGATATTTGGGTGCCAAGTTTGATGCAGGGCTGTTCTTTTCTTATCGTCATGGTTAGTGTTGCTTATTTCTTTGCTTTTTTTGAGGATCATGGGATATTAGGGTTAATGAAGGGTGCTTTTGTTGGTGCAACGCTATCGATGATTCTTCACTCCGCTAGGTTTCAATTATTGTTTTTGCGTCGCCAATTACCTAGCCAGTACGTCGTGGATTAACACAATTAGAATTAGGTGCTAAACCAAAGAGCCTGTTATGTTTTTGCACATTCAATGCAGGTTGGCACAGTAGGGTCATTCTTTATGCGGTTAATTTCTATTTTTTCACCGCAAACAATACAGTTTCCAAACGTACCATGTTTTAATCTTCTAAGTGCCGATTCAACGCGTTCAATTTCAATTTGGCGTCTTCGTTCACTTTCTAATTGCATTTCTTGATTTTGCATAGCATCTATTCGGGAAAGACGGCCTACCATTTGTTGATCAAGGGTCACCGGTTTACGAAAATCCGCACTTATAGTTGAGATATTTTTAATATCTTCACGAATTTTTATAAGTTGCTTGCGAATTTGGCTGAACCTTTTCTGGGTTTGATCGTTTTTTGCCATATTGTCCTATTAGTATTTTTTTAAGAATGCGAAACGAATTCGGGTGCTTAACTTTTATTTATAGTGTATTTAGTTTTTTTTATCTGTTTAATAATAGATTATTTGCCCAGAACATTTATTGCTGAGTTTTCTGTTATATTAATAATATTAATGGGAATTAATATAGAAAACATTCTACTTTTTTGCTCTTTTTCTTTAACTTGTCCAATTCGTGTATTTATTGGACGTTGTACGTTAGAATAAATGAGGTTTTAAAATTCTAGATTCGTACGATTTTTGATTTGATTTCTGTAACGCTAATTTTATTTTTTTCCTGAAATAGCAGTAATCAGATAACCGGATTTTTCTGAGAAAAAAATCTAAATGATGAGAGAAAATAGGTCAGTTTACAGAACAAACGATATTCAATATTCTTGAAGCTTTTTTCAGGCGTTAGTTCTAAGCTCCCTGCACTCTTTTTTCTATTAGGCTGAGGGAACCTAAATGAATATTTTTGAGTACTTTCGTAAAGAAATTTTGCGTATTATAGCTAGTTTTTCAGAAGAAGGTGCTTTGCCAAAAAACTTAGATGTTTCATCGATAAAATTTGAGCTCTCAAAAAATCTAGCTCATGGTGACCTAGCGAGCAATGCGGCCTTGGTTTTGTCCCGGTCAGTTGGTGAAGAGCCTAAACAAATTGCGTCATTGCTTGCTGGTGAATTGAGAAAAATAGACCATGTAGAAGAAGTAGGGATTGCGGGGCCAGGCTTTATAAATTTAACCTTAGAAAATAAGTTTTGGCATGAACAGTTGCGCCAAATTCTTAGTATTGGCGCCGCCTATGGCGATGCTAATTTTGGTAACGGTGACAAGGTAAATGTTGAGTATGTGTCGGCTAATCCAACAGGCCCCTTGCATATAGCGCACGCCCGAGGAGCAGTGTTTGGCGATGTAATTTCAAATTTGTTAGAGAAAGTAGGCTACTTAGTAACTAGAGAATATTATATAAACGATGCAGGGGCTCAAATAGCAGCACTCGGACGTTCAGCTCATATGCGCTATTGCCAAGCTCTCGGCGATGATATTGGAGAAATGCCAGAGGGTCTTTATCCTGGTGAATATTTGATTGGCATTGGTCAAGAGCTTGCAAATTTATATGGCGCTAAATGGCAAAAAAAGCCAGAAACTGAATGGTTGAATTTGTTTAGCGAATTTTCTTCAGCCAAGATGATGGAGTTGATCCGTGCCGACCTTAGTGCTCTCGGCGTGCATCAGGAAGTTTTTACGTCGGAGGGTGAGGTCGTTGATGCAGGATGGGTTGATCAGATGTTTAATTTTCTTAAAGAGAAAAACTTAGTGTATACGGGAGTGCTTTCTCGACCAAAAGGCAGCGGTGCGCAAGACAACTGGGAAAAGAGACCTCAGTTGTTGTTTAGGGCCACAAAGTTTGGTGACAATTCAGACCGGGCATTAAAAAAAACAAACGGTGAATGGACTTATTTTGCAAGTGACATCGCTAACCACTTTCTTAAATTTAATCGCGGATTTCGTCGCATGATTAATATTTGGGGAGCTGATCACGCCGGCTATATCGACCGTATGAAAGCTGCAGTCTCTGGTATTACAGAAGGGAAAGGCCAGTTAGAAGTAAAGCTTTGCCAGATAGTGCATTTAAAGAAAGCGGGGAGACCGGTGCGGATGTCAAAGCGGTCAGGAGATTTTGTAACATTAAGAAGTGTAATTGATGAAGTTGGAAAAGATATTATCCGTTTCATAATGCTAACTCGAAGCAACGATAGCCAGATGGACTTTGACTTAGAGAAAGTTTTAGAACAAACTCGCGATAATCCCGTTTTTTACGTGCAATATGCCCATGCGCGGTGCTGTTCTATCTTGAGACATGCAGGTCAACACTTTCCGAAAAAAGACTTGGACCCTGTATCTTTAGCCGCTGCAGAATTGGGGAAGATTAGAAACAGATCGGAACTAAACATTATTAAAACGCTATCTGCATGGCCACAAATCGTTGAAAGTGCTGCCATATCGTTAGAACCTCATCGCGTGGCGTTTTATTTGTATGATTTAGCTTCGCTTTTTCACGCATTGTGGAATAAAGGAAAAGAGGAAGCAGATTTAAAGTTTCTGAATCCAAGAGATCCGGAGTTAACAAGATGCAGGCTCGCTTTGGTCGAAAGCGTGCGATCTGTAATCGCTTCTGGTCTCCATTCGGTGGGGGTAGAGCCCCTACAAGAGCTAAGGTAGGCGAACGTATGAACTTTAAAGCAAAGATTATCTGAAAATCGTTTATCAAGTGAGCTTTGGCATAATTAGAACTAGAACGGTGGGTTAGTATATAAAATAGTTAGGTAGTGGTGCCGCCAGAAGGACTTGAACCCTCAACCTATCGCTTACAAGGCGATTGCTCTACCAGTTGAGCTATGGCGGCACGCGGCACTTTTGGGTCTCTGGTATTATGTACTGATAGAGAAACTACAACTTTGCGTTGGTACATATCTAACCGTCCCTAAGAACTCTACAGGGTAATTTTGAGGCCATTATTGCTGATGAATTACTTAATAACAATAATTTCAAAGTCTTCAGGCAAAAAAATACATTTTTCTGATTGTCAAAAGTTATATAACTTTTAGTTAGCCTACGGCCGTTTTATTTTTGCCGAGTTAGCTACGTTTTTGGCCCCGTGATTACCTTGGTTTCTTGGCTGCGTAATTTCATAAAGAGCGATAGCCGCTGCATTCGAAATATTTAAACAATTAGAATTATTTGAAATTGTAATTTTTACTGTTTCATCACAAGTTTTTGCAGTTAAATGCCGAAGCCCAGTTCCTTCAGAGCCAAGCACAAGGGCTGTTTTATTGTCAAAAGTAATGTCCGCGAATGACCGATTAACATTCGCATCAAGCCCTATTACCCAAAAGCCTGCATTTTTTAAATTAGTTATAGCGCGAACTAAATTAGGCACCTTAACAATAGGCACCTCTTCAATCGCCCCACATGCAGCTTTAGCCAGCAAACCAGAGTTTTGAGGCGCATGCCTTGTTTGAATAACGACAGCAATTGCTCCAAAAGCTTGTGCGGAACGCAGAACGGCACCAATGTTTTGTAGGTCTGTTACCTGATCCAAAATTATAACATGAGCTGTTTCGACGCGTTTTGATTGTCTGATTAGGTCTTTCAAACATGTCGCTGGGAGTACTTTAACGAGTGCAGCAATTCCTTGATGTACAGCTCTAGAGGGTAAGTTTTTATTTAAGAATTCTTGATCTGTAATTGCAGGTATAGGGATTTTTTTCTGAATTTTGTAGTCCTGAGTAGCAACCCAATTTTGGAAAGTTTTTTTGGCTTTTTGAGTTAGGA